>NZ_CATVTL010000004.1:0-155517 GCF_958346945.1 uncultured Parolsenella sp.
TGTTCTGCTTGGGTGCGGCGGGCGCCCCTGCCTGCCGCCTGGATATGCGCGGCCGTGCGGCATAGCCCAAATTTGCGGCGAACGGTGCCCCGCGGGTCCGGCGAGCGGTTGGTGCGAGCCTTGATGAGCTCGTTAGGGCTACCATGGGGCGTATGTGGCGCTGCGGACCTTGTGCCCGCAGCGCCCGCGCCATGACGAGAAGACGGGGAGCAAAGACGAGATGGGCGAATTCGACGCGACGAACGAGGACATCCGACACCTTGACGACGGGCTTCCCGCAGAGATCGCGCGCCTCAAGGACGCGGGCGAGCTCGCGCACGCCGTTCGCCTCATCGAGGACGAACTCGCCGCCGGAGCGCGCCCCGAGCTCGCCGCCTGCCTGCGTGCCGAGCGCGCCCGCATGCTGCGGGCGCCGCGCGACTTCTGCGTGACGCGCGAGCAGGCCCTGGCCCAGATTCGTGCCGAGTGGCCCGACTTTGGCGAGGGGGACCTCGACGCCCTCATTGACCGCGGGCGCATCGACTGGCGTCTCGTCGAGGGCGAGCAGCGTTTCCTCGCGAGCTTTCTCGACGCGCTGCGCAAGTATCCCGAGGAGGTGCCGGGGCTCTCGTGCCCTGCGCCCGACCGCACGGAGCAGCTCGCCACGATTGACGAGATGCGCGAGCGGGGTCACGCCGCGCGCCGCGTTCGCATCCGCGCGAGCATCGAGGCGGGCGAGGGTGTTGAGATTGGCGCCGACACGCCGGTGAGGTGCTGGCTGCCGCTGCCGGCCGCGTGCCCGCAGCAGGCGGACATGCGCGTGGTCGACGCCACGCCGGGCGGTATCGCTGCCGCCGAGGACGCGCCGCAGCGCACGATGTACTGGGAGCGAGAGGGCACGCGCGGCTTCTATGTCGAGTACGAGTACACGATCTGCGCCCCCTACGCAGACCTGTGGGCGGACGCCCCGGCCGCGCCCGCACCGCGCGTCGGCATGGCTCCCGCGCCCTGCCTCGCCGACTTGCGGGAGGATCGGCCACACGTTGCTTTTACCCCCTACCTGCGCGCGCTCGCGGACCGCATCTTTGCGGGCCTTGCCGAGGGCGACGCGCTGGGGCGCGCGCGGGCTGCCTATGACTACGTGACCAAGAACGTGGACTATCGCTTCCAGCCCGCCTATGTGTTGCTCGACGGCATTGCCGACAACTGCGCTAAGTCGCTGCGGGGAGACTGCGGCGTCTTTGCGCTCACGTTCATCACGCTGTGTCGCCTGGGTGGCGTGCCCGCCCGCTGGCAGAGCGGTCTGTATGCCGCACCCGACCATGTGGGCCCGCACGACTGGGCGATGTTTTACGTCGGGGGGCTGGGCTGGCTCTGGGCCGACTGCTCGTTTGGCTCCGCCGCCCGCCGCGATGGCGATGAGGCACGGCGCCGCTTCTACTTTGGCAACCTGGGGCCGTGGCGCATGGTGGCAAACGCGCAGTTCGAGGGTAATCTTGCGCCTGCCTGCGACGTGCTGCGCAACGATCCGTTCGACAACCAGGTGGGTGAGATGGTCGTGGGCGGCCACGGCCTGACCTCGCACGACTTTGCGTGGAAGGTTGAGCTCGTCTCGATGGAGCCTGCCGAGTAGGGCCCGCGCGAGCTTTGCTAGACTCGTAGCCCATGACACGCGAGCATGACATACCCGAGCTTCTGGCCCCCGCGGGCGACCGCGCGGCGTTCCTTGCCGCCATCGCCGGGGGAGCCGATGCCATCTACTGCGGCGTGACGGGCACCCTCAACGCGCGCCGTCGCGCGGGCGGCATATCGTTCGACGAGCTTGCGAGCCTGTGCAGCTTGGCTCATGCCCATGACGCCCGTGTCTACGTGACGATGAACGTGGTCGTGGCACAAGACGAGCTCGCCGGTGCCGTCGACGACGCCGTGCGCGTGCTTGACGCCGGGGCCGACGCCCTGATCATCCAGGACTGGGGTTTTCTGGTCGAGGTGCGTCGCCGGCTGCCCGGGGCCGAGATTCACGTGTCGACCCAGGCCAACGTGCACGACGCGCGTGGTGTGAGCCTGTGCGAGGAGCTGGGCGCGAGCCGCGTGACGCTCTCGCGCGAGCTGCCGCTGGAAGAGATCGCGGCGATTGCCGGGCGCACCAGCCTTGAGCTCGAGGTTTTCTCGCACGGGGCAATATGCCCCAGCTACTCGGGGGCATGCATGCTCTCGAGCTTTCTGCGCGAGGGCCGCTCTCCCAACCGTGGCATGTGCGCCCAGCCCTGCCGCCTGCCGTTTGACCTGGTGGGAGAGGAGGGCGTGCGCCTGCAGCCGGCCGAGCGCGAGCGCGCCCTGTGCACGCGCGACAACTGCGTGGTGGGAGACGTGCGTGCGCTCGCCCGTGCGGGCGTGGCCTCCCTCAAGCTCGAGGGCCGCATGAAGCCGAGCCCTTACGTCTATGCCGTGACGAGCGCCTACCGCGTGGCGCTCGACGCCCTCGCCGCGGGCGGGCAGCCTAACGGGGAGGCGCTGCGCCGCCGCCTCAAACGCAGCTTCAATCGAGGGCTCGTCGACTGCTACCTTCTCGGCGAGTCTGGCAACGGCCTCATGAGCTACGAGCGCAGCGGCAACCGAGGCGAGCTCGTGGGCCACGTGCTGGGCTTTGAGCCCGAGCCGGGCTTTGTCCCGCGCGACGGCCAGCAGCTAAGGGGCACCATCGAGCTTGAGCTCGACGCCCCAGTGGACGCCGGCGACTCGCTCGAGCTGCGCCACGCGAGCGAGCCCACGCGCTTCCTGGTGGTTGTGGCGCCGCGTGCGGTGGCTGCGGGCGAGCGCGTTGTGGTGAGGGTGCCGCGCGCCGTGCCGTCTGGCGCCGACGTGCGTGTGACGCGGAGCGTGGAGCTGGTGTGCGAGGCGGCCGAGGCGGTGAGCAGGCTTGAGCGAGAGCTGTGAGATCTGTGCGCTGGTGAGCGCCCCCGACGACGCGCGCGAGCTGCGCGAGGCCGGTGCCACCCGCATCTACCTCGACGTCATTGACCGTGAGCCTGCAGAGGGGCTGGCGGATGAGGTGCGTCGCGGCCTGGTTGTGCCCGTGCTCGACGAGGTGTGTCGCGAGGGCGACCACGCCCGCCTTGATCCCTGGGTCATGGAGGGGCGGTCCGTTGCGGTGGGAAACGTCTCCGAGCTGGCGCTTGCCTGCGAGCGGGGTGCCCTGGCCGAGGCGCGCGGCTGCATTCCCGCGCACAACGCCGCTGCCCTGCGCGCGCTCGACGCCATGGGGGCTTGCCTCGCCTGGCTCTCGCCCGAGCTGTCGCTGGGCCAGATGTGCCGCCTTGCCCGCGCGGGCGCCCTGCCCGTTGGCGCGTGCGTCTTTGGTCGGCCGCGCCTCATGACCTGCGAACACTGCGCGCTGCAGGTTGCCTACGCGTGCGACCGCGACCATGCGAACTGTCGGTACCGTTACAAGAGCCACTGGCTCGTGAACATCGACGAGCGCGCCCTGCCCGTGAGGACCGATGGACGCGGTAGGTCGCGCGTCTACCTCGACGAGCCGGTCGACCTTGTGCCCGAGGCGCTCGAGCTGGCGCGGGCGGGGGTGGGCCGCCTGCTGGTTGACGCCAGGAACGTGCCCCTCGAGCAGGCGGCTCGCGGCGTTGGGCGCTGCGTGCGCGCCCTGGCGGGAGAGGCCGTGGAGCGTGAGGGCTGCGTGGGCCTCTCTGAGCGCGGCGTCGAGTAGGGCGCTTGTCTGCCGACCGCATGCCCCCGCTCGCGAATTAGAGGGTTTGCGGCCTACCTTTGATGCGTACGCTGCCACTGTTGGCAGAATCCTCGCGGCCTCGCGCCGCACCAAAGGAGGGAACATGGCAGACCTTACCGGAAAGAGCGCCCTGATCATCGTCGAGGGCTACGGCACCGAGGAGCCCGAGCTTCTCGAGCCTGCGAAGTTCCTGCGCGAGGCTGGCGCCGAGGTCACGATTGCCGCGGCGAGCAACCCTGTCGACTGCGTCACGGGCGACCGCTACGACTCTCAGCAGATCGTGCCAGACAAGAGCCTCGCCGAGGCCGGCGCCGAGGGCTACGACGTCCTCATCGTCCCGGGCGGCACCGTCAACATGGACCGTCTGCGCATCAACCCCGAAGCGCACCGCATCATGCGTGAATTCATGGACGCCAAGAAGGTCGTGGCCTGCATCTGCCACGGCCCGTGGCTGCTCGTGAACGCCGGTGTCGCCAAGGGCAAGACGGTGACGAGCTGCGAGTTCAACCGCATCGACATGGAGAACGGCGGCTTCGTGTGGGTCGACGAGGAGGCCCACGTCGACGACTCCGACGGCCAGACGCTTATCACGAGCCGCTGCCCCGACGACATCCCGGCCTTCTGCGCCGCCATCGCCGCCGCGCTCGCCTAGGCGCCACGCATACGCAGATAGCGAGAGGAACCCTCCGAAGCTGGCTTCGGAGGGTTCCTCTTTGTGGCGATGAGTACTGTGAGCTGCGGCTAGTTGGCCATGACGCCATCGGTCCAGGCGTTGGTGTCCTCGATGCGCAGCACGTTGGCGACGGCGCGCACGCAGCTCGCCTGCGTGAGCTCGGCCGCGGCGGCCTGCATGTTCTTCTCGAGGGCCTCGTGCGTCAGGAAGATGACGGAGCAGGCGTCGCCGTCTGCCGTGCCGTCCTCGAGCTGGTTGATGAGCGAGATCGAGATGTCGTGCTTGGCGAAGACGTTGACGACCTCGGCGAGCGCGCCCACGCGGTCGGCGACGGCAAGGCGCACGTAGTACTTGGTCTCGAGCTCGTCCATGGGGCGCAGCGGCAGCGTGTGCTGGAAGGGCTCGGCCTCGGGCAGGGGCGCCGAGCCGTGGCTGATGGGGTCGGCGAGGGTGAGGATGTCGCCCACGACGGCACTCGCGGTGGGGAAGGAGCCGGCGCCGGCGCCGTAGAACATCGTCTCGCCTACGGCGTCGCCCACGACGTACACGGCGTTCATGGCGCCGGAGACCTTGGCGAGTTGGTGGTCGAGCGGGATCATTGTGGGGTGTACGCGCACGTCGACGCCGTCGCTGGTGTTGCGGGCGATGCCAAGTAGCTTGATGGTGTAGCCAAGCTCGTGCGCGGCGGCGATATCCTCAGCGGCGATGGTGCGGATGCCCTGCTGGAAGACGTCGTCGGTGGTGACGCGGGTGCGGAAGCCAATCGAGGCGAGGATGGCCGTCTTGCTTGCGGCGTCAAAGCCGTCGACGTCGGCCGAGGGATCGGCCTCGGCGTAGCCCTTGGCCTGGGCGTCTGCCAGGACGTCGGCATAGTCGGCGCCCTCGGACTCCATGCGCGACAGGATGTAGTTGGTGGTGCCGTTGAGGATGCCGGCGATGGTGAGGATCTTGTTGCCCACGAGGTCGTGCTCGAGGGTGCTCACGATGGGGATGCCGCCGCCGCAGCTCGCCTCGCACTTGAGCTGCACGCCGTTGGCGCGTGCCTTGGCGGCAAGCGCCTCGACGTGACGGCCGAGCAGGGCCTTGTTGGCGGTGACGACGTGCTTGCCGTTGGCGAAGGCCGCCTCGTAGATCTCGGTGGCGGGGTGCTCGCCACCGATGAGCTCGACTACGACGTCGACGGCCGGGTCGCTCACGACGTCGTGCCAATCGGTGGTGAAGGTGTCGTCGGCGATGCCGCAGGCGCGGGCCGCCCCGGGGTCGAGCGCGCAGGCGCGGGCGATGCCCAGGTCGATGCCATAGCTGGCAAGATACTCGTTGTGGTGGCTCAGGATGAGGCGGGCGACGCCGCCGCCCACGGTGCCCAGGCCGATGATGCCAACGTTCACGGTGCGCATGTGCTCTCCTTTGCGTAGCTGTACCGCGCGGATGGGCGCGGCGGTGTGTTTGTGCTCTGTGCGATTGTAGCCGACGGGCCGCTAGCCTCGCTCGAGGTGGCTCTCGCGAGCCGCCGCTATCTCGGCGTTAATCTCGTCGATTTCCTTGAGGCCGTCGATGTAGGGCGCGTAGGTCTTCCAGGGGTCGCCCGACCCCAGGCGGCACGAGCCGCAGTTGTCGCAGCTGCCCTCGCCACACCACGACAGCGAGCGCTCGATGATCTCGATACGCTGCTCGCGCGTGGTGTCCTTGATGAGGCGACTGGGCGAGAGGCCCAGCGCCGCGAGCGCCTCCTGGACCGAGCTCTTGGTGGCGTTGTCCATGCAAATCATCTCCTAGCGCAATTGTAGGAATGCGATGCGAGGCGCGTGCCACGCCACGCCGGGCCGCCTGGCGAAGTTCACCGATCAGAAACGCTCGGGCGACCAGCCGGGCGCGTTGGCGATGGCCTCGAGGAAGGCCTCCCCGTAGCGCTCGGCCTTCTTGGCGCCCACGCCGCTTACCTCGAGCAGCTCCTCCGTGCTGCGGGGGCGCTTGCGGCACATGTCCTCGAGCGTGGCGTTGTTGAAGATGAGGTAGGGCGGAATCTGCTGCTCGCGGGCGAGCTCGGTGCGCAGCGTGCGCAGGGCCGAGAAGAGCTGGGCCTGCTCGGGCGTGAGGTCCGCGCGCTCCGCCGTTGCGTCCTGGGCGGTGCGGGCGCGCTTGGCCGGCCGAGGCCTGCCCTTGGCAACCTTGACGAGGAGGGGCTCGGTCGAGCGCAGGAAGGCGCCGCTGCGGGCGGTGAGGGTAATGGTGGGGAAGTTGCCCGCCGAGCGGCCGAGCACGCCGCGGTAGACGAGCTCGTCGATGAGCGAGCGAATCTGCGGCACGGGGACGTCTGCCATGATGCCGTAGGTCGACAGGGCGTCGTAGCCGCGCTCGAGCACGCGGGCGGCGCGCGAGCCACGCAGGATGTCGACGATGAGGCCCGCGCCAACGCTCTCGGCATACATTCCCTGCGCGCGGGCCTGCTGGCGCACGCGGGCCACGCAGCTCACGATCTTGAGAGCGTTGGTGCGCTCGTCCGTCTCCTCGAAGTCTGCGAGGCAGTTCGAGCAGTTGCCGCAGTAGGCCGGGGCCTCCTCGCCAAAGTAGCGCAGGATGAACGAGCGCAGGCAGTTGGTGGTAGTGGCGTAGAAGACCATCTGGCGCAGGCGGGCGTCGTCTGCCTGGCGCAGCTGCTCGAGCTGCTCGGGCGTGAGGTCCGAGCGCTCGGTGCGCGAGAGGAGAAACTCCGCCGTGTGGACGTCCGCGGGGCTGTAGAGCAGCAGGCACTCGGCCGCCGTGCCGTCGCGGCCGGCACGGCCCGCCTCCTGGTAGTAGTTCTCGAGCGAGAGTGGCAGGTTGTAGTGCACGACGTAGCTCACGTTGCTCTTGTCGATGCCCATGCCAAAGGCGTTCGTGGCCACCATGACGGCCTTGCGGTCATAGATGAAGTCTGCCTGGTTGCGCTCGCGCTCGTCGGGGGAGAGACCCGCGTGGTAGCGGGTGGCGGCGATGCCGCGCTCGCAGAGGTCGTCGCAGACCTGCTCGACGGAGCGGCGGCTCATGCAGTAGATGATGCCGCTGCGCTCCGGCCGGTCGGCGACGAAGCGCGCGAGCGCCTCGTCCTTGGCGCGCCTGCTTGTGGGCCGCTCGACCGCAAACGAGAGGTTGGGCCTGTCGAAGCTCGCCACGACGCGCAGGGGGTTCTCGAGGCCAAGGGAGCCCTCGATGTCCTCGCGCACCTGGCGGGTGGCGGTTGCGGTGAGCGCCATGACGGGGCAGCGGGTCTCGAGTTGGTCGACGAACTCGCGAATGCGCTGGTAGCTGGGACGAAAGTCGTTGCCCCACTGCGAGATGCAGTGGGCCTCGTCGATGGCGAGCAGGCGGGGCGGCTGCTCGTGCGTCAGGTCGAGAAAGGCGGGGTCGTCGAGGCGCTCGGGCGCCACGTAGAGCAGCGTGAGCTCGCCCGCCCGCGCCTGGTCGAGAATCTGGAGGCGGTCGGGCGCGGCGAGCGAGCTGTTGAGGCAGGCCGCGGCGACGCCCAACTCGCGCAGGGCGCAGACCTGGTCGCTCATGAGCGAGATGAGGGGCGACACCACGACGGTGAGGCCGCCGAGGGCCAGGGCGGGCACCTGGTAGCAGATCGACTTGCCTGCCGAGGTGGGCATGACGGCCATGACGTCTTGCCCGGCAAGGGCGGCGTCGATGATCTGCTCCTGGTGCGCGCGAAAGCTTGGGTAGCCAAAGACGCGCCGCAGGATGTCGAGGGGAGACTCGCTTGTCATGAGCGCATCTCCGCCTGGCCGGCGGCACGCGCGACATCCCCTGCCTGCGGCGCGGGCCGTGGCGTTGCCGGTTGTGCCTGGTCGCTCAGCAGGCCGCGCGCCTGCGCACGCGCCCAGGCCGCGAGCCCCGCGCCGTGGCGGAACTCGCCGCTTGCGATGAGGCCCTCGAGATGGGAGAGGGGCACCACCCGCTGGCGTATGTCCTCGCTGGCGTCTGGGCGCGCGTCACTCGTCTGCCCGCCGCAGCGGGCAAGGAACAGGTGGATCGTCTCAGCGGTGGCACCGGGCGAGGGGTGGAAGGGGCCCAGGTCAACGAGCTCGGAGGCCACGTAGCCCGTCTCCTCGGCCAGCTCGCGCGCCGCCGTGTCGCGGGGCTGCTCGCCTTCGTCGATGGCGCCGGCCGGAAGCTCGACCTGCATGCTGCCCGTGGCGGGGCGGAACTGGCGGATGAGCACGGTCTGGGGCTCACCCTCGCCCTCGATGAGGGGCAGGACGCACACGCCCGGGCGAATGCGTATGAACGAGTAGGGAAAGTCAGCGTCGTTGACGTGCAGCCTGCCAACGGAGACCTCGAAGCGGTCTGCCTCGAGGCGCCGCCTCTCCTCGTACCTCGCTGTCTGTTCTGCCATGCGGGCTCCTCTCGTGTCCGTGCCATTGTACGCGCGGACGCCCCGGGTGGTTGCCGCCCCGTGCTGGCCGTGCGGGACTACGCCCGTGGTGACGGAACCGCCGACCCCGCCCTCCGTGCCTCGGCGAGGCGTCGGACCGTGCCTAGCCGAGCCAGTCGATTTCCCAGATGTCCTCGAACAGGATGCGCCTGCTCGAGCGGGAGCCGCCCTGCGTGAGCTCGAGCGTCCTGAAGGCGGCGTCGATCTGGCGCACCGTACCCACGCAGGTCTCGTAGGAGTCCCGCGCGTAGTAGGTGACGCGCACCTCGCTGCCCTTGTCCAGGCGCGAGAGCATTCGCGAGATCTGCTCGGTGCGCTCCTCGGTCATGGTGTGGCGCGGCTCGCGGACGCGCTCCTGCTCGCGCACGACGTCGTAGTAGCCGGTGAGGGCCGCGAACGGCATGAACTGCGCGGCGTCGGTTGGGGTGGCGGCGCGTGCCACGGGCGAGCTCTCCGAACCAAGAAGGCTGTTATGCATGGTGTCCTCCCACCTGTGCGTTGCGGTCACGCCCCGTGGCCTCCTCGCGGAAGCTTCGGCCGCGGATGATCGCGTTCTTTCCAAACCGCTGCTTTACGGCGAGCGTCGTGGCGACGAGCCTGCGCTCAGTCTCCTCGGCCTGCACGTCTACGAACAGCGTGGGCTCGGCAAGGCTCTGGGAGATGAGGGCGCCAAGGCCTATGCTCAGGCGCTTGACCTTGCGCCGCGTGTCCACGACCTCGGCAAACAGGCGCTCGACCTCGCGCATGAGCGCCTCGCGCGACGAGGTGTGGGCCGCGAGCTTGTGCGAGGCCGCGGCGTGCGGGCCGCGCCGGACGCAGGCGAGCTCCCAGTCCGTCACATCCATGTGGTAGCCAACCCATAGCGAGACGTGGCCGCAGGCCAGGCCCTTGCCGATGAGGTCGAGAACGCCCTCGTCGACCATCTCGCGCACGACGGTGAGCGCCTCGTCTGCCGTGTAGGGGTGCGTGAGCACCTGGCCCACGCTGATGGAGTGCTGCTGCGGCTCGTAGGCTTGGATCTGGCCAATGGTGCAGTTCTCGATGCCGCGGGCGTGCTCGGCGAGGTGGACCGCGTTGACGCCGAACTCGCGGCGCAGGGTTGCCTCGTCGATGGCGACGACCCCCGCGAGGTCGTAGGCGCCCAGGCGGGCGAGCCTGCGCGCGATGCCCGGGCCCACCTGCCAGATGTCCGTGATGGGACGATGGTGCCAGATCTTCTGGCGAAACGTGGGGCCGTCGAGCACGCCGATGTGGCTGGGCTCGTGCTTGGCGAGGATGTCGAGCGCCACCTTGGCGAGGAAGAGGTTGGTGCCCACGCCGGCTGTGGCGCAGATGCGCGTCTCGGCATAGACGGTGTCCATGAGCATACGCGCGAGGCCTGCCCCGTCTGTCTGGTAGAGCGCAAGGTAGGGCGTGGCGTCGATGAAGCACTCGTCGATCGAGTAGACGTGGATGTCTTCCTTGGCAATGAAGCGCAGATAGATGCTATAGATTTGCGCCGATACCTCCATGTAGCGGCGCATGTGGGGCCTGATGGCGCGGTAGCGGATGTTCTTGGGAATCTGGAACAGCCGTGGGCGGCCCGACAGGCCGCAGGCCTTGATGGCGGGGGAGAGCGCCAGGCAGATGGTGCCGGGGCCGCGGCTCGTGTCTGCCACGACGAGGTTGGTCTTAAACGGGTCGAGCCCAAGGTCCGCGCACTCGACGGAGGCGTAGAAGCTCTTGAGGTCGATGCAGAGGTAGACGTGCCCTGTGTCTGTGGGGTCGCTGGGCATGGCCGCGCGCCGGGGTGTGGTGCCTGTCATGTGCCTCGCCTCCGCTCGCAAACACGTGTTCGTTTTCCTGTGAACCCATGATGCAACGCGAATCGGACACTAAGGATGGCGATTCTGAAACGACCACAAGGCCGTCACGCTATGTTCGGGTGTTGACAGCGGGGCACCCCAGTGCAAATGGAGCGACAAAGCTTCAGCTAGCGGCCTACGTGACCGCTTGCAGCGTAGAAGGCGCGGTTGTTGGGCGTCTCGTCGACTTCGACCTGCGAGACGGGCAGGCCGCGCTGCTCGAGGCGCTCGTAGAACCAGCGGGCGAGGTTCTCGGCCGTGGTGCGGAAGGGCAGGATGGTCAGGGTGAAGCCCTCGCTCTCGAGTGCCGCGATGGTCGCGGGCGCAAGCGACCCCTCCTCGACGAGGAAGGTGTGGTCGAGCTCGCCTGCTACCTCGGCGACGACGCGCTTGAAGACGCCAAAGTCGACGACCATGTCGCGCATCGTGCCGTCGCCGGTCTGCGTACCGTCCTCGCGAAGGCCGCCTCCGGCGCCGGTGCCGTCCTGCAGCTGCTCGACCTCGATCGTGGCGACGACGCGCCAGCGGTGGCCGTGGAGGTTCTCGCACTTGCCGTAGTAGTTGGTGAGGAAGTGGGCACCGTCGAAGTGGGCCTCGGCCTGCAGTCCGTACATGTGACCTCCGAGCTGGAGTTATATGGTCGTTACGCCGTCGCGGTGCTGCCCTGTCCAGGCTGGGTCGAGGTTTTGGCCGGCTAGGGTCGCGCGTCCGGTGACGGAGCTATCGTACTCGACTACGAGCAGCTCGCTCACGTCCATTTCAAATGCGCTGGCAATCGAGAGGAGCGACGACAGGCGAGGGTTGGCGGGCTTGTCCTCGTCGAGGATGCCGCGCTCGTACTTTTGGTAGGTGTTCGTGTTCATGCCGGCAAGCTCGGCGACCTTCTCCTGGGTGAGGCCCCTGCTTTCGCGCAGACTGCGCAGACGCAGAGCGAACTTCTTCGCAAAGGCGCAGGTGAGGGAGTATGTGTCTTGAGTCGGCATGGCTCAAATATGTGGTTTGTGGCCGTATTCCACCACCACTTATAAGTGGTTTTACCGCCTATAAGCGGTGGGGAGACATGCGGGTGGGCCGTTTGGCCCACGCCCGGTGACGCGGGACGCGGGGCGCGGGGACGGGGGCGGGTCTTTTGTCCCCAATCTGCGGAGACGGAAGACCAGCCCCCTGTCACGTGACTGAGAAATAGTGTCAGGGGCGAGCAATACAATGGAGACAATTGGAATTCGATCCCGGTTCGACCCTAGGGAGGGGCCATGAGGCTGCTGCACATCTCGGATTTGCACATCGGAAAGTCGGTGTGCGAGTTTTCCCTGCTCGAGGACCAGCGCCATGTGCTCGAGCAGGTCATAGGAATGATTGGCGGGCGCGGCGTCGATGCGGTGCTCGTCGCGGGCGACCTCTATGACCGCTCGATGCCCAGCGCGGACGCCGTGGCCCTCGTCGATTGGTTCCTCGCCCAGCTCGCCGCCACGGGCGTCCCGGCCATCGTGACCGCGGGCAACCATGACTCGGCCGAGCGCGTGGCCTATGCCTCGAGCCTGCTCGCCAACCAGGGCATCCACGTGTCGCCGGTCTTCGACGGCCGTATCGAGCCCGTGCGCCTGACAGACGAGCTTGGCCCGGTCGACGTCTGGCCCATTCCCTTCCTGCAGCCCGCAACGGTGCGCCACTTCTTTCCGGACGCGCAGGTCTTGGACTACACCGACGCCCTGCGCGTGGTGGTCGACGCCTGCGAGCTGCGTGATGTTGACGAAGAGGGCCGGCGCGTGCGCAACGTCTGCGTGGCCCACCAGTTCGTGACGAGTGGCGGCATCTCGCCCGAGCGCTGCGCCTCGGAGCTGTCGCTGGGCGGCATGGACAACGTCGACGCGAGCGTGTTCGACCCGTTTGACTACGTGGCACTGGGGCACGTCCACGGTGCCCAGCGCGTGGGCCGCGATGCCGTGCGCTACTCTGGCTCCATCCTCAAGTACTCCCTCTCCGAGTGGCGCGGCCAGAAGTCAGCCACCCTGGTCGAGCTGGGCAAGCCCGGCGACGAGCCCGCCATCGAGCTCGCGGCGCTTGAGCCCCTCCATGACCTGCGCCGCCTGCGAGGGCCGCTCGAGCGCCTCGTGTCGAGCGAGGTCGCTGGCGAGCCCGGAACCAGCCGCGAGGACTACATCTACGCCGTGCTGACCGACGAGAACCCCGTGCTTGACGCCCTGGCGCAGCTGCGCGAGGTCTATCCCAACGTCATGAGCCTCGAGTATGACAACGCCCGAACGCGCGCCGCCGGCGTGTCCTCGGACGCCCCGGCGGCGGGCGAGGACGGCGCGAGCCCGCTTGACCTGTTCTGCGAGTTCTACGAGCTGCAGAACGGAAGCGAGCTCACGGATGCCCAGCGCGGCGTGGTCGTCGACGAGCTCAAGAAGATTGAGGAGAAGTAGATGAGACCCACCAAACTCACCATCAGCGCGTTTGGCCCCTATGCGGGCGAGGTCACCATCGACTTCGACCGCCTGGGCGCGCACGGCCTCTACCTCATCTGCGGTGACACGGGTGCCGGCAAGACCACCATCTTCGACGCGATCTCGTTTGCCCTGTTTGGGCAGGCGAGCGGCTCGGACCGCACCACGCGCAGCCTGCGCAGCGACTTTGCCAAGAAGGAGACGCCCACCTACGTTGAGCTCGAGTTCGTTCACCATGGCAAGGCCTACACCGTGCGCCGCAACCCCGAGTACGAGCGCCCCAAGAAGCGCGGCGAGGGCATGGCGACGCAGCTCGCCGGCGTAAGCTTCATGGCTGGGGGCGAGGCGCCCATCACGCGCATGAAGGAGGCCAACGAGGCAATCCAGGAGCTGCTGGGCATCGACCGCAACCAGTTCTCGCAGGTGGTGATGATCGCGCAGGGAGACTTCCGCCGCCTCCTCAAGGCAGACACCAGCGAGCGCGGCAAGATCATGCGCAGGCTCTTTGGCACGGCTCCCTACGAGAGCTTCCAGAGGGCCCTGAAGGCCCGTGCGGGCGAGCTTGAGGAGCGGGGCCGCGCAGGCAGGGAGAAGCTCCTTGCCCTCGTGCCCAACATCCAGGTGGAGGGCGAGGAGCGTGCAGAGAGGGCGGAGGCCCTGTGTGAGGCCTCGCTGCCCAACGCCGACGAGGCCCTGGCCCTTATCGCGGAGCAAGACGAGGCCGATGGGCGGGCGCTCGTTGCCCTTGACGAGACGTGCGCCAGCGCGGCCAGCGAGGTCGAGCGGCTCGTGACCCTGGCAGACCGCGCGACCCGCCTTGCCGATTGCAAGAGGCAACTTGCGCAGGCCGCCAGCGAGTTTGTGGCGGCGGGGCAGAAGGTGGCGCCCGCGCGCGACAAGCTTGCGGAGCTCGAGGCGCGCAAGCCCACCCGCGAGGGACTTGCCGCCCAGGTGGCACGCCTTGACCAGGAGCTCGAGGCGTTGAGGAGGCTCGACGAGGCAAGGGCCGAGGAGGTCGAGGCCGCCCAGGAGGCCAAGGCGAAGCAGAGCGCTGCCGAGAAGCTCGCCATCGACCATGACGGTGCGTGCGAGCGGCTCGAGCTGGGGCGTGCCCGCATGGCTGCGCACGCGGATGCCCCCGTTGAACTCGAGCGCGCCAAGGGCGATCAAGACGCGGCACGGAAGGCATTCGAGGAGGCCAAGGAGGCCTGCGAGCGCCTCGCCGAGCTTGCGCACCGCCAGGCCGAGCTCGAGAAGCTGGGGGATGCCGCGAAGGCCAAGGAAGCCGAGCTGGAGCAGGCGGAGTCCAACCTTGAGGCGGCGCGTGCCGAGCTTGAGGGCTTGAACGACCGCGCGGCCTCGCTGGCCGGCGCGCCAGCCGAGTGCGAGCGCGCCAGGGCAGCCGTCGTTGAACTTGGACGCAAGCTTGCCGAGGCGCGCGCGAACTACCAGGAGGTTCATGCACGCGAGGTTGCCGTTGCCGAGCGCTCTGACGAGCTGGAGAGGGCAACGAGCGTCTACGCTGCGGCTCGTACCGAGATGAATGCGAAGGACGGGGCCTACACGGCGCTTCGCCAGGCCTTCCTCGATGGTCAGGCGGGCGTGCTGGCCGCCGAGCTCAGGGAGGGCGAGCCCTGTCCCGTGTGCGGCTCGACCGCGCATCCCCATCCCACGGTGCACGAGGGCGCGGTTCCCACGCGCGACGAGCTCGACCGTGCCAAGGAGAGGGCGGACAAGGCAGCGGGTTGCGCCAACGAGAAGTCCGCCGCCGTGGCCGCGGCCCGCAAGCAGGCCGAGACCGCGCAGGCAGAGCTCGATGCCGCCGTGGAACGCCTTGGCACCTGCGAGCAGATCGAGGCGCTGGGCGCCAAGCTGACGGGCGAGAAGAGGGAGGCAGACCGAGAGCTTGCCGTTCTTCTCGCACGCGTCGATGAGCTCGAGAAAAACGAAATCCTGGTCGCTCGGGCCGAGAAGTGCCAGGTCACCCTTCAGGAGCGAGCGGCTGCCTGCCAGGATGCGGCAAACGAGGCACAGGCCAGGTTCAGGGAGCGCGAGGCCGCCCTCAACGAGTTCGCGGGGACGCTCTTGGAGCGGGACGCCCAAGCGGCCAACGTCGCCCTCGCCGTCGCGGGGGATGCGCTCGCTGGCGCGGAAGAGCGCGTGCAGGTGGCCACCCGTGCCGTCGGTGAGCTGAAAGAGGCCAAGGAGCGCGTGGCTTCCAGCGAAAAGGAGGTTGCCGCGCTCGAGGAGGCGATGGGGGCGGCTCGGGAGGAGGCCGCTGTCGCGCAGCGCGAGCTGGCGAGCGCCCACGCTGCCGCCGAGGCGATTGGCGCGCAGCTGAGCTCGGGCTCTCGCGAGGAGGTCGAGTCTGAGCGGGCGCGCAAGAGCGCCCTCGTCGAGGACTTCGACTGCCAGCTCGAAGCCGCCCAGGCGAAGGCTGCGGAACTGGAGCGCCAGCTCAACGTGCTCGAGGAGCGCAAGCGCGGCCTCGAGGGGCAGGTCGCGCGGCTTGAGCATGATGGCGGGTCCGCCGAGGATGCCGCCGCACAGCTTGCCGCTGCCCGTACCGAGAAAGCGCGTGTGGACGAGGAGCGTGAGATGGTCCGTGCGCGCAGGAAGGCCAACGCGAGCTTGGCCGGCCAGATCGAGGCACTGGGTGGAGAGGCGCGCGACCTCGCAACTCGCCTGGCCGAGATGGACACGCTGTCGAGGACGGCAAACGGCCAGCTCTCGGGCAAGAGGCGCGTGAGCTTCGAGACGTACCTGCAGATGCGTTGGCTCGACCGCGTGCTTGCGGCGGCAAACCAGCGCCTCTCCGTCATGACCGACGGTCGCTACGAGCTCGTTCGCCGCGGGTTCTCCGCCGAGACCTCGGGCAGTGCGCAAACGGGCCTTGACCTCGATGTTCTTGACGCTTTCACGGGCAAGGAACGCGACGCGTCATCGCTCTCGGGCGGCGAGTCGTTCAAGGCATCCCTTGCCCTGGCGCTGGGGCTGTCCGACGTGGTTCAAGCGCATGCCGGTGGCATCGAGCTCGACACGATGTTCGTCGACGAGGGCTTTGGCACGCTCGACGAGGAGTCGCTCGCCCTCACGATGCGCACGCTCACGGGCCCCGAGAACGGCAACAAGCTCGTGGGCATCATCAGCCACGTCGAGCTGCTGCGCCAGAGCATTGGGCGCAAGATCGTGGTCGAGCGCGGGCGCACCGGCTCTACGTTGCGCGTCGAGGAGGGGTAGATAAGCAGTGAGCTGCCCATGCTGGTATTCGACGAGAAGGAGCATGCCATGAACGAGCTCGAGAAGACCGAGACGCGGCAACCGGCTGGGCAGCCCGTGCCCATCCCTTCGCCCGAAGGCAGCGAGCCCCTGAGCCGGCGCGCCAAGATCATTGGCTGCGTGGCCATGGTGCTCATCGCGCTGCTGAGCTTCTTCCCACTGGCGACGCTTGCCTCCTCTCCCGACACGCATGCCGGTACTATCGTGGCGCTCGACAAGAAGGCAGCGGACGTCACGGCCCTCGTGGGTGCCTCGACGGCGGCCTCGGTTGCCACGTCGTTCTTCCCGGGAGGTTCGGGAATCTCGGGCAAGCTGCTCGACATCGCGGCCAACCTGGGCATAGTGCTTGCGGCAATCTATCTCGAGAAGTATCTGCTTACGATTCTGGGGCTTGCGGCCTGCAGAATTGTGGTGCCACTGGCGTGCGGCTTGGGAGTCGTGTTGCTCCTTGCGCGCCTTGGCGAGTCCACGCGCGCGAGGATTCGCGGGCTGGTGCTGCGCCTTGTGCTGCTCGCGGTGGCGATGGTAGCGCTCGTGCCGGCGAGCGTCGGGGTGTCCGGACTTATCGAGAGCACGTTCAACTACGACGCCTCGGCCGTGGCGGAGCAGGTGAACCAGGGCGCGGAGGCCGTGGGCGAGCAATCCGAGCAAGCCGAGACGAGCGGCTCCAGCTCGAGTTCGAACCACGACTCGGGTGAGTCAAACCCGCTCAGCGACTTTGCCAACTGGCTGGGCGGCATTGGCCAGGGCGTGGCCGACGCCGCGACGGGCGCCGCCAGCGCGCTCATGAACGGGGCCAATTCGGTGCTCGACTGGGCCAAGGGAGCCATCGCCACGCTCGTCGAGTCGTTTGCCGTGATGATCGTGACCGACTGCGTCATCCCCATCCTTGTGCTGCTCTTCTTTGTGTGGCTCATCAACTTCTTGCTGGGTCTCAACATCCCCCTGCCGTCTGGTCCCGTCCGCGGCCTTCGCGGTAGGGCCAAATAGCAGCGAGCGCATGGCGTAACCAGCGCGGGCCCGAGCTGTACACAAGCTCGGGCCCGTTTGTTGTCCACTGCAAAGGCTGGGGTGTCTTAGTTCCGGATGCTTCGGCTAACAAGGAAGAGGCCGGCCGAGAGAAGGACGAGGACCGTTGCAAGTGGCGCAACGTCCATGAGCTCGTCGCCCGGATTGTCGCGACGGACACGCGGGGCGAGCGCGCGGCGGTGGGCTAACATCGAAAGACGCGTAAACGAATGTCTCCAGAAGGGGAGGCCCATGCACCGCATCCTGTTTGTTTGCCTTGGCAACATCTGCCGCTCGACGATGGCCCAGTCCGTCATGCAATATCTGGTTGACGAGGCGGGCCGCGCCGACGAGTTTGTCATCGACTCCGCAGGTACGAGCTCCGAGGAGAGCGGCAACCCGCCGCACCGCGGCACTGCCGAGAAGCTCCGCCGCGAGCACATTTCGCTCGTTGCTCACCACGCTCGCCGCGTCCGCGCCGCGGAGTACGACAAGTGGGGCCTCATCGTCTACATGGACGAGGACAACGAGTGGGCGCTCATGCGCCTGTTCAACAACGATCCCGAGCACAAGTGCGCCAAGCTCCTCTCGTTCATCCCCGAGGACTCGAGCTTTCGCCCGCGCGCCCACCTGCACGACGGCACCGTCCGCGACGTGGCCGACCCCTGGTGGACCGGCAACTTCGACGACGCCTACCGCGACGTCCGCGCCGGCTGCGAGGCCCTGCTCGCCACCCTCTAGTGGCTGATGTGCCGGCCGCGGCCCGCATGCCTGCTGCGCGTCCGTCTCGTCCTACCGCGCCGCGCCACCCGCTCGCGGCGTAGAATGAGCCCTTGTATGCACGCGCACGATGCGCCCAAGCCCACAACGGAGGTTCCCATGCGGTTCTCGAAGCGACTCGACCGATTTGGCGACGAGGTGTTTGCCTCGCTCAACGCGCGCCGTCGCGAGCTCGAGGCGCAGGGCCGCGAGGTCATCGACCTGTCGGTGGGCACGCCCGATTTCGAGCCGCCCGCGCACGTCAAGGAGGCGCTGGTCGAGGCCGCCAAGGACTCCAACATGTGGAAGTACGCTCTGGCAGACCTGCCCGAGCTCACCCAAGCTGTCATCGACTACTACGCCAGCCGCTTTGGCGTCGAGGGCCTCGAGCCCAACATGATCATGAGCGTCAACGGCACGCAGGAGGGCATGGGCCGCATGGCCTCGGCCCTTCTCGACGAGGGCGACCTCGTGCTCGTGCCCGACCCCTGCTACCCGCTGTTCCGCGCCTCGGCCCTCATCGCCGGCGCCGACCTCGCCTTCTATCCCCTCAGTGCCGAGACGAACTTCTTGCCCGATGTCTCGCGCATCGACTCGGCCGTGGCCGACCGCGCCAAGTACATGGTGGTGTCGCTGCCGGCCAACCCCGTGGGCTCGGTGGGCACGCCCGAGGTCTACGCCCAGATCATCGAGTTCGCCCGCGCCCACGACCTGCTGATCGTCCACGACAACGCCTACAGCGACATTATCTTCGACGGCGTCGAGGGCCACAGCTTCTTCGAGAACGAGGGCGCCTCCGAGGTGGGTGTCGAGTTCTTCAGCCTCTCCAAGTCGTTTAACATGACCGGCGCCCGCGTGAGCTTCCTCGTGGGCCGCCCCGACGTCATCGCCGCGGTACGCAAGTTGCGTGCCCAGAGCGACTACGGTATGTTCCTCCCCATCCAGCGCGCCGCCATCGCCGCCCTCACCGGTCCGCGCGAGCAGGTGCGCGAGCAGGAGCGCAGGTATCAGGAGCGCCGCGACGCCCTGTGCGACGGCCTCGAGTCGATTGGCTGGGAGCGCCCCAACGCCCACGGCTCGATGTTCGTGTGGGCGCGCCTGCCGCACGGCCGCACGGACTCCATGGCCTTCTGCCTCGAGCTCATGGAGAAGGCGGGCGTCATCGTGACGCCAGGCGCGAGCTTTGGCCCGGGTGGCGAGGGCTTCGTCCGCATGGCGCTCGTGCTGCCGCCTGAGGGCCTGCGCCGCGCCGTTGCGGCCATCGAAGCATCGGGTCTGTAGACGACCTGCGACTCATAAAAGCCTGACCAAACGCGAGGGGCGCCGGCAACCGTTTGGGGTGTCGGCGCCCTTATCATGCCGTGCCGACTTGTCCATCGGAACGAGGTCAATCGAGGTTGTAAATCGGCGAAGGGTATTTTTCTGCGGGCGGCTGGTTTTGCAACGGTCGCGGAAAGGTCGGACTACTGAGAAGCCCACATGGATAATATCCTATGTAGATGTGGCCTGAAGCTGGGGTTTTATGGCTTGTGGCAGCATCTTGGCTGGCTGCCTCAGGGGCTTTGGCATCCAGCTGTGCACGGCGCATCCGGCATGTCCGGGCGCCACTATTCGGGGAGAGCCGGCGGCTCGCACGGGCGGCCGGGCCTGGCCACAGACTGGCTGGGAATTCGAATTGGAGGAATGCACCATGGGACGTTTTACCAACCCGCGTGATCTGTACTTTGGTGAGGGCGCTCGCCACGAGGTCAAGAACCTCAAGGGCTCCAAGGCCATCATCGTCTCCGGTGGCGGCTCGATGCGCCGCGGCGGCTTCCTGCAGGACATCCAGGCCGACCTCGAGGAGGCTGGCTTCGAGGTCAAGCTCTTCGAGGGCGTCGAGTCCGACCCGTCCATCGAGACGGTCATGAAGGGCGCCGAGGCCATGCGCGAGTTCGAGCCCGACTGGATCATCGCCCTCGGCGGTGGCTCCCCGATCGACGCCGCCAAGGCCATGTGGGTCTTCTACGAGTACCCCGAGGAGTCCTTCGACAACATCATCCAGCCGTTCTCCTTCCCGGAGCTGCGCCAGAAGGCCCACTTCTGCGCCATCTCCTCGACCTCCGGCACCGCTACCGAGGTCACCGCGTTCTCCGTCATCACGGACTACGCCAAGGGCATCAAGTATCCGCTGGCCGACTTCAACATCACGCCTGACGTCGCCATCGTCGACCCCGAGCTCACCTACTCCATGCCCGCCAAGCTCTGCGCCCACACCGGCATGGATGCGCTGACGCACTGCATGGAGGCCTACGTCTCCACCTTCGCCTCGATGTTCACCGACGCCAACGCCCTGCACGGCATCCGCGAGATCGTCGAGTGGCTCCCGAAGTCCTACACCGGTGACAAGGAGGCCCGTCAGCACATGCACGAGGCCCAGTGCATCGCCGGCATCGCCTTCTCCTCTGGCCTGCTGGGCATCGTGCACTCCATGGCCCACAAGACCGGTGCCGCCTTCGAGAACGGCCACATCATCCACGGTGCCGCCAACGCCATGTACCTCGGCAAGGTCATCCAGTGGAACTCCAAGGACCCGCGTGCCGCCGAGCGCTACGCCTACGTCGCCAAGGAGGTCCTGCACCTTCCCGGCGAGACCAACGAGGAGCTCATTGCTGCCCTGGTCCAGAAGATCCGCGACCTCAACGACGAGCTCAACATCCCGCAGTCCATCAAGGATTACGCCAACGGCGGCGTGAAGGTCGACGCCGAGCACCCGCAGATGGTCTCCGAGGAGGAGTTCCTCGCGAAGCTCCCCGAGATCGCTGCCAACGCCGAGCAGGACGCCTGCACCCCGGAGAACCCGCGCGAGACCAAGGCCGCGGACTTCGAGAAGATCCTCAAGGCCTGCTACTACGACACGGACATCGACTTCTAAGCTCGCCTCGATTCATCCCAGCGGAGAGCCCCAGGTTCCTCGCGGACGTCCTCGGCCTTACGGCCTGCGGAATGTCCGCTCCGGAGCCTGGGGCTCTCCTTGTGCCTCGCAGCTGGGTGCTTCTGCCGGAAAGAAAGAGTGCGAGAGCTGCAAATCGGACAGTTGGGGCAGGGTCGCAGCCCCTTAAGTGTCCGATTTGCAGCTCTCGGCATTTTCTATCTGGACCTACTCCTTGGCGGCAAGCAGGCCGCGCATCGCGTCGACCCAGCCATCGGTGGCGCGCTTGGTCGAGACGAGGATGTTGTCGCGCGCGGCGAGCTCCTCGGCGGCGCGGTCGTGCCCCAGGCCGTTGCACATGAACAGGAAGGTGCCCACGGCGTCGGCGATGACGCAGTCTGCCGGCGAGTCGCCCGCGCCCAGGACCTCCTCGGGGGCAAGTCCCGCGAGCTCGACGAAGCGCACGATGCCCGTGCCCTTGCTCACGCCGGCCGGGGTGATGTGGTAGGTGTGGATGCCTTGCGGGCGGGCGTGGTCGCACGCGAGGTTGCTCGCGCCGGAGATGTGGTCGACCATGCCGTTGTCCGACAGGTAGAGCGGAAGGCCGCAGTGGTCGAGCATGTCCTGCATCTCGTCCTCGGGGGCGTCGCCGCGCATGGAGACCGTGACCTCGCGGTACTCAAAGCCAACGCCGTTGTCGTGGTAGGTCTCGAGGTGGCCGGGCCAGCGCTCGAGCATCGCGTCGATGACGCCCGTCTCCCAGATCACGTCATGCGGGGTCTTGCCGCAGCCCTCGTCATAGGGCATGCGACCGGTGAAGTAGTGCCACTCGGGCTGGCTACTCTGGCGGGTGCACAGCACGCCACCCATCTCGGCAATCCAGCCGGGAAATCCCAGGACGCGGGCGTCCTCCATGATCATGGCGCGGTTGCGGCCGGTGCAGGGGATGACGCTCACGCCCACGCGGGTGAGCTCGACGAGCGTCTGCACGAGCTCGGCCGAGGGCTCGCCCGCGGTGTTGACGGTGGCCTTGGCGCCGGTGAACATCGTGCCGTCGGCGTCGGTGATGACGTAGCGAACCTTGCGGAGCCTCTCGGCGAGCTCTCCGGTGGGCTTGGAGGGAAACGTTGCGTAGCTGGACATAGGCCTCCTAGATCTTGATGTTTCGCTTGGCTGCGGCGTCCCTGAACGCATTGGCGTCGGGCACCATGGGCTGGAACTCGTCGCCGCGGTGGATGAGCGTCTCGTCGCCCTTGCCCAGCAGGCACACGAGGGCCGGCTGGTTGTACGAGAGGGCCACGTCGAGGCAGCGGGCAACGGCCTGCTGGCGGTCGAGCACGTACTCGTGCGTCACGGGCGAGCCGTCGGCGAGCGTGGCGCCCGCGGGCACGTTGGCGTCCATCTCGCGGCAGATGTCCTCGTTGGAGTCGTGCGCGGGGTCCTCCTCGGTCACGACGATGTGGCTTGCCCACTTGGCCGCCTGCTGGGGCAGCTCGACGCGGCGCTCGTAGGCCTTGCCGCCGGGCGCGCCGATGAGCGCCACGATGCGCCTGCCTGGGAACTCCTTGGCCATCGAGGAAAAGAAGCTCTGGTAGGAGAGGGCGTTGTGGGCGTAGTCGACCACGCAGAGCACCTGCGAGCCAGGGTTGCCGATGAGCTCCATGCGCCCGGGCACGCGGCAGGCGGCGAGGCCCGTGGCGATCGAGGCGTGATCGATGCCGAGCAGCTCGGCACAGGCGATGGCCACGAGGGCGTTGTCGACGTTGAACAGGCCCGGGAAGCCAATGGTGACGGAGAGCTCCCAGGCATCCCTGACCTCGCCGCTCGCGGGGTGGCCGTCCCTCGTGGTGCCGTGTGCCACAAACGAGAGGGAGGCACCCTGGGGTATCACGTCGGTTGCCCAGATGTCGGGGAAGACCATGTCGCAGCTGCCGCACTCGACGGGCTCGGGGCCAGCCGAGGAAACGCAGACGAGCTCGGGCGCTTCGCCCTGCTCGCCCCCGCGGTGCGCGGCATCGAGCACGCGCTCGAGGTTCTGCGTGCCCAGGTTCACCACGGCGTGGCGGCACTGCGAGAAGATCTTGAGCTTGGAGGCGAAGTAGTCCTCGAAGGTGGGGTGCTCGACGGGCGAGATGTGGTCCTTGCCAATGTTGAGGAAGGCCGCGACGTCGAGCTCGACGCCCAGGGAGCGGTCGTACTTGAGGGCCTGGCTCGATACCTCCATGACCATGGCGGCAAGCTGGGAGTCGCGGGCATTGGCGAGGTGGCGCCACAGGTCGGGCGCCTCGGGCGTGGTGTTGGTCGACTCGATGTCCTCGACGCCGTCGTAGGTGTCGATGGAGCCGATGATGCCGCAGGAGCCCTTGCCCGAGGCGGCGTCGACGATCGAGCGCAACATGTAGGCGGTGGTGGACTTGCCCTTGGTGCCCGTGAGGCCCACCTGGGGGATGTCGAGGTCGGGCCTGCCAAACGCCGCGGCCGAGACGAGCGCCATGGCGAGGCGCATGTCGCTCGCGACGATCGCCGGGGCGTCCGGGGCCGCGGCGGCAAGCTCGGCGGCGTGGGCCGGCTCGCAGACGTAGGCGATGGCGCCGGCCTCGAGTGCCGAGGCGAGATAGGCGGGCTTGAACGCGCGGCCCTTGCAGAAGAAGACGTTGCCGGCCGCGACGCAGCGCGAGTCGCAAGCCGCGCCGGTGACGGGGGCGTCTGTCGTGGCGTCGATGCCCGAGACGAGCACGCCGTGCTCCTCGAGCAGCGCGCACAGGCCGGCCAGGGTGGTGGGAGCGCAGGACATGGATGGACTCCTCATCTCGATGAGACGTGGGGACAGCCCCTTCGTCTCATACTTGCTGGGACAAAGGGGCCGCCCCCTGTCCCACTGTTTTTGCTAGATGAACCCCAACCAGTATACCCGCGCGGTTTGTGCGCGGTCGGTGCCGGGCGCGCGGGGAGGGGCGCGGCGTGTGCTACACTTCCTGTGCCTGTGGGCGATTGGCGCAGTGGCTAGCGCAGGTGCTTTACACGCACAAGGCCGGGGGTTCGAATCCCTCATCGCCCACCAACCGAGAGCACGGGCCGAAGACCAGCGTCTTCGGCCCCTTTCATAGGCCGAGATACGCGCGCACGCAGACGCGGGGGAGGTTGCATGTCACACAGCAAGCCCATCGGCATCTTTGACTCCGGCCTCGGCGGCCTCACCGTTGCCCGTGCCATCGCCTCGCGGCTTCCGGCCGAATCCATCTACTACGTGGGAGACACGAAGCGCTGCCCCTACGGCACGCGCCCCCAGGCCGAGGTGCGCCTGTTCGTGCGCCAGGTGGGGCACTGGCTCGAGAGCCACGACGTCAAGCTCGTGGTCATCGCCTGCAACACCGCCACGGCTGCCGGCCTCGACGTGATCCAGCGCGCGCTCGCCGTGCCCGTCATCGGCGTCATCGAGCCGGGCGCTCGCGCCGCCATCCAGGCCACGCGCACCCGCCGCGTGGGCGTGCTCGCCACACAGGGCACCGTGACCTCGGGCGCCTACGAGCGCGCTATCCACAACCTCGACGCCGGCGTCCACGTGACGCAGGCCCCCGCCGGCAGCTTCGTGAACCTGGTGGAGCGCGAGCTCGCCTCGGGAACCTACCTGCACGACGACTGGATGGAGAACCCCGAGGTGTTCGACACCGAGGAGGTGCGCGCGCTCGCCCGCGAGAACGTGGCGCCGCTGCTTGGCCGCGGCATCGACACGGTGGTTTTGGGCTGCACGCACTTTCCGCTGCTCTCGCACGAGATTGGTGAGGCGCTGGGCCCGGGCGTGCGCACCGTGAGCTCGGCCGAGGAGACCGCCCGCGAGGTGGCCGAGATTCTCGAGCGCCGCGGCGAGCTTGCCGACGAGGACACCGCAGACCTTGGCGCGGGCGGCGAGCCCAAGTACCGCTTCGCCACGACCTCCGACGACATTACGTCGTTTGCCGTCGCGGGCAAGTTCATCTTTGGCCACCCGCTCGACTCGATCGAGCACATCGAGCTCGAGACGCTCGAGGCGCTCGTCGAGCGGTAGGGCGCCACGAGCCTGCCGTCGGCGTGCCTTGCGCGTGCCCCGCTGTTGCCGAGCTTCTCGGCCATGCCCGTAACGGGCATCTCTAGCTCGTCCTTGTTCACCATCCGCTACTTTTGCGAGGAGACAGAATGACCGACCTTACCCAGCGTCGCCCCGAGGGTCGCGCCTATGACCAGATGCGCCCCGTCAAGCTTACCCGCGAGGTCATGAAGAACGCCCACGGCTCGTGCCTGTCCGAGTTTGGCGACACGCGCGTCATGTGCACCGCCACGATCGAGGAGAAGCTGCCCGCGTGGCGCCGCGCCAGCCGCAAGGGTTGGGTCACGGCCGAGTACGCGATGCTGCCCGCCTCCACGTCCAACCGCACTGCCCGCGAGTACAAGGGCCGCAAGGGCCGCTCGATGGAGATTGAGCGCCTCATTGGCCGCAGCCTGCGCGCCGTGTGCGACCTCGACCGCCTGGGCGAGTTCACGATTACCGTTGACTGCGACGTCATCCAGGCCGATGGCGGCACGCGCACGGCGAGCGTCACCGGCGCCTGGGTGGCCCTGCACGACGCCCTCATGAGCTTCGTGGAGCAGGGCAAGATCAAGCGCCTGCCGCTCACCGGCCAGGTCGCCGCCATTTCGGCGGGCATCGTAGGCGGCGTACCCATGCTTGACCTCGACTATCCCGAGGACAGTCACGCGGACGTCGACCTCAACCTGATTGGCACCGACGCGGGCGGCATCGTCGAGATCCAGGGCACCGGCGAGCACTCCACGCTCTCGCGCGCCCAGCTGAACGACCTTCTCGACATGGCCGAGCCCGCCATCGCCCGCCTCTGCAGCCTGCAGAACGAGGTCACGGGCTTTAGGTCCTAGCCGCTCGCTGTTACTCGCGGGCCTGCGTCGCCGCGAGCCCCGCTTCTCCCACAAGATTGGAGTCCCCATGCCCAAGATCGACATCGCCGCGCTCGACCCCGAGAAGACGGTGGTCGTTGCCACTGGCAATGCCCACAAGGTCACCGAGATCGAGGCCATCCTCGCCCCCGTCATGCCGGGCGTGACCTTCTACGCCCTGGGCGAGCTGGGAGACTTCCCCGACCCGGTGGAGAACGGCGACACCTTTGCCGAGAACGCTGTCATCAAGGCCCAGGCCGCGAGCGAGCAGACGGGCCTGCCCGCCGTTGCCGACGACTCGGGCCTCGTGGTCGACGCCCTCTCCGGCGAGCCGGGCATCATGAGTGCGCGCTGGGCTGGCGTCCACGGCGACGACGTGCGCAACAACGCCAAGCTCATGCGCGAGATGGAGGGCGTCGCCGACGACGAGCGCACGGCGCGCTTCCACTCGAGCGTGGTGCTGCTCTACCCCGATGGCTCGTGCGTCACGGGCGAGGGCGACTGCGAGGGCACCATTGGCCACGAGCCGCGCGGCGAGCACGGCTTTGGCTATGACCCGCTGTTCTGGCCCGCCGACACCCCGGGCCGTACGATGGCCGAGCTCGAGCCTGCCGAGAAGAACGCCATCTCGCACCGCGCCCACGCCCTGGCAGACCTCGCTCGCCAGCTGGCCTAACCCTCGTGGGGCATATGACAGGGGGACGTGCCTTCTGTCGTATGACAATAGACACGTCCCCCTGTCCCCGGTGCCGCTCGTCCGCTTGGTGCTTGAAATCGAGGGGGCGAGCGGGGCATCATGTAGATGTCTAGGGCAACGCCCTGGGCCGACGTGGACGGGCAGGGGCCTCGACGCGCCGGGACATCCTCATAGTTGCGCGACCTCGCCCTGGTGGCCGCGTCTCACGTTGGTTGCGGCCGACGCGGGCCGCACGGTGAGGCGCGACGAGCAAATTCGCGTCCCACCGCCTCAAGAGAAGGGACGCGCCATGAGAATCATCAACTGTGGAACTTACGAGGCCATGAGCCGCAAGGCCGCCGACATCCTCGCCGCCCAGATTCAGCTCAAGCCCAACTGCGTGCTGGGCCTTGCCACCGGCACCACGCCCATCGGCGCCTACCAGGGCCTCATCAAGAAGCACCAGTCTGGCTCGCTCGATTTCTCCGAGGTTCGCACCTACAACCTCGACGAGTACCGCGGCCTCACCCACGAGGATCCGCAGAGCTACCACTACTTCATGAACGACCAGCTCTTCAACCACGTCAACATCGATCCGGCCAACGTCCACGTGCCCGACGGCGCCAACCCCGACGCCGACGCCGCCTGCGCTGAGTATGACCGCATGGTCGCCGAGGCCGGCTACTGCGACCTGCAGCTCCTGGGCATTGGCCGCAACGGTCACATCGGCTTCAACGAGCCGGCTGCCGAGTTCTCCAAGGGCACGCACTGCGTTGACCTCACCGAGAGCACGATCGAGGCCAACTCCCGCCTCTTCGAGAAGGAGGAGGACGTGCCGCGCCAGGCCTACACCATGGGCACGCAGACGATCATGAACGCCCGCGCCATCCTCATGGTCGCCAACGGCGAGAACAAGGCCCAGGCCGTCTACGACATGTGCTTTGGCCCCATCGTGCCGAGCTGCCCTGCCTCGATTCTGCAGCTGCACCCCAACGTGTTCGTTGTCTGCGATGATGCCGCGCTCTCCCTGTGCAAGGGTCTCTACTAATATCTAGGCAGCATCTGCATGCAAGGGGGCCCGAGATGCTGCGCGTCTCGGGCCCCCTTTGATTGGGGGACACAGGTGGCAATCAAGGCAGTCTTTCTCGACATCGACGGCACGCTCGTGCGCTTCAACGAGAGGCACCTCAACGACCGCACGCGCCAGGCGCTCGAGGCGGCCCGCGCCCGGGGCGTGGCGCTCATGATCGTGACCGGCCGCTACAAGGACGGCATTGGCGTGAACGCCGACTTTGCCTTTGACGGCTACTCGACGGCCAACGGCGAGTACTGCTTCATGGCGGACGGCGAGCTCATCCACATGCAGCCCATGGACCCGGCAGACGTCACGGCCTTCGCCAAGGCGTGCGAGGAGAGCGGCCTCTCCACGACGATCACCGAGCCCGACGACATCTACTTCTGCGGCTCGCGCGAGGAGCTCGAGAAGTCCGTCCGCTGGCAGTCGCGCCAGGACGAGCCGGGCGGCCGCATGCGCCCCTGGTCCGTGGTGGGCGAGAACCCCGTGCTGCAGATGGTGGTCGACTGCGACCCCGCGCTCGACGACGAGCTGCTCGCAAACGTCCCCGGCCTCGAGAGCGCCCGCTGGAGCCCGGCCTTCATGGACGTGGTGGAGCGCGGCCGCGGCAAGGGCGACGCCATCGACGCCTTCTGCAAGCGTCTGGGCATCACGCCGGCCGAGTGCATGGCCGTGGGCGACGGCGGCAACGACGTGCACATGCTCGTGCACGCGGGCTTGGGCGTTGCTATGGGCCAGGCGGCCGACAGCGTCAAGGCCGCGGCGGACGTCGTGGCGCCGCCGTGCGACGAGGACGGCTGCGCCTGGGCCATCGAGAAGTACGTGCTGGGCCAGTAGGGCCGCGGCCTGCTTGAGCAATCGATGACGTGCAGCTTACACGTGTAAAAGAGGGCGCGCGACGGTGGGGGATGGCCTCACCCTCGCGCGCCCCGTATTTGTGGCACTTCTCCAAATGATTATTCGCGGCTACCCCACGACCGTAAGCTGCTTGGGGTAGGAGTTCATGACCTCGCAGCCGTCCTCGGTGACGATGACGAGGTCCTCGATGCGCACGCCCGTGTCACCCGGCAGGTAGATGCCCGGCTCGATCGAGAAGCACATGCCGGGGCGCACCGGCTCGTCGTGGGTGGACGAGACGTCGCCGGGCTCGTGGTCCTCGAGGCCAATCTGGTGGCCCAGGCGGTGCGTGAAGTAGGGACCCCAGCCCGCGTCCTCGATGACCTTGCGGGCGGCGCGGTCAATCTGGGCAAAGGTGACGCCGGGGGCAACGATGGCCTCGGCCGCCTCGTTGGCAGCGCGGACCGTCTCGTAGACCTGGCGCTCATGGGCGCTGGGCTCGGCACCAAAGAAGAAGGTGCGGGTCATGTCCGAGCAGTAGCCGTCCTGCTTGCAGCCCACGTCAAAGAGCACGAGGTCGCCCTTGTGCAGGACGGTGCCGTCGGGCTCGTGGTGCGGGTCGGCGGCGTTGGCGCCAAAGCTCACGATGGGGGTAAAGCTCACATCCTGCGCACCCAGGCGGCGGTACTCCGCCAGAAGGCCACTGGCGATCTGGTGCTCGGTGACGCCCTCGTGGAGCTGGGCCACGAGCCACTCCATGGCGCGGTCGTTGGTGGCCGAGGCGGCGCGCATGAGGTCGAGCTCGCGGGCGTCCTTGATGGCGCGCGCGTCGTCGACGGCTGCAGAGCCCAGGTGGTAGCCGCTTGCGCAGCCCGCCTCCATCATGGGCAGCAGCCACCGCGCGGCGAGGACCTTGTCGACGCCCAGGGGCTCGTCGTGGTTGGTTGCCTCGGCAACGAGGGGAATGGGGTCCTCGGTGTCGTCGAAGGTCACGACGCGGGCGCCAACGTGGGTGGCGTCGGGGAACAGGCGGTTGCAAAACATCGTGGCACCGAGCCGGCCCGCCTCGTTACGTGCAAGGTAGAGGGCGTAGAAGCGCTCGTAGGGCACGTTCCAGTAGCCAGTGAGGTACCAGATTGACATGGGGTCTACCACGAGCATCTGGCGCATGCCCCTGCGCTCGAGATTGTCCATGACGCGTCTGGCGCGTGCGAGGTCAAGCGTGCCGCTGGGCGAGAAGCAATCCTTATCAGGCGTGTTCATTCTGCGTTCCTTCCTGCGGGGCTGTTGAGCCTCGCGATGCTGCCGAATACGATAGTAGTTCGTATGAATGCAGAGTGCGGCAGTCTGCCGTTTTTTGGTCATGCCCCGCGGGCGTGGTGCCAAGGCGTGCCGCAGAATAGAGAGTTACGCATGGAGAACGAAGTTCCTTCCGTCAACAGGGTCGACGAGATTCGCGAGAAGCTCCAGGGCCTCCAGGGCGAACGCCTCAAGGTGAGGGCCAACATGGGCCGCTCTCGCATCGTCGAGCGCACCGGTACCCTCGTCATGGCGCACCCCTCGCTCTTTGTCCTCGAGGTCGACGAGCACCGTGGCCGCAAGGCCCGCCAGTCCTACCAGTACGTCGACGTGCTCACCGGCACCGTCGAGCTGTTCGACATCGAGACCGGCGAGCGCCTGTTCGACTTCGTGGCCGCCGAGCCCCTCGAGTAGGATTGCCGCATGGCTTGCCGCCAGGTCGTTGAGACTCCCTGCAAGGTTAACCTGCACCTGGGCATTCACCGGGGCAGGGACGGGCGTGGCTACCACCGGGTCGACTCGGTGATGGTCCCCGTGAGCCTGTGCGACACCATCGTGGTGGAGGACGCGCCCGCGCTCGAGGTCTGCCACGAGCCCGCGCTCGAGGTCGAGCCCGAGCGCACGACGGTCTGGCGCGCGGCGACGATGCTCGCCGTCGAGCTGGGCGAGAGCCCCAACGTGCGTGTGAGCGTCACGGCGCGCATCCCCGAGAAGGCGGGCTTGGGCGGCTCGTCCGCAGACGCCGGCGCCGTGCTGCGCGCGCTGGCCCAGCGCTGGGACGTTGACGTGCACGATGAGCGCGTGGTGGGCGTGGCCCGCCGCGTGGGTGCCGACGTAGCCTTCTTCCTCGACCCCCACCCTGGCCTCTACCTGGGTGCGGGCGACGTGCTCGAGCAGACCTTTCCCGAGTTCGCGCTGCCCGTTGCCCTGGTCATGCCCGCGGTCGACGGCGTCTCCACCAAGGAGGCCTACGACGAGTTCGACCGCGCGGGCGAGGCGCCGGCTGGCTACGAGGCCGCCTGCGCCGCCCTTGCGAGCGGCGACGTTGCCGCCATGGCCGCGAGCCTCTACAACAACCTCGCGCCCGCCGCGTGCAGCCTGTGCGAGGACGTTGCGGCCGTGAGCTCGTGGATTGCCCGCCAACAGGGTGTGCTGGGCTCGATGGTCACGGGTTCTGGCGCCTGCTCGTTTGCCCTGTGCGAGCGCATGGACGTGGCCGAGCGGATTGCCCGCGATGCCCGCGAGGCACGCGGCTGGCGCGCCTGGGCGGCGACTTGTGGTGGAGCTTTGGGCTAGTTGGTATCTTTTTCTTGGCTTTGGGGTAAGAATCTGGTAGAGTTCTCTCTTGCATCGGGTTGTGGCTCAGTTTGGTAGAGCACCGCGTTCGGGACGCGGGGGTCGCTGGTTCGAATCCAGTCAACCCGACCACGAATTGTCAGCCGCTGGCGGAAACGCCGGCGGCTTTTTTGTTGCCGAGTAGTGTGCCGCGTTTGCTGCCATGGTGAGGATGGCCCGCGACGGGCGGGCCAATGCCGGCGGCGGATGATTCCGCTATCGGTGCCGGTCCCGTTGACCTTTGTATTTGCCGAGGCCTGAGGTATTGGTGCCGCGCCTCTCGCCCTCATCCCGAGAATCTAAGGCTTGGTCTTGACGGGCTCCGCGCCATGATTAGACTATTTGATAGTTAGACAAACGCCTAACTAACCGGTTCTGTTCTAAGGAGGTGGCCGTGGCGGGAGAAGGGTTCAAGGCGCTCGCGGACCCCACGCGCAGGCGTATCCTCGAGCTTTTGCGCGAGCGAGACATGACGGCGGGCGAGCTGGCCGAGCACTTTGACATGACCAAGCCCTCGATCAGCCACCATCTGGCAACGCTGCGCGCCGCGGGACTCGTGAGCGACGAGCGTCATGGGCAAAACATCGTCTACAGCCTCAACACCACGGTCATGCAGGACCTCATCGGTTGGTTCATGGGGTTTGCCGTGGCGGCCGAGTATGACAGCTCAAAAGGGGAGGAGCTCTCTCATGAATAATAATCGAGTGAGCCCGGTAAGCGTGCGCTGCTGGGTTGCCCTCATCGTCCTGTGCGTTGCGAGCCTCGCGGCTCATCTGGCGCTGCTGCCACAGCTGCCCGATGCGGTGCCCCTCCACTTTGGGGCGTCGGGCGAGGTGGACGGCTGGGGCGCCAAGTGGCAGGCGCTGCTGCTCGACGTCTTGCCGCTGGCGCTTCTCGCGCTATTCTACCTTGTGCCGCGCATTGACCCCAAGGGTCACAACTACGAGCGCTCGGGCAAGGTGTACCAGCTGTTTGTGGTGCTGTTCACGCTGATGATGATGGCGATGACGTGGCCCCCCGAGCTCGTTGCCTTTGGCCTGGTCTCCGGGGACTCCTTTGGCCTCGTTGTTCCCCTCATGGTTGGCGTGCTGTTCGTGGTGCTGGGTAACTACCTGCCGCGCGTGAGGGACAACTACACCTTTGGCTTCAGGACCCCCTGGGCGCTCGATGACGAGAGCAACTGGCGCCGTACGCAGCGCTTTGGCGGCGTAGTGCTCATCGTGAGCGGGCTTGCCTTTGTGCTCGCGGCCCTCATGGGCGGTGGTGTGCTGTGGTTCGTGCTCGCCGTGGGGCTTACGATTGCGGGGGCAATCGGCGCCTACGTCTACTCGTACCTCCTCTGGAGGGCGAGCAAATAGCAAGGGCGCACGCCTGGCATGTGCCGAGCGTGCGCCTTTTGCCTTGGCTCTGTCGGTCTTTGCCGAGCGCGGGTTTGTGATGGGCGTTGTTGCCATCGTGTGCCTGCAGTTTGTGGTGCTGGGCCTGTCGTTTCTTATTCCCAACTATGCCCAGCTCGTGATGGGTGCCGGCGAAACCGAGGCCGGCTCGATCCTTCTGCCGGGCTGCGTGGTGGGCGCCTGCATGGCGCCGCGGTCTGGCCAGATCCTCGACCGCGTGGGGCCGCGCCGCCCCATCCTAATTGGCGCCACGTGCGCCCTGGTGGGCGTCGTGCTCTTTGCCGCGCTCTCTGCTCACCTCGAGACACTGCCCGCCATCTGCTGCTACGTCTGCTTTGCCTATGGCCAGAGCCTTATGGTGGGCAACTCGCTCACCGAGTCGCTGTCCTTCCTGCCGGCGGCAACCAAGGCCGACGGCAACGCTGTGGTCAACACGCTGCAGCAGCTGAGCGGAGCCATTGGCACGAGCGCGTCGTCTGTGATCGTGGCGGCCGCGCAGCTTGGCGCCGCAGACATGGCCGTGGCGACGATGGCGGGCACGCGCGAAGCTTACCTGGTGCTTGCTGTGGTGGCAATCGCGCCGCTCGCGGCCATGGCGTGGGTCACGGGGCCGTCTGGAGCAGGGGCCTCAGGAAAGTAATTGCGAAATATTGAGGCTAAATAATAGGGGAACGCATAGACCTGTAAATGGGGCTTAACTAACCCGCGTTTTGTAGCTGCCACCAGAGTCTCTATCTGGCGTGGGGCTATCTAGCCTCAAGAAAACGAAAACACTACTGTTGCGCCTACTATGCAAGACGCAAAAGAGGGCCTCCCGCCATTGAATAGTCGGCGGGAGGCCCTGCTGTTTGCAGCGATGTGGGGCTCAAAAGCCGGCCGCAGCTACTTGACCTCGATGAGCTCGTATTCGTGCGTGCCTAGGCCAATCTTCTCGGCGTGCTCGATGCAGCTCTTCCAGTCGGTGTCGGGGTGCGTCACGTAGAACTTGTCGTGAGCGTGGTCCTCGTCGAGCTCGCCTTCTGCCTCGAGCTTGTCGTGCATGTGGGTGTACTCGGTGTCGGGCAGCGCCGGCTGCGCCATGACGGCGTCGATGCAGGCCTGGTCAAGCGCCACCGGGTCAAAGCTTGCGAAGAAGCCGATGTCGCCCACGATGGGCTTGTCGTTCTCGTCGTGGCAGTCGCAGTTGGGGCTCACGTCGATGGCGAGGCTGATGTGGAAGCTCGGGCGACCGTCGACCACGGCCTTGGTGTACTCGGCGATCTTGTAGTTGAGCACCTCGACGGCCTGGTCGTAGTCCGGCGTGATGGCGTCCTGGTTGCACACGGCGATGCAGCGGCCGCAGCCCACGCACTTGTCGTGGTCGATCGTGGCCACGTGGACCTCGCGGGTCTTGCCGTTGGCGAACTCGTGCTCGTGCACATCGTCAAACGAGAAGCCGTCGTGCGCGCAGATCCTGGCGCACTGCTGGCAGCCGATGCACATGCTGGCATTGACGCTGGGCTTGCCGGCCGCGTGCTGCTCCATCTTGCCCGCGCGCGAACCGCCGCCCATGCCGATGTTCTTCATGGCGCCGCCAAAGCCCGCCTGCTCATGGCCCTTGAAGTGGGTGAGGCTGATCACGATGTCGGCGTCCATGAGGGCACGGCCGATCTTGGCGCTCTTGACGTACTCGCCGCCCTCAACGGGCACTTCGACCTCGTCGAGGCCCTTGAGGCCGTCGGCGATGATGGTGTGGCAACCGGTCTGGAACGGGTTGAAGCCGTTGGCATAGGCGCTGTCGAGGTGGTCGAGCGCGTTCTTGCGGCCGCCCACGTAGAGCGTGTTGCAGTCGGTGATGAAGGGCTTGCCGCCCAGCTCGCGCACCACGTCGACGACGGCGCGGGCGTAGTTGGGGCGCAGGTAGCTGAGGTTGCCCGGCTCGCCCAGGTGCATCTTGATGGCCACAAACTTGTTCTCGAAGTCGATCTGGCCAATGCCGGCCTTCTTGATGAGGCGCTTGAGCTTGCAGGGCAGACCGTCGCCCATGTGGGTGTGCAGGTTGCAGAAGTAGACCTTTGAGGGTCCCATGCGCTTCCTCTCCGTAAGTGCGGCGCGATTCCCCGCGCGCCAATCAACTGTCATGAATTATCGGCCGAGAAGAGTGGCAATACAAGCGACGAAGTGTCACTTATTTGTAAACGGTTGGGACGAGCTCCCATAGGTCAATGTCCCAGCGTGGCACGGCGTGCGGTGGTCCGGCGTGGGGCCGCGTCGTGTTCGTGCGCTGCCCCCCGCTGTTCAAGAGTGCGTGCCAAACGCAGGCAGTTATGGCCCTAGCTGCCCCGTAATTAACTGCGTTGAGCACGCGCTTTGGCTGCCGGCGTGACTGCGCCTGCAGACCCCTGTCGTGTCCCCGCGCGCTTCTCGGATTATGCAAAGTTAGGCGCTGTTCCATCGACAGCCTCGATGTTTGCCGCCGCAAACTGCGCCCGCTCTCGGATGCCGCAAGACCGCTCGCGCCGCCACGGCCGCCACTCGCGCCGCCACGGCCGCCGCTCACGCCGCGCCGACGCCGTCCAAAGCCAACAATCCTTGGTGAAGAACGGATTGACCCCTTGGGGGCGAGAAGGACGAAAGATCGAGCGAAGGAGGAGGACCACATGGCTCAGAAGGAGGCGTCGAGCGGTGGGATGAAGAAGGAGCTGACGCTGTTCAACTTCTTCACCATTGGCTTTGGCGCAATCATTGGCACCGGATGGGTGCTGCTCGTGGGCGACTGGATGGTGCTGGGCGGCGGCCCCGTGCCGGCCATGATTGCGTTTGCCCTGGGAGCGCTGCTGCTCGTGCCCATTGGCATGTGCTTTGGCGAGCTCACGGCTGCCATTCCCATCTCGGGCGGCATCATCGAGTACGTCGACCGCACCTTTGGTCGCAAGATGGGCTTCTTCACCGGCTGGATGCTGCTTCTGGGCAACGCCCCGCTGTGTCCGTGGGAGGCCATTGCCATATCGACGCTGCTCACGGACCGCTTTGCGGAGTTCCCCGCGCTCGCGTGGCTGCGCAGCGTCAAGCTCTACACGATCCTGGGCGCAGACGTCTACCTCTGGCCCACGGTCATTGCTCTGGGCTTCGCGGCCCTCGTGATCTTCCTCAACCTGCGCGGCGCCGGTGCGGCCGCCAAGCTCTCGAGCTTCCTCACCAAGGCCCTGCTCGCGGGCATGGTGCTTGCCATGGTCATCAGCTTCATGACCGGCTCGCCCGACAACGCCATGCCCCTGTTCTCGCAGGTCACGGATGCCGCGGGCGGCAGCGCCACCGAGGCCACGAGCCTTCTGGGCGGCATCGTTGCGGTGCTCGTCATGACGCCGTTCTTCTACGCGGGCTTCGACACCATTCCCCAGCAGGCCGAGGAGGCCTCCGAGGGCATCAACTGGAAGAAGTTTGGTCTCATTCCGGCCATTGCCCTTCTGGCCTCGGGCGCGTTCTACCTCGTGTGCATCTACAGCTTTGGCACCATCGTCGACTGGCACGAGTTCGTGCGCAGCTCCGTGCCGGCGCTGGCGGTGCTCGAGCGCATCAACATCTTCTTCTACGTTGCGATGCTCGTCATCGCCACGCTGGGCCCGCTTGGCCCCATGAACTCGTTCTTTGGCGCGTCGAGTCGCCTCATGCTCGCCATGGGACGCAAGGGCATGCTGCCTGAGGACTTTGCTCGGATCGACGAGAAGTCCGGCGTTCCCAAGAAGGCCGTCGTGGTCATGAGCGTGCTTACCCTCGTGGGCCCGTTCCTGGGCCGCAACATGCTCGTGCCGCTCACCAACGTGGCGTCGCTCGGCTTCATCTTTGCCTGCACCATGGCTGGTTTCGCCTGCTGGAAGCTGCGCCGCACCGAGCCCGACCTGCCGCGTCCCTACAAGGTGAACGGCGGCAAGGCCGGCATCGCCGCCGCCATCGTCGCAGGCCTCGCCATCATCGTCCTCATGGTGGTGCCCTTCTCGCCGGCGGCCCTGTCGCCCATCGAGTGGGCCATCACGATTGTCTGGATTGTCGTGGGGTTTGGCATCCTGGCGCTGTTTGGGGGTGGGCGCAAGGCGACGAGCAAGGGGTAACGCGCCCGGCCCCGCGGGTGGCAGACGGCCAATGCTCGTCCCTGCGGGTGGCAGGCGGCCAATGACCGCTCCAGCGGGTGCCAGCGAACGGCCGCGCTCGGCCCCGTGGACGACCGAAAGCGGCCAATAACCCGCAGCTAGAAGCACGTTCAAATAAGCAAGATCGCGCGGCCAAGAATCGCGCGAGAAGTGTGTGCAGCTTAGTTTTGAATCGAAAGGATCAGATCATGGGCAAGTACGCATTCGCAGGTGGCAGGCTCGTCGACGGCACCGGTGCCGCACCGGTTGACGACTCCCTCGTTCTCGTTGACGACAAGAAGATTACCTACGCCGGTCCTCGCACCGAGATCCCGGCGGGCTACGAGGCCATGGACTGCGCGGGCAAGACCGTAATGCCCGGCCTCATCGACACCCACCTGCACTTCTCGGGCAACCTCACCGACGACGACAACGACTGGGTCATCGAGACGCCCGCCCAGAAGCAGGCCTGCGCCGTCAAGCAGTCCTACGACGCCCTGACCCACGGCCTCACCACCGTCTGCGAGATTGGCCGCAACGGCATCGCCATCCGCGACCTGGTGAACATGGGCGTCATGAAGGGCCCGCGAATCTACGCCACCGGTCTGGGCTTCTGCCGCACCGCCGGCCACGGCGACTCGCACAAGCTGCCGCTGCAGGTCTCCAAGGACAGCCACCCCTGGGGCGACCAGGTAGACGGCCCGTGGGAGCTGCGCCACGCCGTGCGCCTGCGCCTGCGCGAGAATCCCGACGCCATCAAGATCTGGGCCACGGGCGGCGGCATCTGGCGCTGGGACTCCGGCCGCCGTCAGCTCATGAGCACCGAGGAGATCCAGGCCGTTGCCGACGAGTGCAAGCTCACGGGCATTCCGCTGTGGAGCCACTCGTACAACTCGGTGAGCGCCGCCTACGACTCCGTGCGCTTTGGCGCCGAGCAGCTCATCCACGGCTTTGAGCTCGACGACAAGACCATGAACCTCATGGCCGAGCAGGGCACCTTCTTTACGCCCACCATTGGTTTCCTGCCCACCTGGTACGCCACCTACCCGCCCGAGGAGTCCGAGGCCAACGCCAAGTTCCCCGGCGACACGGTGATCGAGCGCGAGCTGCAGCGCACCTATGCCAACCTGCGTCGCGCCAACGAGCTGGGCGTCACGCTCACCATTGGCTCCGACTCCTTCTCGTTCGTGACGCCGTACGGCTACGTGACAATCGACGAGATGTACGACTTCGTCGACAAGGCGGGCATCTCCGTGCTCGAGACGATCAAGGCCGCCACGCTCAACGGCGCCAAGATGGTCCACCACGAGGACGAGTTTGGCTCGCTCGAGGCCGGCAAGCTCGCCGACCTGCTGGTTGTCACCGGCGACGTGGCCCGCAACATCCACGACCTGACGCCCGACAACATGGACGTGATCATGAAGGAGGGCGAGAAGGTCATCAAGGGCGCCCTGTAGCGTTTGCCCCCTCGGGGCCGCGGCTCCCCCCCCTTGGGCCGTGGCCCCACCGCATGGGCGGTCAGCTCGTCTGGTGCCGCCCGCATAGCCTGGCTCCCCGTCTGCAGATGCGTCTGCGGTGGGGAGTCTTTCTATGGGTAGATTGTGGGAACGCGCCGCGCTGGGTGCGGCGCCAGGGGAGGGGGAGCATGGGTGCAAGTGTGAGCAAGATCCGGGCGTTTGCCGAGGCGGCGCGGCTGGGTAGCATCTCACGTGCCGCCGAGGAGCTGGGCGTGGCGCAGTCGACGCTCAGCCGCTCGGTCGCGAGCCTCGAGCAGGAGTGGGGCGTGCGCCTGTTCGACCGCCACGGGCCCGCGCTTGCGCTCTCGGTCGATGGCGCGCGGCTGCTGGGCGAGGCCCGTGCCGCGTGCGATGCCTACGACGCGCTGGACCGCCGCGTGATGGGCCTGCGCTCGCTGACCGATGGCTGCGTGAGCATGGCGGCGCCCTCGAGCGTGGTGGCGATGAGATTGCCTGGCCCCCTGGGGCGCTTCTCGGCGGAGCACCCCGGCGTTGAGGTGAGTATCAACGAGTGCACCTATGGCGAGGCCGAGCGCCTGCTGCTCAATGGTGCCGTTGAGCTGGCGTTTATTCCCAACAAGCTCGAGGACCAGGGCTTCATCTCGAGCGTGTACGACAAGGACGAGATCGTGGTGGTGGCGCCGCGCGGCCACTTTGCGCCCGAGCCGGCAGACATTGCCGTGGAGCAGCTGCTGGGCGAGCGTTTCATCGCAGACACCGAGACGGCGCCGCTGCTGCAGCGCGAGCTCAAGGGTCCGTGCATCCACTGCGAGACGAGCAACATTACCGCCATCCTCGCCATGGTCGAGGCGAGGCTGGGCGTGTCGCTGCTGCCGAGCCTGGCGCTGGAGCGCACGGGCTTTGAGCTCGACGTTCGCCACCTGAGGAAGCCCGCGCACCGCGTGCTGTACCTTGTGCGCCGTCGCGAGGTAGACCTAAGCTTGGCCGCCCGTGCGTTTCTTGCGTATCTGTAGGCGAGGGCGCGCGGCAGCTCTGCGACATTTGTTACTCCGCCCAAGGGTGCGTGCCAAACGCAGGTAGTTATTGTCTCCAAGTGGTGATAATTAACTGCGCAAGGCATGCAGTTTTGCTGCATGGCGCGCAATCGCAACAGGGGAGGCAGCATGACCGTCTTTGTAACGGGAGACATTCACTCTGGGGCCGAGATGGCGAGGCTCTCGGATTGGGACGCAACGCACGCCGCCGGCCCTGGCGACTACCTCATCGTTGCGGGCGACTTTGGCTATCCCTGGAGCTTCTCAATGGACGAGGTTGAGGACATCAACTGGCTGTCGAGCCGCCCCTACACGGTGCTGTTCGTCGATGGCAACCACGAGCGCTATGACCACTGGGAAGACCGTCCATGCGAGAAGTGGCACGGTGGCATGACCCAGCGCCTCTCGCCGGGCTCGCCCATTCGCCGCCTCTGCCGCGGCGAGGTCTTCGACTTTGATAGCACGACCATCTTTACCCTGGGCGGTGCCACGAGCATCGACAAGGAATGGCGCATTCCCGGCGCGGACTGGTGGCCACAGGAGCTGCCCAGCCACGCTGAGCTCGACCATGCCCTCGAGACGCTCGATGCCAATAACTGGCAGGTAGACTACGTGATTACCCACACCTGCTCAACATCGATGCTGTCTGCGACGCTGTGGCCCAAAGGTGGCTGGGAGAATCCCGACCGCGACTACCTTACCGACTTTCTCGACGAGCTCGACCAGAGGCTCGCGTTCAAGCGCTGGTACTACGGCCACTTCCACGTTGACAAGAACGTGGACGAGAAGCACACCGTGCTCTTCCAGGAGTTCGTTGAGCTCGGCGGCCAGGCAACCTTTACGCAGTAGCGGTGGCGTGTGGGCTGCGGGCCGCCGCCATGCGCGGCGCACGGTGCGGGCCCGCCGCATTCTAACGCTCGAACCCCGCCAGGGGGGCACAGCCGGCCTCAACCAGGTCGATGTCGCACGCAACCAGGGTGTTGTTGCCCGCCTGCGTGGGCTCGCCGGGGAACTCGGGCACAAGCCACACATGGCCAAACTCGCGGCCAAACGCCTCGACCGTCTCGTACATGCTCGCGCTCTTGCGACCCTCCAGGGGAAACCTGAGCGTGGCCAGGTACACCCCGCCCTCGCTCAGGTGATCGTGGATGACCCTCGCGCCCTCGTCGCACGCAAGCGGCCCCAGCGGCTTGCTACCGCTAAAGGCCTCGTTCACCACCAGGTCAAGGGGCTCGCTGGCGCGCCTCAGCCACGCCCAGCCGTCGTCATACGCAAGCTCGAACCTGCCCGTTCCCGCGTACTCGCGCTCGAGCCTCTCCAGGCCAAAGCTCTCGCGCGCGATCTCGATGATCCTCTCGTCAATCTCGACCGCGCTCACCGCCACGGGCGCCAGGTGCGTCACGAGCCACTTGGGCAGCGAGAACCCACCTCCGCCAATAACGGCCACGCGTCGAAGGCGGGGCAGCTCGCTGATGATACGTGCCTGCTCGCGCTGGTACTCGCATGCAAGCTCGCTCCACAGCTCGTCGGTGGCATAGGCCACGCTCTGGAACGCACCGTTGACGTTGAGCATGCGCACGGGCGTGCCGTCCTCGTCTGCGGTGTCGAACAGCAGCGCCAGGCCAAACTTGGTGCGCCGCATGGTGACGCCCCTCCACGCCAGGATGCGCATGCACAGCAGGTGGATGAGCAGCCCTGCCACGGTGAGCAGCACAAATATGATGATTGCGGTGGTCATGGGGCTCCTGGTTCAAAGCCAGCGGCGGCGGGCGGCCTCGCGTGGGCCCGCCCAAATGCTTACAGGGTGTCGTGGTTAGAGGCGTTCCCGCGCGGGTACACGCCTAACCAACGTGGAGAATGCGGCAACATGCGTGATAAGAAAACTTCGCGCACGTAAACGGCACTCGGGCTAGTATACTTTCTAAGTTGCCGTGGCCGATGCAAACCGGCCTTAGCTAACGAACGAATACACGACCGAGTGTCTGTTCGGAGAGGAAATAACATGATTCTAGGTCTGGGTGCTCCTGAGCTCATCATCATTCTGATTGTCGTCCTGGTCATCTTTGGCCCCAAGAACCTCCCGAAGCTTGGCAAGTCCCTTGGCAAGACCGTCAAGGGCATCCGCGAGGGCATGGACGAGACGGCCGACGCCGCCAAGTCCGAGTCCAAGCCTGCCGAGGATGTCGTTGTCGAGCACGCCGACTCCGAGGACGCCGATGCTGACGCCACGCCCGCCGGCGACGTCAAGTTCTGCGGCAACTGCGGTGCCGAGAACCCGACCGACAACAAGTTCTGCAAGTCCTGCGGAGCAAAGCTCGACTAACTCACTTTCTTAGGCACACCCTCCGTGGGTGTGCTTTCGTCTGTACGTACCACCCCACGTAAGAAAGCGGACCATGGCTGACAACGAGATCATCCTTACCCCCGAAGGCCGCCAGAAGCTCGTCGACGAGCTCGCCTGGCGCGAGGGAGAGCACGACGCCGAGATCATCGAGCGCATCAAGGTCGCCCGTGACTTCGGCGACCTGTCCGAGAACTCCGAGTACGACGACGCCAAGGAGGAGCAGTCCAAGAACGCCTCCCGCATCGCCGAGATTCGCAAGATTCTCTCCACCGCCAAGGTGTCCGAGAACGCCGGCCATGTCATGGCCGTCTCGATTGGCTGCACCGTCGAGATCCAGGAGCAGGGCAAGGACAAGAAGACTGCGTTCACCATCGTGGGCACGACCGAGACCAACTCCCTCGAGCACAAGATTTCGAACGAGAGCCCCGTTGGCTCCGCCCTCATGGGCCACGCCAAGGGCGATGTCATCGAGGTTACGAGTCCCTCTGGCGCCACGCGCAACTACATCATCACCATAATCTCGCGCTAGGGCGAGATTGGTTCGCTCGCGGGCATAGCCCCGCGATCATGTCCGCATCACGCCCCTTCCGTGCCCGTCGCGGGAGGGGCGTTTTCACGTCTGTACAGAGTTTTGGCCGCGCGTGGGTGCATCCGCGCCAGGCCACATGACTGGCCGCACGCGGGGACGCCCGCCAGCTGCCGCAAGAAGGAGACCGCATGTCCGAGCAGACCAGCACCGAGTCCACGCTCAACGACGAGCGCGCGACCCGCCTCGCTCGCCGCCAGGCCGTCATCGACGCCGGTGGAAACCCCTATCCCGAGCACTGCGACGTGACCGACCACGTGGCAGTGCTCGCCGAGCGCTACGCCAACCTTACCGAGGACGACGTCGACGGCGAAGCCCACTGCATCGCCGGCCGCATCCGCGCCAAGCGTGGTCAGGGCAAGGTGGCTTTCCTCGAGCTGCAGGACGCCACGGACCGCATCCAGCTCTTCTGCCGCATCGATGCGCTGGGCGAGGAGGGCATGGCCGCCGTGCGCAAGTTCGACCTGGGCGACATCATCGAGGCCACCGGCCCCATGATGCGCACCAAGCGCGGCGCCCTGTCGTTGGCTCCCACCTCGGTCAAGCTCCTCTCCAAGGCCGTGCGCCCGCTGCCCGACAAGTTCCACGGCCTCTCCGACAAGGAGCTGCGCTACCGCCAGCGCTACGTTGACCTCATCATGAACGACGACGTGCGCGAGACCTTCCGCAAGCGCTCGGCCATCGTCTCCGCCTTCCGCCGCTACATGGAGCAGGACCAGTACATGGAGGTCGAGACCCCCATACTGCAGACCATCCAGGGTGGCGCCACGGCCAAGCCGTTCATCACGCACTTCAACGCGCTCAACCAGGAGTGCTTCCTGCGCATTGCCACCGAGCTGCCGCTGAAGCGCCTGCTCGTGGGCGGCTTTGAGCGCGTGTACGAGATTGGCCGCATCTTCCGCAACGAGGGTATGGACAAGACCCACAACCCCGAGTTCACCACGATGGAGGCCTACCGCGCCTACAGTGACCTCGACGGCATGAAGGAGCTCGCCGAGGGCGTCATTAAGGCCGCCAACGCCGCCATTGGCAACCCCGAGCAGATCGACTACCAGGGCACCACGATTGACCTCTCGGGCACCTGGCCCTCCATCCCCATGACCAAGGTTGTCTCCAACGCCATTGGCGAGGAGGTCGACCTCGACACGCCCGTCGAGCACCTGGTGGAGCTCTGTTACGCAAACAAGATCGAGACCAAGCCCGAGTGGGGCGCCGGCAAGCTCATCGCCGAGCTCTACGATGAGCTGGGCGAGCCCTCCATCGTGAACCCCACCTTTGTCGTTGACTACCCGGTCGAGGTGTCGCCGCTGGCCAAGCGCTACGAGGACGAGCCGCGCCTGACGCACCGCTTTGAGCTAGTCATTGCCGGCCACGAGTACGCCAACGCTTTCTCCGAGCTCAACGACCCGGTTGACCAGGCCGAGCGCTTCCATGCCGAGATTGCCGAGCGCGACTCGGGCGACGACGAGGCCATGCAGTTCGACGCCGACTACGTACGTGCCCTCGAGTACGGCATGCCTCCCGCGGGCGGCATTGGCATTGGCATCGACCGCGTGGTCATGCTGCTCACCAACCAGCCCATGATTCGTGACGTGCTGCTCTTCCCGCACATGAAGCCCGAGGCCGGCGCCAAGAACGGTGCCGCCGAGGCCAAGGCTGCCGAGGAGGCCGCTGCCGCCGCCGAGGCTGACGAGGCCGCGCCCGAGCCCATCGACTTCTCCAACGTGACCATCGAGCCGCTGTTCGAGGACTACGTGGACTTCGACACGTTTAGCAAGTCCGATTTCCGTGCCGTGAAGGTCAAGGCCTGCGAGGCAGTCAAGAAGAGCAAGAAGCTGCTGCAGTTCACGCTTGACGACGGCACGGGCACCGACCGTACGATCCTCTCAGGCATCCACAAGTTCTACGAGCCCGAGGAGCTCATGGGCAAGACGCTCATTGCCATCACCAACCTGCCGCCGCGCGCCATGATGGGCATCGACTCGTGCGGTATGCTCCTCTCGGCCATCCACGAGGTCGAGGGCGAGGAGTGCCTGAACCTGCTCATGGTCGACGACCGCATTCCGGCTGGCGCCAAGCTGTACTAGGGTCAGGCCTTCCAGCTTTACAGATTGGGACTCCACGCCCGCCGAAGCCAGGATTTGGTCTCGGCGGGCTTTTTATATCGAGGTTTGCAACTTTACATAACGTAGCTCTAATATGGCCGCGGAATGTGACCGGTGCGGGGGGCAATCGAGCCACCCCAGACGGGAGGCATGGATGCAGGCTTTCGGTCAGCATGCTGCCGATGATGACGGCGAGCGCGAGGAGGTCCTGGAGGGCCTCAACTTCTTTGACGAGCAAGATGAGGATGACGTCGATGACGAGCCAGGCCATCGAGTGGTCGAGCCCATCGAGGACTTCGATCTTGTCGAGGACGAAGACGAGGACGGATGTCTTGGCACATCCAGGCCGGAGTCTGCTCTGGCTCCCGACGCCTTGAGTCACGCGTTGTTTCACCATCACGGCATGCGAGCAAACGCGCTGCACATGAAGACCGTCTGGCACGATGTCGTGACCGAGGGAGACTCTCCCGCCATCTCCGCTCCACTTGCTGACAAGTCCACGATCATTTGCCGCACTGGCATGCTCATGCTCGCGAGCGGAACGGGCGCCTGGCGCGTGCGCGACACGATGGATCGCGTGGCGAGTGTCCTTGGCGTCACCATTCACGTGGACCTGAGCCTGCTGTCGTTCGAATGCACGTGCATCGAGGGACATCATATTTTCAACGAGGTCGTAAGCTTGCCCACAACGGGAGTGAACACGCACCGCATCTGGATGATGGAGAACTTCCTGCGCGAGATTGAGACGTATGGCAGAAACTTCACGGTGCACGAGTACCACGAGATGCTTGCGACCGTTGAGGGGACGAGGCCAGACTATCGTCCCGTTCAGCAGGGGCTTGCTGCCGGTGCCGCATGCGGTGCCTTCGTATTTCTCCTTGGTGGCGGTCCGATCGAGATGCTCGGCGCGTTCGTAGGCGCCGGAATCGGCAACTTCGTGCGTTCCACGATGCTCTCGAGAAGGATCGGGCAGTTCAGTGCGCTTGCGATGGGCGTTGCCGTGGCGTGCGTCTGCTATCTGTTGGCGTTGCTCGGACTCTCGTGCTTTGATCCCATGGCTCTTGCGCACGAGGAGGGCTATATCGGTGCCATGCTGTTCGTGATTCCCGGATTTCCCCTCATCACGGCCGGGCTCGACATCTCAAAGCTCGACATGAGAAGCGGCATCGAACGGCTTACGTATGCGGTGTCAATCGTGGTGGTGGCGACGCTCGTGGGATGGGTGGTCGCCGAGTGCGTGGGACTCTCTCCGGATGACTTTGCGCCTCAGGGGCTCGGCGCGCTGCAGCTGACGGCGCTGCGCGCTTTTATGAGCTTCGTTGGCGTATTTGGCTTCTCGATCATGTTCAACAGTCCCGTGCAGATGGCTGCGGCGGCGGGTTGCATTGGCGCGGTCTCGAACACGCTGAGGCTCTCGCTCGTCGATCTCAACGCTCTGATTCCGGCGCTTGGGCTGGCTGGTGGCGTCCCTCCCGAGGCGGCTGCGCTCATTGGAGCGCTTGTCTCGGGGTTGCTCGCGAGTGTGGCCGAGCTCAAGTTCACGTATCCGAGGATTGCCCTAACGGTTCCGTCAATTGTCATCATGGTTCCGGGACTATACCTCTACCGTGCCATGTACTACATGTGTGTCTTCGATACGGCCAACATGTTGAGTTGGTTCGTTCGCGCCGTGCTCATCGTTGCGTTTCTCCCGGTGGGCCTCGGTGCCGCTCGAACGCTCACGGACCCTCGCTGGAGGCATACGTCGTAAGCGAGTCCGATTTGCGCCACATGGCAAACGAGACAAAATCGCTGAGGGCCAGTTGGACACTATGGGCGTCAACTGGAGAAACTATCCAGATACCCATGCCTCGTACCGAGTGCTAAGGGATATAGCTTCATAAGTGACGAGGTATCACCTACCTCTCGCGAGGGTATAAGCTTACAGAGTGCCCGTGCCGCCAGGTGGTCGCACGGGCACCTTGATTTTGATGGAACGACCGAGGGGGAACCTTCGCATGTTCGACAAGTTCACAGACAAGGCGCGCAAGGTCATGAGCCTCGCCCAGGACGAGGCGCGCACGCTCGGCCAGATGTACGTGGGCACCGAGCACCTGCTGCTGGCCCTCATCAAGGAGGGCGAGGGCATTGCCGCCCAAGCCCTCTCGAACCTCGACATCACCTATGACGAGACGGTCGAGACGGTCCAGAAGGTCACGGAGCGCTCGAGCGAGCCCGTGCCGGGCGGCCACATCCCGTTCACGCCGCGCGCCAAGCGCGTGCTCGAGGGTGCCTATCGCGAGACGATGAGCCGCGGCGCCACCTACATCTCCACCGAGCACCTGCTGCTGGGCATCGTGCGCGAGGGCAACGGCGTGGCCATGGAGGCGCTTGCGCGCATGGGCGTCTCGGGCGACGCGGTGCGCAACGCTGTGACCGAGCTCATCGACCAGAACGCGCCCAAGGACAATCCGCCGCAGGTCCAGGAGGTGCGCATTGGCCCCGACGGCGTGTCCGTGGGTCCCGCGCGCTCCAGCGCCGCCAATAGCGACGACGCCTCGATGCTCGAGCAGTACGGCAAGAACCTCACGGCTCTTGCCGCCGACGGCAAGCTCGACCCCGTCATTGGCCGCGACCGCGAGGTCGAGCGAGTGATGCAGGTCCTGGCGCGCCGTCAGAAGAACAACCCGCTCATCCTGGGCGACCCGGGCGTGGGCAAGACGGCCATCGTCGAGGGCCTTGCCCAGCTCGTGGCTGCCGGCACGGTGCCCGACATGCTGCGTGGCAAGCAGATCTGGACGCTTGACGTCTCTGCGCTCGTCGCTGGCTCCAAGTACCGCGGCGAGTTCGAGGACCGCCTCAAGAAGGTCATCGCCGAGGTCGAGAAGGACGGCAACGTCATCCTGTTCATCGACGAGATGCACACGATCATCGGCGCCGGCTCGGCCGAGGGCTCCATCGACGCCGCGAGCATCCTCAAGCCGCCCCTCTCGCGCGGCGAGATCCAGGTCATCGGCGCCACGACGGCCGAGGAGTACCGCAAGCACATCGAGAAGGACTCCGCGCTCGAGCGCCGCTTCCAGCCGGTGAACATCGCCGAGCCCAGCTGCGAGGACACCCTCAAGATCATCCAGGGCCTCGAGCCCGCCTACGAGCAGCACCACCACGTGCGCTACACGCCCGAGGCGCTGCAGGCGGCCGTGACCCTGTCTGACCGCTACATCCAGGACCGCTTCCTGCCCGACAAGGCCATCGACGTCATCGACGAGGCTGGTGCCCGCACGCGCGTGCACAAGATGGTGCTGCCGCCCGAGATTGCCCAGGTCGACGAGGAGCTCAAGCGCGTGCGTGCCGAAAAGCGCGACACCGTGAGCGCCCAGGAGTTCGAGCAGGCCGCCCGCCTGCGCGACCAGGAGAAGCAGCTCGAGGCCCAGCGTGACGAGCTCGAGAAAACCTGGCGCAAGCAGATGGAGGGCAACGTCGTGACGGTCGACGAGGCCGCCATCGCAGACGTGGTCTCCTCGATCACGGGCGTGCCTGTCTCGAACCTCACCGAGGCCGAGGCATCCAAGCTGCTGCGCTGCGAGGAGGTTCTCCACCAGCGCGTCATTGGCCAGGACGAGGCCGTGAGCGGCGTGGCCCGCGCCATCCGCCGCAGCCGCTCGCCGCTCAAGGACCCGCGTCGCCCCGGCGGCTCGTTCATCTTCCTGGGTCCCTCGGGCGTGGGCAAGACCGAGCTCGCCAAGTCGCTCGCCGAGTTCCTCTTTGGCTCGCAGGACGCGCTCATCACCTTTGACATGAGCGAGTTCATGGAGAAGTTCGCCGTAAGCAAGCTCGTGGGTGCCCCTCCGGGATACGTGGGCTACGACGAGGGCGGCGAGCTCACCAAGGCCGTGCGCCGCAGGCCCTATTCCGTGGTGCTGTTCGACGAGATCGAGAAGGCCCACCCCGATGTCTTCAACATCCTCCTCCAGATTCTGGACGAGGGTAGGCTCACCGACGGCCAGGGTCGCAAGGTGGACTTCTCGAACACCGTCATCATCATGACGAGCAACGTGGGCGCGCGCGAGATCGCCAAGCCGGGCGGCATGGGCTTTGGCACGAGCGCGGGCAAGCTCTCCGACGCGGAGATCAAGAGCCGCGCAATGGGCGAGCTCAAGAAGCTGTTCCGTCCCGAGTTCCTCAACCGCGTTGACGAGATCGTGGTCTTCAAGTCTCTCTCGAGCGAGCAGATTCGCGGCATCGTCGACCTCATGGTGGCCGAGCTGCGCAACCGCCTCATTGGCCAGGGCATGTCCATCGAGCTTACCGACGCCGCGAAGGACGTGCTTGCCAAGGAGGGAACCGACCCAATCTATGGCGCGAGGCCGCTGCGTCGTGCCATCCAGACCCTCATCGAAGACCCGCTGGCCGAGCAGCTGCTGGCCCAGGGCTGGGGCGCCGGCGACATCGTGCTGGTCGATGTGGGCGAAGACGGCAAGCTCACCTTCTCCAAGGGTGCGGGCGCCATTCCCGAGCGCACCGAGCGCGAGCACATGGACCTGCCGGCCGCCATGGGCACGTGGAGCGCCCCTACGGGCGGCAGTGGCCGCGGCGCCTCTGGCGGCTCCGACGCGGGCCTTGCCGCCGCGGGCAACTAGTTGCGTGGAACGGGGCGGCTGCATCGAGCGGCCGCCCCGTTTTTTGTTTGGCACGTACGTTGGCGGTGGGACAAATTAGCCCGGAGCTATATCGTCCCAAACCGTAGGAAAAGTGGGACAAGATAGCTCCGGGCTAATTTGTCCCAAGAAAGAGGGAGGCTGTCATCCGAGTGGATGGCAGCCTCCCTTGTCGTTGCTTCTTCTTGGCGTCTAGCCCAGGGCGGCGCAGAGGGCGTCGATGAGCGAGACGGCCAGCATCTGCGAGTCGTTGAGCGTGAACGTGCCGTCGTAGGAGCCGCCGGGCAGCTCCACGCGAATCACGGGCGGCTTGCGGCGGGCGCTCTCGAGGGCCGTGCGCAGGCGCAGGGCCAGGTCCTCGCCCTCGGTCATCGTGACGTTGGAGACGTTGGAGACGGCGGGGCGCGGCGTGGAGGCCAGCACGAGCACGGCGTTGTCGGCGGGTGTGGTCGCGTCAATGCTCTCGACCAGGTGCAGACCGGTGTTCTGCGAGGTGGCGCTGGCGATGTTCCAGATGCGGCCGGCCACGTTGCGGGCGATGGGGTCCTCGGCCGTGAGGGCGATGTGCACCTCGTCGAGCACGAGCGCGGCGCGGGCAAAGCCCATGCCGCTCTGCGGGTGCGGGCCGTTGGCGGGCTTGCCGGCCCAGACGTGGCGCAGGCGCTCGAGGGCGTCGAAGGTGTCGGAGAAGGCGATACCGTCTGCGAGCATGCCCACGTTCTCCTGGAACATCTTCACGGCGCCCTCGGTGTGGGGGCCGTAGTAGCCGTCCGCCTCGCCGCAGGAGAAGCCCAGCACGTTGAGGGCGTTCTGCAGGCATCGCACGTCGTTGCCGTGGAAGTTGGGGAGGCGCAGGTAGAGCGTGCGGTCGCCCATCTGGTAGCACTCGTCGACGAGCGCAGACCAGCAGGTCGCGTCGACCTCGCTGGAGAGCGGCAGGTTCTGGCCAAGGCGGAAGCGCGCCACGGCGTTGGCGGTGGAGCTGCCAAACGTCGAGGTCTTGCGCTCGCCCTCGTCGATGTCAAAGCCCAGCGAGGCAAGGCGCTCCTGCACGTCCTCGACTACGGCGCCCGTCATACTCTCACGAATCGGATCCATCGTGTACTCCTTGACTAGTCGCCCCGAGCAAGCGCGGCGGCCAAGCAAGCTGCCGGCTGGCTAGCTTGCGCGATTTACAAAGAACTGCGCCATTGAGCATAGCAGCTCGCAGGCATCTGCCGAGATGAGACCGTCCTGCTCGAGCCCATGGGCGAGCCCCTCGGCCTGTGCCACCTCGCTTGCGGCAAGGTCACGGCAGCACTCGATGCCGCCGCCAAGCTCGATGAGCTCCACGGCCCGGGCGAGCGTGGCGGCCTCGGTGGCCTGGCTGCCCAGGATGCCCACGAGCTCGTCCCTCTCGGCTGCGCCAAGGTTCTCGAGGGCATGCACCACGGCGAGCGTGCGCTTGCCCTCGGTGATGTCGCTGCGGAAGTCCTTGCCCTGGGCCTCGGCGTCTCCCACGAGGTTCAGCAAATCGTCCTGCAGCTGGAAGGCGATTCCCGCGTGCAGGCCCACCCTGCGCAGGCCCTCCCTGAGCGCGTCACCCGCGCCCGCGGCAGCGGCGCCGATGAGCAGCGGCGAGGCCGCCGAGTACCAGGCCGTCTTGCTCGTCACCATGTAGACGTAGTCGTCAGTGGTGACGTCCCAGCGCTCGTCGCGGGCCCAGCCCAGGTCGAGCGCCTGGCCCTCGAGGGTGTGGAGCTCCATCTCGACCAGGCGGCGCAGCACCTCGGGCTTGCGCTCCTCGGGAAGGGCGGCGTCCTGCAGCACCACGTCGATGACCTGCACGAGCGCGAGGTCGCCCATGTTGGTGGCCACACCCACGCCCTGCGTCTTGTAGAGGCAGGGCTCGCCGCGGCGCAGCTCGCTGGCGTCGGCGATGTCATCGTGGATGAGCGCCGCGCTCTGGAAGAGCTCGATGGCAACGGCAGGGGCCAGCGCCACCTCGGCGTTGCCGCCCGCGGCCTCGGCACCCATGAGGCACAAGACGGGGCGCACGCGCTTGCCGCCCTCGGCCGTGAAGTGGGCGAGGGGCTCGTAGAGGTAGCGCTCGAGGTCTACGGCGACGCCCTCGCTGGTGAGCGGCCGTGCCGAAGCGGCGGCGAGGCGCTCGTTCACCAGGGGCAGGCGGGCGCGCAGGTAATCGACGAAGCTGCTCACGCGCTACTCCTCGAAGCCGTTGGGGTTGTGGCTCTGCCAGTTCCAGGAGTCGCGGCACATGTCATTGATGTCGTACTGGGCCTTCCAGCCAAGCATCCTCTCGGCCTTGCTCGCGTCGCACCAGTTAGCGGCGATGTCGCCACCGCGGCGCTCGCGGATGACGTAGGGGAGCTCCTTGCCGCAGGCCTTGGAGAAGGCGGCGACGACCTCGAGGACCGAGCTGCCCTTGCCGGTGCCGAGGTTGAAGACCTCGACGCCCTCGCGGCCGTTCATCCAGTTGAGGGCCGCGACGTGGCCGCGGGCCAGGTCGACGACGTGGATGTAGTCGCGCACGCCGGTGCCATCGGGCGTGGGATAGTCATTGCCGTACACCTGGACGGCGGCGAGCTTGCCCACGGCGACCTGCGCCACGTAGGGTACGAGGTTGTTGGGGATGCCCTTGGGGTCCTCACCGATGAGTCCGGAGGGGTGCGCGCCGATGGGGTTGAAGTAGCGCAGCAGCACGACGTTCCACTCGGGGTCGGCGGTGTGGAGGTCGGTGAGGATCTGCTCGATCATCCACTTGGTCCAGCCGTAGGGGTTGGTGGCCGGCTTCTTGGGGCTCTCCTCGGTGAGGGGGAGGCTGTCGGGGTCGCCGTAGACGGTGCTGGAGCTCGAGAAGATGATCGACTTGCAGCCGTGGTTGCGCATGACGTCAACGAGTACGAGCGTGTTCTCGATGTTGTTGTGGTAGTACTCGATGGGCTTGGTGACAGACTCGCCCACGGCCTTGAAACCAGCGAAGTGGATGACGCGGTCGATGTCGTGTTGGTCGAAGATGCGGTTCATCGCGTCGCGGTCGAGCACGTTGTCCTCGTAGAACGTGAGGCGCTGGGCGGCCTCGTCGCCCACAATCTGGCGCACGCGGTCGAGCGCGATGGCGCTGGCGTTGGAGAGGTCGTCGACCACGACGACCTCGTAGCCGCTCTGCAGCAGCTCGATGACGGTGTGCGAGCCGATGAACCCGGCGCCGCCGGTGACGAGCACGCAGGTGTCCTGGGGCTTGATTGCTTCGCTCATGGGGATCCTTTCGCCTGTGGCGATCGTTTGTTGTTGCGAGGCTTGGGCGCACGTGCGCCTTTGTCCAACTTTTAAGTATATCGCGCCAGCTGCGGCGCCTGTGGAGCATGGGTGTGGGCGGGCTGCTTGTAATAGAAAGCCGCCTTGTGACGAGGGGTCACAAGGCGGCGATCAAACGGGCGCTGATTGTGCGAGCTAGGCGGCCCAGCCCCAGCGCGGGGTCACCGTGGTGCCGTAGGTGCCAATCCAGGCGTCGACGCTCATCGTCTGGATGGAACCCACGTTGTGCATGACCATGCCGCCGCCGATGTAGATGCCCACATGTCCGTAGACCCTGCCGGCCGCGGTGCCGGTCCAGGTGCTCACGGCGATGATCATGCCAGGCTGCAGGTCTGCCTTGTTGGAGCTCGTGCAGAAGTTCCAGTACATGTTGTTGGCGTTGCCGCCCGGGTAGCCCAGGCCCGCGCGCGAGTAGACCTGCGAGACCCACATGGCGCACAGGCCGCTGCCGGGTGAGCCCACCTGGTAGCAGGCGTTGACGATGGCCTGGCCCTTGACCGATGCGCTGGCGCCCGACAGGCTGCCCGTCACGCCCGAGGCGCCCGAGCTGCCGTTGTTGCGGTTGGCTGCTGCGGCGGCAGCGGCCTTGGCGGCCTCGGCCTGGCGGCGCTCCTCCTCGGCGGCGGCGAGGATCTCGGCGTCGCGCTTGGCCATGAGGTCGCGCACGTCGTCGCTCAGGTTGTCGACGATGGAGGACGCCTCGTCCTGCTTGGCCTGGACGGCGGCGAGCTCCTCGGTCTGCTGCTGCTTGAGCTGTTCGAGCTCTGACTGCTTCTGCTCGAGCTCGGCCTTCTGTGCGTCGAGCTCGGCCTTGGCGCGCTTGACGTCGCTGATGAGCTGCTCATCGCTGGCGTTGATCTTGCCCAGATAGTAGAGGTTGTTGCTGAGCTCCTCGAAGCTGCCCGAGTTGAGCAGCACGGAGAGCAGGTCGGCGTTGCCCGTCTTGTAGTTGCTCGAGATGCGGGCGCTCAGGCGGTCCTGCTTGTCGGCGATCTCTGCCTGCTTGGCGTCGATCTCGTCCTGTTTGTCTTGGATGTCTGCCTGGACCTGCTCGATCTGGCTGACCGTGTCGTTGAGCTTCTCGTTGAGCTCCACGTACTCGGCCGAGATGGCGTCGAGTTTGGCCTGTGCCTCGTCGAGCTGGGCCTGCGCGGAGTTGAGGGCGTCCGTCGTCTCCTTGGAGGCCTTGGCCGCGAATGCCGGCAGCGGGTTTGCGACGAGGCCTGCCGTGACGGCGGTGATGCCGAGCATGGCCTTGAGGGCCGCGCGGCGCGTCATGAGGGTGGGTTCATAGGGTGAAGCGTCCCGGTTGGGGCGCTGGATGCTTCGCGACATGTCTGCTCCAATTTGAGTGCGTTTGCCTGTGGTTGAGCGTCGTGAATCGTATCTGAACAGCATAGCCCATCGCCTGCCGCGCGAGAAGAAATGGTGGACGAGTGGTCTAAATCCCCAAGAAGCCAAGCGCCAGAAGGACGGCTGCCCACAGCGCGCATGCGGCGACAAAGGCGAGGTCGAGGCCCGTGACGCGCTGCTCGTGGTAGCGGGTGCGGCCCCGGCCCCCCTCGTAGCAGCGGGCGTCGAGGGCGCGCGAGAGGTTGTCGGCGTGGCGGATGGCGCCCGCGAGCACGGGAACGAGCACGCTCGAGAGGGCGCGCACGCGGTTCGCGAGGCCGCCCTCGTCAAAGGTTGCGCCGCGGGCCACCTGGGCGTCGCGCACCGAGGTCACCTCGTCGGCGATAACGGGTACGAAGCGCAGGGCGAGCGAGAAGATCATCGCGATCTCGTGGGCGGGGAGGCCCAGCCTTCCCAGGGGCGACAACAGCGACTCGAGTGCGTCGGTGATGGCGGTGGGCGTCGTGGTGAGGAGCAGCAGCGCGCCCATCCCCACGGCCATGACGAGGCGCAGGGCGTAGAGCAGCGCCACCCAGGGGCCGTCGCTCGTGATGGTGAGGGGGCCCAGCTGCGCGAGGGGCGTGCCGGTGCGGGTGAGGAACAGGTTGAACACGGCCACGAGCAGGGCAAACGGCACGATGGGCCGCACGCTCGCGGCAACGGTCGCGGGCCTTGTGCCCGACAGGGCAACGAGGGCCGCGAACAGGGTCACCGCCAGCGCAAGCTGCGTGGGCGTGGTCACGATAAACATGAGGACGAGCAGCACCACGAGGCACAGCGACTTCACGCGGGCGTCGAGCTGGTGGAGTGCGGACGTGCCGGGCCGGTAGCGGCCGATGGGGGAGCTCAGCATGGGGCCTCGCCTCCGCGGATGCGCAGTGAGCGCTCGAGGGCGGTGCGCGTGAGGGGCTCGCCCAGGGTTGCGCGCGCGATGCCCCACTCGTCCTCGAGCTGGTGGGCGAGGACGAGCGCGTCGGGCAGGCCAAGGCCGAGGTCGTGGAGCTCGGCCTCGTGGGCGAAGACCTCGCGCGGGGTGCCGCAGAGGGCAACGCGGCCGCGGTCGAGGGTAACCACGCGGTCGGCAAGCTCGGCGGCGTCGTCCATCGAGTGGGTGATGAGGACGATGGCGCGGCCCGCCTCGTGGAGGGTGCGCACGATGTCGCGCAGCAGGCTCGCGCCGCGCGGGTCGAGCGCGCTCATGGGCTCGTCGAGGACGAGCAGCCTGGGCTCCATGGCAAGGACGCCCGCGAGCGCCACGAGGCGCTGCTGGCCGCCGGAGAGCTCGAAGGGCGAGCTGCCGGCCTTCCCGGCAATGCCCAGGAGCTCAAGCTGGCTGGCGACGCGCTCGTCTACCTCGGCCTTTGAGAGGCCAAGGTTGCGCGGGCCGTAGGCGACGTCGTCGTAGACCGTCTCGGCAAAGAGCTGGCGCTCGGGGCGCTGCATCACGTAGCCCACGAGGCCGCGCAGCTCGCGGCGGCGCCTACGGTCCTGCGTGTCCACGCCAAAGACCTCGACCGTACCCGCGGTGGGCGCCGCCAGCGCGCAGGCGAGGCGCGCGAGCGTCGACTTGCCCGAGCCCGTGTGGCCCGTAAGGGCAACGAGCTCGCCGGGGGCAACGGCAAGCGAGAGACCGTCGAGCGCGGGGGCTCCGTCGTAGGCAAACGAGACGTTTTGCATCAAGAGGGCGGGCGCGGACGAGCCGGCCTTGCCCTTCTCGTTGGTGCCCTTCTCGTCCAGGCTCTTCTCGGCCTGGCTCTTGTTGGGGGCGGGGGCGTCACCGGCTGCGGAAGCGTGCGTGGCCGGGGCCGTCTGGGCTGCGAGCTCGCGAGCGCTTAAAGTACAAGAGGCGCACGGGGCACACGGGGTGCCGCCCGCGCCCAGCTGGTGGGCAACCTCGGCAACGAGCGGCAGCTCAAGGCCTGCGTCCGCAAGTTCGTCTGCGTGCGAGAAGACCTCGCGCGGCGTGCCCTCGAGGACGATTTTGCCGGCCCTCATGACGATGACGCGGTCTGCGGCGAGCGCCTCGTCCATGAAGTGGGTCACGTGCACGAGCGTGGCGCCCGCGGCCTGTAGGCGGTCGAGCACGCGCATGATGCCACGTCTGCCGCGCACGTCGAGCATGGCGCCCGGCTCGTCGAGCACGAGCATGTCGGGATGCATGGCCAGGGCGCCTGCGATGGCAACGCGCTGCTGCTGGCCGCCCGAGAGGCGTGCGGGGTCTGCCTGGGCATAGGATGCAAGCGCCACGCGCGCCAGCTCGTCCTCAACGCGTCGGCGCATGTCGGCGGGGTCGACGCCCAGGTTCTCGGGGCCAAAGGCCACGTCGTCTGCAACGACGCTCGTGACAATCTGGTCCTCGGGGTTCTGGAACACGAGGCCCGTGTGATGGCGCGCCTTGCGGTAGGCGTCCGCGTCCACGCGCGTTCCGTCGAAGGTAACGCGGCCGCAGAGCTCAACGATGCCTTCGTCGGGCGCCTCGAGGCCCGCGAGCAGCTGCGCGAGCGTCGACTTGCCCGAGCCGTTCGCGCCCAGCACGCAGAGACGCTCGCCGGCGCGCACCTCGAGGGAGACGCCGTCGAGCGCCCAGGTGGCGCGCCCGTCGTAGGAGAGGCGTGCGCGCGTAAGGCGTGCGCGTATGTTCTGGCTTGCTGCCACCGGCCGCTCCTAGCGGGCGATGAGCTTGGAGACGGGCTTGTAGGCGATGGCCGTGACGGCGCAGTTGAGCACGAGCTTCACCACGTTGAAGGGGATGAGCGCGGGCACGAGCAGCGGAATGACGTCGGCGGCGGTCATCGACGGGGTGTAGAGCGGCGTCACGATGATGTTGGCGACGCAGGCCACGACCAGTACGGTGACGCCGGCGACGACCATGCCGGCGATGGCGCCGGCGCGCGTGTGCCTCTTGGCGTAGATGGCCGAGGCGGGAAGCACGAGCGCGAGCGTGCAGAGGATGCCCATGAGGCCGCCCCACGGGTTCATGAGGACGTGGGGCATCCAGGACAGCACCGAGACGAGCGCGCCGGTAAGCGGGCCAAACGCGAGGCCGGCGATGAGGCAGACGGCGCCCGACGGGTCGTACTTGAGCCACGCGACGGGCGGCACGGGAATCTCGATGTAGCTTGCGATCATCGACACGGCAACGAACAACGCGCAGATGGCGATGCGCTGAGTAGACCAGCCGCCCGAGGTGGTGCCGGTGGTTGCGTGGGTAGACGAGTGCACAGAATTGGCCATGGTGGCCCTCCGTTTCTTCCATCCGGACTGTACCGTTGGCCCCGGACTCTCACCGGGTCGGCCGCGTATTCGCGGGTTGCGGGCTTCCGCATCTCCTGCGGTTACCGCCAGTGGGGAATCTCACCCCGCCCTGAAACTGACAGCCCATAGGCTAACCATGCGTATGTGTGGTGTCAATGGGCGCGCGGGCGGGTACGCTACGATTTGGACGACAAGAACGAGGCGGGCCAATACGCGTCGATGCGTGCCCGCATGCACCCAAGGAGTTCCCATGCCAATGGATACCGAGAAGCTCGAGGCACTCGCCGGCGCGCTCGTGGCTGTCGTGGGCGAGGATGGCGTGCGCCGCGATGAGCCCATGAGCGCCCACACCACCTTCAAGGTGGGCGGTCCCGCAGACCTGTTCGTCTCGCCCGCGAGCGAGGACGAGCTCGTGCGCGTTGTGCGTGCCTGCCGCGACACGGGCGTCGAGTACTTCCTGCTGGGCCTGGGCAGCGACCTGCTCGTGGGCGACGGCGGCTACCGCGGCGTCATGGTCGACTGCGCGGGCGCCCTCGACGACATCCTCATGCTGGGAGATCCCCGCGAGCGCTGCCAGCTCGTGTGCCAGGCGGGCGCGGCCATCGCCGACGCCTCGGCCCTCGCGGCCTCGCTGGGCCTCACGGGCCTGGAGTTTGCCTGCGGCATCCCCGGCAGCGTGGGCGGCGCGGTCTTCATGAACGCGGGCGCCTACGACGGTTGCTGCGCCGACGTCCTCGAGAGTGTGCGCTGCCTCATGCCGAGCGGCTTCGTGGAGGAGATTGCGGCGGCGGACCTCGAGATGGGATACCGCACGAGCCGCGTGCGCACCGAGGGGCTCGTCGTGCTCTCGGCCACCTTCGCGCTCGACCCGGGCGACCCGGCGGCGATCGCCATGCGCGTCGAGGAGCTCACCTGCGCGCGCGAGAGCAAGCAGCCGCTCGAGCTGCCGAGCGCCGGCTCCACGTTCAAGCGCCCCGAGGGCCACTTCGCCGGCAAGCTCATCACCGATGCCGGGCTCAAGGGCTATCAGGTGGGCGGTGCCGCCGTCTCGACCAAGCACGCGGGCTTCGTCGTGAACGTAGGCGGCGCCACGGCGGCAGACGTGCGCGCCGTGATCGACCACGTCCGCGCCGAGGTCAAGCGCCAGTTTGACGTGGAGCTCGAGCCCGAGGTGCGCTTCGTGGGTGAGTTCTAGGGCTTTGGGACAGAACCGCCCGTAGCTTTACTGTCCCGCTTTTCCTGCGGTTTGGGACGATAAGGCTACGGGCTCAATTGTCCCAGGATGGCGGGGTGGCGCGGCTGCGCTACTCCGCCATTTCTGCATGGAGGACCAGCAGCGGGGCGATGACGCTCGCGGTGACCGAGAAGTCCTCGGGCGCGGTGGTCATGACCGCTATGGCCACGTCTCCCGTGGCCGTGCGCGCCACACCGGCGTCGACGGTGGTTGAGAAGGCCGCGTCGTCGTCTGGGTACCAGCCGGCCTTTGACCAGGTGGTGCCCCAGGCGCAGCCCACGTGCCGAAGCGACGAGACCTCGGGGTGCGTGAGCTCGTCCGCGAGCCACGCGGCGCCCGGCTCGTCCGAGGCAAGGTAGGCGTGGCACTGCTGCCAGAGTGCTGCGAGCTGGCGCGGCGTTACGAACTCGTAGAAGTTGTCGGCGATGCCGCCCTCGCGCGCGGGCGCGGCCGAGGCCTCCACCACCTCGGTTATGCCCGAGTTCGCCATCAGCTCGGCGCCCGAGGCGTCGACGAGGGCGTGCATGGGCGCGTCGGTGTAGCTCGAGCGAAACGAGGCGTAGGCGTCGTTGTCCGAGTAGCGCAGAATCGCGTCGATGCGCCCGTCTGCGGGGGCGCCGTCTCCCAGCACGTTCTGCACGACCGACACGACGTAGGGTCCCTTGATGGAGCTTGCCGAGTAGAACGCGTCGTCCGCGTGGTAGCTCACGGTGGCCCCACTGCCAAGGTCGACCATTACGAAGCCCACCTGGTGGCCCTGCCCCTCGATGGCGCCGATGGCCTCGTCGAGGGGTCTGAGCTGGGAGGCGTTGGCGGTGGCGCCGCTCACGTCGACACGGCTCGGCTGCTCGCGGACGAGGGGCGCGCAGGTGAGCAGCCCCTGCGCAAAGGAGGGGGAGCCGTCTTGGGTGGCGAGCTGGGGCGTGGTGAGGTCGAGGGCGAGCGCCGGGGTGGGGCTTGCGAGCGCGGCCACGACGGAGGTGCCGCCAACAAACGCTCCCACCAGCGCCTTGCTGCCTCTGTGCCCGCTCGTCACGTGCCCCACGCCCACTCCCTTCCTCGCTCGATGGGCTAGCTTGTTCCCAGAAACTACCTTACATAATCATGCCATGCATATATGCATGGGCGCGCCGCTTGCCTTCGTTCTTCTCGCCCTTCTCGCACAAAAAGGGGCCGGCCCCTTGCGAGGCCGGCGCCAAACCGGGTGGTGTTGCCCGCGCTAGTTCTTGAGCGAGTTGAGCGGGGCCGGGAAGCGGCCGCCTCGGTGGGCGAGGACGTGGCCCGCGTTGGGGTTCACGTGCATGACCGGGGCGCGGCCAAACAGGCCGCCAAACTCCACCGAGTCTCCCTCGGACTTGCCGATGGCCGGGATGAGGCGCACGGCGGTCGTCTTGTTGTTGATGACGCCGATGGCCATCTCGTCGGCGATGATGCCGGCGATGGCCTCGACGGGCGTGTCGCCGGGAACCGCGATCATGTCGAGGCCCACCGAGCACACGCAGGTCATGGCCTCGAGCTTCTCGAGCGAGAGGGCGCCCGCCTCGGCCGCCTCGATCATGCCTGCGTCCTCGGACACCGGGATGAAGGCGCCCGACAGGCCGCCCACGCTGGAGCTCGCCATGACGCCGCCCTTCTTGACGGCGTCGTTGAGCATGGCCAGGGCGCACGTGGTGCCGGGGCCGCCACAGGTGCCCACGCCAATGATCTCGAGGATGCGGGCCACGGAGTCGCCGATGGCGGGGGTGGGGGCCAGCGACAGGTCGACGATGCCCTTCTCCTTGCCCAGGCGACGCGCGGCCTCGCGGCTCATGAGCTCGCCGGCGCGCGTGATCTTGAACGCGGTCTGCTTGATGCGCTCGGCGACCTCCATCATGCTGGCCGTCTCGGGCAGCTCCTCGAGGGCGGCGGCCATGACGCCGGGGCCCGAGACGCCCACGTTGATCACGGCGTCGGCCTCACCCGAGCCGTGCGTGGCGCCGGCCATGAAGGGCGAGTCCTCGACCATGTTGGAGAAGACGACGAACTTGCTTGCGCCGATGGAGTCCTGGTCGGCGGTGAGGCGGGCGCAGTCGAGCACCGTCTGGGCCACCATGAGCACGGCGTCCATGTTGATGCCGGCGCGCAGACTCGCGACGTTGACGCTCGAGCACACGCGGCTCGTGCTCGCCAGGGCCTCGGGGATGCAGCGGATGAGCCTGCGGTCGGCGTCGCCGATGCCCTTGTGGACGAGCGCGGAGTAGCCGCCCAGGTAGTCGATGCCAAGCGTGGCGGCGGCGCGGTCGAGCGCGTGGGCGAGCGGCACGAGGTCCGCGTCGGGGCAGGCCGCGGCGATCTGGGCGATGGGCGTCACGGAGACGCGCTTGTTGACGATGGGGATGCCGTACTCGCGCTCGAGGCTCTCGGCGACGGGCACGAGGTTCTCGGCGGTCTTGGTGATGTGGTCGTAGACCTTGGTGCACATGCGGTCCATGTTCTCGTCCGCGCAGCCCATGAGCGAGATGCCCATCGTGATGGTGCGGATGTCGAGGTGCTGCTCGGTGACCATGTTGAGTGTCTCGGTGACCTCTTCTGCGGTGATTGACACAGTGTCCCCTTAGCTGTCGAGCCTACGGTATCGCTCCATTATGCACGCAACGCCGACTGGCCCGCAGGTCAGTCGGCGCATCTGTAGCGTTCTGTTTACAGCGGTGAAGAATATGTCATCACATGCGCTGGGACATGTAATGCTACGGGCTGTAGTATCCCAGGTGGGCTAGCGCCAGCAGGGTTGGACGGCCATGCCCACGAGGCTCGCGCCGGTGTGGACGATGAGGTCGGGCGAGATGCCGCTGCGCACCACGTCGACGACGTTGGGGATGGTCTCGCGGATCTTGGCCGTGAGCTCGTCGAGCCTGTCCTCGGCCTTGGTGCAGCACACGGCGCAGACAACGCGCTCGTAGCGCTTGGCCTGCTCCTGGACAAACGCCAGCTCTGCGGCGAGGGCCTTCTCCCAGCCGCGGGCCTTCTTGACCGTGGCGTACTTGCCCTCGGCGTCGCAGTAAAAGACGGGCTTGATGTTGAGGGCGCTGCCCAGGCGATACGTCGCCTCGTTGATGCGGCCGCCGTGGCGCAGGTACTTGAGCTCGCGCACCGTGAAGTAGACGCGCGTGTGCTCGGAGAGGTCTGCGAGCCTAGGTCCCAGCTCCTCGAAGGGAACGCCCGCCTCGATCATCTCGACCGCGGCCATGACCACGAGGCCCGCGGCGACGCCGATGCTCTTGGTGTCGACCACGGTGACGGGGAAGCCCTCCATCTGCCTGGCGACGAGCTCGGCGGTCTGGCAGGTGGCCGAGAGCCCCGAGCTGATCGTCACGAGCACGGCGCGCTCGTAGCCGTCGGTGCGTGCGGCCTCGAGGGCGGCCTGGATGTCTGCGGGGCTCGGCAGGCTCGTGGTGGGAATCTCGGTGGCGAAGCGGTCGATGACCTCGTCGGTGGTGATGTCGACGCCCGAGCGGTACGAGCCGTCCGCGTAGTTCACCACCAGGGGGATGTCGCGCACGTCATGGGCCTCGCAGAAGTCTGCGGGGGTGTTGGTGCCCGTGTCCGTGAGGACGGCGATGCGCTGGTCGTTCATGGTCTCTCCTCGCTGGCGTTCCGCGGTCGTGCCGTTAACTCATGAGCGGCAGTATAGCCTATGAATATGGAGGATTAGCACATCTAGTATTTAAAACTAGATGTGCTGCTTTTCATAATGTGTAAACTAGCGTGGACGAGAAGAACGCCGGCGTGCAGGTGCCGGCGACGCCGCGGCCGAGAAGGTCGGGCGTGGCGGACACGCGAGGGGAGGGTGGCCCATGACGCTCGACGATGACGAGGCACGCGAGCTGGCGCGTCGCATGGCCTGCGCCCACATCATGCGCATTGACGAGATGCCCCGCATCGAGCTCTACCTCGACCAGGTGCTTGCGCTCGTGTCGCAGAGCCTGTCGTTCATGGCCCTTCCCGGCGAGGAGCTGCTCACCGGCTCGATGGTCAACAACTACGTGAAGCAGCGCGTCGTGCCCGCGCCGCAGCGCCGCCGCTACACGCGCCGCCACGTGGCGGCCCTCATCTTCGTGTGCTCGTTCAAGCGCGTGTTCTCGATCTCGCAGATTCGTGACCTGTACCAGGTTTGCGTCGACCGCGGGGTCAACGTGGCGGCCACCTATGACGCGCTGGCGGGCTCGCTCGAGGACGCGCTTGCCCAGCGCTTCGACGGAACCGCGCCCCTCTCGACGCCCACCGTCGAGCTCACCGACGCCGAGGGCACGCCCGTTGCCCCCGACCTCGCCCGCGTGATGGAGGCTGGCGTCGAGGCGGTGGCCGACAAGGTCTTCGTGGAGCAGACACTGCTGCTGGGGCGCTAGGCGCGGCCGGCGCGTGGTATTGCTCGTGTTCAACCCGTAGGGACGCGCCGCGGTCGCGCGCGTGTGCAGGCGGCACGGTTACAATAAAAACGTTGTGCATATTCCGGGCGCGCAGGCGTCCGCAGGTGTCCGCGCGAGGGTGCGGGCAAGGATAGAAGGAGAGTCCATGAGCACGGTCTACGTCTTTGGTCACAAGAACCCCGACAACGACGCCATCATGTCGGCCGTCGTGCTGTCGCAGCTGCTCAACCAGGTCAACTACGACGGCAACACCTACGTTGCCCGCCGCCTGGGCTCGCTGCCCGCCGAGTCTGCCAAGCTCCTCGCCGACAACGGCGTGGCCGAGCCCGAGCTGCTCGAGGTCATCGAGGCCGCCGACGAGCCCCAGCAGGTCGTTCTCACCGACCACAACGAGGATGGCCAGACCGTCGACGGCATCGCCAACGCCGTCGTCACCGGCGTTGTCGACCACCACCGCATCGGCGGCTTCACCACGGCCGCTCCGCTGCACTACATCGCCCTGCCCTGGGGCTCCAGCTGCACCATCGTCGCCAAGCTCTTCGAGGTCCTGGGCGTTGAGCCCACGCGCGAGCAGGCCACGCTGCTGCTCTCGGCCATGATGACCGACACGCTCATGCTCAAGAGCCCCACCACCACCGACGTCGACCGCGCCATGGCCGCCAAGCTGGGCGAGCAGGTGGGCGTCGACCCGGTCAAGTTTGGCATGGAGGTCTTCCTCAGCCGTCCGTCCGGCTCCTTCACGGCCGCCGAGATGGTGGGCAACGACATCAAGCTGTTCGAGGTGGGCGGCCAGCAGCTGCTCATCGGCCAGTACGAGACCGTCGACAAGACCCGTGCCCTGGGCATGATCGACGAGATCCGTGAGGCCATGCGCGCCTACCAGGCCGAGAAGGGCGCCGACGGCATCGTGCTGTGCGTCACCGACATCATGGAGGAGGGCTCGCAGGTCCTCTTCGAGGGTGCCACCGAGGTTGCCCAGAAGGGCCTGGGCATCGCCGACGAGCACGACGGCGTCTGGATGCCGGGCGTCCTCTCCCGCAAGAAGCAGGTCGCCGCTCCGATCCTGGCTGCCGCCGAGTAGGGACTCGTGGAGTTCCCGTGGGGCGCACGCTGGGCTGACGCCGGACGCGGGGCCGTGCGGGTAGATAGATTGAGACTGGGCCGCCGGCGCATGCGCTGGCGGCCTTCTTGAGACGCGGGCACTAACCCGCACGTTCGGGCCACGCGCCCAGAAGAAGGATGTGACATGCCCCAGACCCCAGAGTCCGTCATCGACGAGGAGATCATCCGCGTCGATGCGGTGGCGCAGCGCATTGAGAAGCGAGACTCGCGCCACAAGATCACGTCGAACGGCACCATTGCCGCCGCGGTCATGGTGCTCGCGGCGATCCTCGCCGTCATCGTGGCCAACACCCCCGCCTACGAGACGGTCCACCACTTCTTTGAGACGGGCCTCACGCTTGGCATCGGCGATTGGTCTGCCACGATCACCCTCGAGCAGTTCGTCAACGACTTCCTCATGGCGATCTTCTTCCTGCTCGTGGGCATCGAGCTCAAGTACGAGATGACCGTGGGCCAACTGAGGCGCCCACGCCAGGCGGCCCTGCCGATGCTCGCCGCCGTGGGCGGCGTGGCCGTGCCGTCGATCATCTACATGGCGCTGAACCTGGGCGAGGGCGGCGCGCCCCACGGCTGGGCCGTGCCGATGGCCACCGACATCGCCTTCGCGCTGGGCATCATGTCGCTTCTGGGCGACCGCGTGGCGCCCGCCACCAAGGTGTTCTTCTCGACCCTCGCCATCGCAGACGACATCCTGGCCATCATCGTGATCGCGGTGTTCTACGGCCAGACGCCGAGCATCCCGTGGCTCGCCGCGTCGCTTGGCTGCGTCGTGGTGCTTGCGGCCCTGCATCACTGCCACGTCTACAGCTCGCGCTGGTACATCCTCGTGGGCCTCGTGCTGTGGGTGTGCATGTTCAACTCGGGCATCCACGCCACGCTCGCGGGCGTCGTGCTCGCGCTGTTCCTTCCGGCCCGCTCCGACATCCAGCTCGATGCCCTGCGCGACTGGCTCTCCGACAAGGCCAACCTGCTCGATGACGCCTACGATGCCGAGTCCCACGTGCTGGGCCAGCACGACTTCACGGTTGCGGCCGAGGGCGTCGAGCAGGTCATGCATCACGTGACCCCGCCGCTCGAGCGCGTCGAGAACGCCATCTCGGTGTTCGTGAACTTCTTCGTGCTGCCGCTCTTTGCCTTCGTGAACGCCCAGGTGTGCCTCGTGGGCGCGGACCCCGCGGCCATCATCGCCGACCCGGTGACCCGCGGCGTGTTCCTGGGCGCCTTTCTCGGCAAGCCCATCGGCATCATCGGCGTGACGTTTATGCTAGTGAAGATTGGCTTTGCCAAGCTGCCGCGCGGTGTCGACTGGAAGCAGATCGTGGGCGTGGGCCTCATGGGTGGCCTGGGCTTCACGATGTCGATACTCATCGCGGGCCTGGCCTTCACCGTCGAGAGCGAGGTGCTGGCCGCCAAGTGCGCCATCCTCGCCGGCTCGGTCGTCGCGGCCGTGGTGGGCAGCGTGTTCATTCTCGTTGCCACCAAGAAGCCCGAGGGTCCCGAGCATCCCGTGGAGGAGTAGGGCGGCCGCGACCTTCTCGCGCATGCTGTAGCGCTGCAAGACAAGGGACGCCCCGTCACGCATTGGTCGTGGCGGGGCGTCTTTGTGTGTATGCAGATTGGTGTGCCTGGGCTGGCCAGGCGGGCGCGGACGGCCGCGGGGCCGTGGATGGCGTTCCCATCCTGGTTGGCGGGTGCGGGCCGCAGTCCGCGGGGACGGTGCCTCTTGCGCTACTCGACCGTGCCGAAGCGCTGGGTCCAGCCGTGGGCGGCCAGCGCCGAGTTGAGCTGGTCTGCGAGACGGGCGCGCTCGTAGACGCCGCTGGGCAGGCAGGAGACAATCTCGAGCAGGTCGTAGTCGAGGTCGTACGTCTCGGCCATGACCTGGGCGTCGAGGTTGTCCACAAACTCGGCGGAGGCATAGAGCGAGTCGACGAAGCGCTGCAGCTCGCCAAACTCGTCTGAGTTGGGAATGTAGGGCGGTTTATCCATGCGACACATGGTAACGCATATACTCACAGTGCAGGGGCGCGCCGACGCCTGAGATGTGCGAATGGAGACGACCATGGCTAACGTCTACGAGAGCATGACCACCGAGGAGCTGGACGAGCAGATCAAGGGACTCGAGGCCGACGTCGAGGAGCTGCGCAGCCGCGGCCTCGCGCTCGACATGGCCCGCGGCAAGCCGTCGCCCGAGCAGGTCGACTTGGCCCGCCCGATGCTCGACGTGCTGACCTCCTCCTCCGACCTCACCGACGATGGAGTGGACGCCGCCAACTACGGCTGCCCCGACGGCGTGCCCTCGGCCCGCCGCCTCATGGCCCAGATCTTGGGCGTGAACCCGGAAAACCTCGTGTTGGGCGGCTCGTCGAGCCTCAACATCATGCACGACGCCGTGCTCCACGGCTGGGTCAAGGGCGTCGCCGGCTGCGAGCCGCAGTGCCAGCAGGCCGCGCGCGGCACGCTCAGGTGGCTGTGCCCGAGCCCCGGCTACGACCGCCACTTTGGCGTGACGGCCAACGTGGGCTTTGAGAACGTGCCCGTCGCCATGGGCCCGGACGGCCCCGACATGGACGAGGTCCGGCGCCTCGTCGAGGGCGACCCGTCGGTCAAGGGCATCTGGTGCGTGCCCAAGTACTCCAACCCCACGGGCATCACCTTCTCCGACGAGGTCGTGCGCCGCATGGCCGCGCTCAAGCCCGCCGCGCCCGACTTCCGCATCTACTGGGACAACGCCTACATCGTCCACGAGCTCACCGACGAGCCCGACGAGCTGCTCGAGGTCTTTGGCGCCGTGGCCGAGGCTGGTGGCGATAACCTCGTCTATGAGTTCGCCTCGACCAGCAAGGTGACCTTCCCGGGCAGCGGCATCGCCGCCGTGGCCGCGAGCGCCGCCGACATCGTTGACCTCAGGGCCTGGTTTGGCGTGGAGCGCGTGTGCTCCGACAAGCTCGCCCAGCTCATGCACGCCCGCTGGCTGCCCAACGCCGACGCCGTGCGCACCCACATGGCCGAGCAGGCCAAGGTGCTTCGCCCCCGCTTTGACCTGGTGGAGCGCAAGCTCACCGAGGGCCTGGGCGAGCTTGGCTGCGCCACGTGGTCGCACCCCAAGGGCGGCTACTTCGTCTCGTTCGACGGCCCCGAGGGCTCGGCCAAGGCGATCGTTGCCCTGGCGGCAGATCTGGGCGTCAAGATGACCGGTGCCGGCGCCACCTGGCCCTACGGCAAGGACCCGCGCGACACCAACATCCGCATTGCCCCCTCGTACCCCACGCTCGACAACCTTGGCGCCGCGCTCGACGTGTTCGTCGCCTGCGTGAAGCTCGTCTCGGCACGCCTTGCCCGTGCCGCCCGCTAGCGCCCTGGGACAAAATAGCCCGGAGCTTTTTTGTCCCAGTTCCCTGCGGCTTTGAGGGCAAGACCCCGCGCTCGACAGTTCTTTGACGAGGAGAGGGCGGTGGCGCGCGCAGCGTCGCCGCCCGCTCTGCTATCCTTGCGGGATGGTAATTTGGTGGCTTGGGGTAGAATGAGCCGCACGTGTCCTTCTTGGCCCTAGGGTTGACGCGGGGACGTACATATATGTAGGTGGCCCCGCGAGGCTATGGCAGGAGGATCGTATGGCATCGAAGAAGCACGAGCAGGTCGAGAAGAAGCCCGAGAGCGTAGACCTGGGGACGACAGGCCGCGGCCACCACGCCAGCGAGGAGTCCGAGCCCAGCCGCACAGTCAAGCCCTCGAGCCGCCGCCCGCTGGTGCTCGTTGCCGTCATTCTCGTGTCCATCATCATGGTGGGCTCCATCCTGCTGCCGTCGCTGTCGGCGATTGTCTCGGGCATGCAGGCCTCGAGCTCGAGTTCGAGCACGGATGCCGCGCAGACGAGCGCGACCGCGGCCACGACCAACTCCTACATGGACCAGCTCGACAGTCGCTACCAGTCCACGGCAGACTCGCTCGAGGCCAAGCTCGAGAGCAACCCCAACGACGCGGCGGCTCTCATCAACCTCGCCAACACCTACCTCACCTGGGGCGATATGGCAAAGAACTACGCCAGCACCGACGAGGAGAACGCCCACGTCACCGACCTTCTCCAGAAGGCCGAGGGCTACTATGACACCTACCTCGAGAGCAACGACGCCGCCGCCGCGCACGTGAATCGCGCGCTGTGCCGGTACTACCTGGGCGACTCGGCCGGCGCCATCTCCGCGCTCGAGAAGTTCGTCGCCGCCACGCCCGACTACGCGCCCGCCTGGGCCAACCTCGGCATGATCTATCAGGAGACAGGCGACACCAACAAGGCCGAGGACGCCTACAACAAGGCGCTCGAGGTCGACCCGAACGACGAGAACGGCATGAAGAGCTACGTCACCTCGCAGCTCCAGTCAATCACCAGCTCGGCCGACGCCGCCACCACCGGTGACGCGTCCGCAGACGCCGAGTAGCAAAGGGGGGATGGGCATGGACCTTTCCATTACCACGACTTCCAACGACGCGACGCGCCTCGTGAGCGTCGCCGGCGAGGTCGACGTCTCGAACGCCGACAAGCTCCGCGAGGCCGTCGACGAGGCACTGGGCGCAAAGCCCGCCCGCGTCGAGGTCGACCTTGCCGAGACCAGCTACATCGACTCGACTGGCATTGGCGTGCTGGTTGGTGCCGCCACCCGCGCGGGCGAGGACGGCATCGGCTTCGAGGTCGCCAACCCGCAGCACAACGTGCGCCGCGTGCTGGGGCTTCTGGGCGTTGAGAAAGCGCTGAACGTACAGGACTAGCAGACTTGCGCGCACCCCTCGAGGCGCGCGCAATCGCCCAAGGAGGCTTACGTGTTCGGCATCGGAGATACAGAGTTCATACTCATTCTCGTGTTTGCGTTCCTGCTGTTTGGCCCGGACAAGCTGCCGGGCATGGGCCGCACCATTGGTCGCGCCCTCAGGCAGTTCCGCACCGCGCAGGAGGGCGTGACCAAGGTCGTCCAGTCCGAGATCATCGACCCCATCCAGGACGCCGCCAACTCGCCCATGGGCAAGGCCGCGGCCAAGGCCCAGGAGGAGGACGCCGACCTCACCGAGGAGGAGGTCGCAGCCGCCAAGCCGGCCGAGACCTTCGCTGAGCGCCGCGCGCGCCTGGCCGCCGAGAAGGCTGCAGCTGCCGAGAAGGCCACCAAGGCCGATGACGGTGAGGCCCCCGCAGCGCCGGCCGACCCCGATGCCGACGACGACGCCGCCCCGGCCGAGCAGGCAGACCCCGAGCCTGAGCCCGTCCCCACCTCCGTCGCAGCCCTCTATGGCCTCGACGACGATGATGACGATGACGACCTCAACGACGAGGAGGACGCATAATGCCCGTCGGACCCGCAAGAATGCCGCTGCTCGATCATCTGAGCGAGCTGAGGCGGCGCCTCACCATCATCATCGTGTGCGTGCTCGTGACGACGGTCGTTGTCTACATGGCCACGCCCACGCTCATCCAGGTTCTCATCGACCCGATTCGCCAGTTCATGCCCGACGGCGGCAAGCTCTACGTCACCACGGCGCTCGGCGGCTTTACCCTGCGCTTTAAGGTGGCCATGTTCTTTGCCGTGATCGTGTGCTGCCCCATTATCATCTTCCAGACGCTCGGCTTCTTCATGCCGGCGCTCAAGCCCTCCGAGCAGAAGTGGGTTGGCCCCACGGTGGCCGCCCTCGTCTTTCTGTTCTTCTTTGGCATGATCTTCTGCTACCTGGTAATCCTTCAGGCGACCTTTGGCTGGATGCTCGACCAGACCAACGACTTCGCGGCCGCCTTCGCCAACGCCGAGGACTACATCAACATGATCACCCTGCTCGAGCTTGGCTTTGGCTGCGCATTCGAGCTGCCCCTGGTGATCTTCTACCTGCTCATTTTCCACCTCGTGCCCTACAAGACCATGCGCGAGCAGTGGCGCTTCATCTACGTTGGCCTGCTCGTCGCCAGCGCCGTCGTGACGCCCGACGCAAGCCCCGTCACGATGTTTCTGATGTTCGCCGCGGTCATCGTGCTGTACGAGGCCTCCCTGTTCCTGGCTCGCCGCGTGCTCGTGGCCCGCGACGGCAAGGCGTCGCTCAAGTGGTCGCGCGATGAGTACCAGGAGCACAAGTTCAACGAGGATTAACGCATGAAGCTCGTCATCACCGAGAAGAACGATGCCGCCGAGAAGATCGCGGCCCTGCTCTCAGAGGCTGGTAAGCCCAAGAAGGACAAGGTCTACGACACTCCCGTCTACCGCTTTACGCGCGGCGGCGAGGAGTGGGTCACGATTGGCCTGCGCGGTCACATCCTGGCGCCGGACTTTCCCACCGAGCTCAAGTTCAGCGACAGCCAGGGCTGGTATGCCGTCTCGGCCGAGGGCGAGGTCCTTCCCGCCGACGTCCCCGACGGCCTGCCCCGTCCTCCGTTCAAAAAGAAGAAGCCGTTCCTCGAGGACGGCGTCGACATCAAGGGCTGGAAGGTCCCGAGCCTGCCCTACCTTGTGTGGGCGCCCGTCGAGAAGCTTCCCGCCGAGAAGGGCATCATCCGCTCGCTGAAGAACCTCGCCAAGAAAGCCGACTCGGTTGTCATTGGCACGGACTTCGACCGCGAGGGCGAGCTCATCGGCTCCGACGCGCTGGCCCAGGTGCTCGAGGTCAACCCCGGCGTGCCCGTCTCGCGTGCCCGCTACTCCGCCTACACCCGCGCCGAGATCGAGCATGCCTTCGCCAACCTCGTCGACCTCGATCAGAACCTGGCCGACGCCGGCGAGAGCCGCCAGTACATCGACCTCATCTGGGGCGCCGCCCTCACGCGCTACCTCACGATGGCGCGCTTCGGAGGCTTTGGCAACGTCCGCAGCGCCGGCCGCGTGCAGACGCCCACACTCGCCCTCGTGGTGGAGCGCGAGCGCGAGCGCCTCGCCTTCGTGCCGCAGGACTACTGGGTCATCAACGGCCGTGCCGCCGGTCCCGGCGAGCTCGACGACGCCGCCTTCAGGATTGCCCACGCGCAGGGCCGCTTCACCGACCACGATGCCGCCGCCACGGCCTTTGGCCACGTCGATGGTGCCACCGAGGGCACCGTCACCGCGGTGACCAAGCGCTCGCGCACCCAGCGCCCGCCCGCGCCGTTCAACACCACGAGCCTGCAGGCCGCAGCCGCCGCGGAGGGCCTCTCGCCTGCCCGCACGATGCGCCTTGCCGAGAGCCTCTACATGGACGGTCTCATCTCGTACCCACGCGTCGACAACACGGTCTACCCCGACTCGCTCGACCTGCGCGCCACGGCCAAGATGCTCGCTGGCGTGCCGCAGTACGCGCCCTACGTGAATAAGCTCGTGGCCGCCCCCGAGCTCCATGCCACGCGCGGCAAGCAGTTCGACACCGATCACCCGCCCATCTACCCCACGGGCGTGGGCTCGCCGGACAAGATGCAGCCCGCTGAGTGGAAGCTCTACAACCTCATCGCGCGGCGCTTCCTCGCCACGCTCTCCGACTCTGCGACCATCGAGGGCACCAAGCTTTCGATCGACATCGCGGGCGAGCCCTTCTCCGCCTCGGGCGACGTGCTCAAGGTGCCAGGGTTCCGTGCCATCTACCCGTTTGGCCTCAAGCGCGACGACCAGCTGCCCTCCCTGTCTGAGGGCGATAAGGTCGACGTGGCCGACCTCAAGCTCGAGGCCAAGCAGACCGAGCCTCCCGCGCGCTACAGCCAGGGCAAGCTGATCCAGGAGATGGAGAAGCGCGGTCTTGGCACCAAGTCGACGCGCGCGAGCATCATCGAGCGCCTCTACACGGTCAAGTACCTCAAGAACGACCCCGTCGAGCCCAGCCAGCTGGGCATGGCCATCATCGACGCCCTGCACACCTACGCGCCGCGCATCACCTCGGCCGAGATGACCAGCGAGCTCGAGCAGGACATGACCAAGGTGGCCCAGGGCCAGGACTCCCAGGACCAGGTGGTCTACCACTCCCGCGCGCTGCTCGCCGGCATGCTCGACGCCCTCATCGAGCACAAGGACGACCTGGGCGAGGCCATCGCCGATGCCGTTACGGCCGACGCCCGCGTGGGCACCTGCCCCAAGTGCGGCAAGGACCTCGTGGTGAAGTCGAGCGCCAAGACCCGCGGCAGCTTCGTGGGCTGCATGGGCTGGCCCGACTGCGACGTGACCTATCCGCTGCCGAGCGGCGTGCGTTACGAGGCCATCGAGGGCGAGGCCGGCGTGTGCCCCGAGTGCGGCGCGCCGCGCATCAAGTGCAAGCCGTTCCGCGCCAAGGCCTACGAGATGTGCGTCAACCCCAAGTGCCCCACCAACTACGAGCCCGACCTCAAGGTGGGCGAGTGCAAGGTGTGCGCCGAGGCGGGCCGTCATGGCGATCTCATCGCGCACAAGTCAGAGCGCTCGGGCAAGCGCTTCATCCGTTGCACCAACTACGACGACTGCGGCGTGAGCTACCCGCTGCCTGCGCGCGGTAAGCTCACCGCCACCGACGAGACGTGCCCCGAGTGCGGCGCGCCCATGATCATCGTTGAGACGGCCCGCGGCCCGTGGAAGAAGTGCGTGAACATGGACTGCCCCACCAACGAGCGCAAGACGCCCGCGCGCGTCCGCGCCGGCGCCACGAGAGGTGGGGCCAAGACGGCCGCGAAGACCGCCGCCAAGTCCACCATCAAGAAGACAACCACCAAGAAGACGACCAAGCGTGCCACCTCGAAGAAGTCCGGAGAGGCGGCCGAGTAGGGGGAAGCATGTTCGAGTCTAGTCCGCAGCCAGAGGGCCTCGAGAACGTCCGTCTCGTCCTGACCGACATGGACGGGTCGCTGCTGCTCGAGGACAACACCATTCCCGATGGCCTCGAGGAGCGCATTGACGCGCTCGAGAGCGTGGGGGCCGAGCTTGCCGTGGCGAGCGGCAGGCCCATGTACACCCTGCGCGACAACCTGGGGCCGCTCTTCGACAAGATGATGGTCATCGCCGACAACGGCGGCCTCGTCTTCGACCGTGGCAAGCTGCTCTTCCAGACCAACCTCAAGGTCGAGGACTACCGCCGCATGGCCTGCGTGACGCGCGAGCGCGGCGACTTTGGTTTTGTCTGCGGCATTGAGGGCTGCTACGTCGACAGGCGCGCGCTCGCCTGGGAGGACTTCATTCGCAACTTCTACAGCAAGTGCACCTTCGTCGACGACCTCACGACACTCGACGTCGAGGCCGACAAGTACACGGTGCTCTTTCCCAACAACGACGCGATGGACAAGATCGACTCCTACCGTGCCGAGATCGGCGACGAGTTCTCCTATGCCTGCGGTGGCATCATGTGGGTCGACATCGTGCCTGACGGCGTGAGCAAGGGCACGGCCATCAACAAGATCTCTGAGCTCACGGGCATTGGCGCGGACGAGATGGCCGCCTTTGGCGACGCGCCCAACGACGCCACGATGCTCGAGAACGTGGGCTTTGGCTACATGATGGCCAATGCCGTGCCCGAGATGCGGCGCCACGCGAACCTCGTGGCCCCCAGCAACGAGGAGCGTGGCGTGCTGCAGGTCATCGACCAGATCGTCGCCGCCCACAAGGCCGTGAGGTAGGGTTTCTCGCGGCAGTCGCGGCTTTTGGCGCCCAGCTGCTTTGACTGTAGGCCTGTGCCAGCTAGCTGGCACAGGCCTCTATTCGTATTTTGGGTGCTTCTGCATTCGTATTTTGTGTACGTCACCATTCGGATTTTGTGTGCGTAGACAATCGTATTATGTGATGGCGCGCAGTTTACCAGCGAGTTTGCTGAGGTTGCCTACCAGCTGCCTGATGGCGTTTATGTCATCCCCATTCGGTCTTTGGGTGCCTGAAGCCCTGCCTGCCTGGGGGCGAGTAGGATAGAAGAACTGGTCAAAGAGATGATTGGGGAGGTCATATGGCGCGTCGCGGTACGTTCATCACGCTCGAGGGCGTCGATGGGGCGGGCAAGTCGACCCAGGTGTTGATGCTGGTCGAGCGCCTGCGCGCGGCCGGCGCCGAGGTCGTGAGCCTGCGCGAGCCGGGCGGCACCCCCATCTCCGAGAAGATCCGCTCGCTCATCCTCGACCGCGCCAACGCCGAGATGGCCCCCGAGTGCGAGCTGCTCCTGTTCGAGGCGGCTCGCGCCCAGCTCGTGTGCGAGGTCATCGAGCCTGCCCTCGAGCGCGGGGCCACCGTCGTGTGCGACCGCTTCTACGACTCGACCCACGCCTACCAGGCCGGCGCCCGCGGCATGGACGACGCCCTCGTGACCCGTGCGAACGAGCTGGGTAGCTGCGGCGTTGTGCCCGACATCACCATCGTGCTCGACATGGAACCCGAGTGCGCCTTCATGCGCGCCGAGGGCCGCGGCGAGCACGACCGCATGGAGGCCGAGGGCCTTGCCTTCCAGCAGCGCGTGTGTGAGGACTACCGTGCGCTCGCCGAGCGCGAGCCCGCCCGCGTGAGGCTTGTCGACGCGATGGGCACGGCAGACGAGGTGGCCGTGCGCATTGACGCCGAGCTCGTGGCCGCGGGGACTGGCGCGGCCTATGAGTAGCGTGCGAGAGACGGCGACGCGGGAGGTGCCGCGAGCTCTCGACCGCATTGCGGGCCAGCCGCGCGTCCGCGACTTCTTTGCCGCGGTGGCGAGCTCGCGCAAGTTCAGCCACGCCTATCTGTTCGTGGGCGCCCCCGGCAGCGGCCAGCAGGACGCCGCCCTGGCGCTTGCCCAGTGCGTCATCTGCGAGCAGGGCGGCTGCGACGCCTGCGACGAGTGCATCCGCGTGGCGCACCGCACCCACCCCGACGTGCACTGGATCGAGCCCGAGGGCGCAAGCGGCTACGTCGTGGAGCAGGTGCGCAACCTCATCGCTGACGTCTCGTTGTCGCCCGTGCGCGCCTCCTCCAAGGTCTACATCCTCGACCGCGTGGACACCCTGCGCGACTCCTCGGCAAACGCCCTGCTCAAGACCATCGAGGAGCCTCCCGAGGGCGTCGTGTTCGTGCTGATGGCCCGCGCGACCGACGCCGTGCTGCCCACGATCGTCTCGCGCTGCCAGCTCGTGCCGTTTCGCCTGAGCAACCCCGCCGAGGCGGCACGCCGCGTGGCCGAGGCGAGCGGCGTTGGGGCGGGTGACGCCATCGCGCGCATCGCCCTCGACGTCACGATGACGCCGCAGCGCGCAGTCGAGTTCATCGCCTCGCACAAGCGTCGCGACGCCCGCCTGCTCATGGTGCGCACGCTCGACGGTCTCGCCCGCGACGACGCCTGGGATGTGCTCTGCGCGGCCCGCGACCTCACCTTGGCCGCCCAGGCTCCGCTCGACGACGTGAAGAGCCGCCAGGCCGAGGAGCTCGAGCGCGGCGCCGACTACCTCTCCACCAAGGCCGAGAAGCTCATCGAGCAGCGCAACAAGCGCGAGCTTACGGCTCGTGAGCGTTCGGGTATCATGGAACTTCTAGCAGCGGCGAGCTCGCTGCTGCGCGACGTGCTCATGCGCCTCGAGGGCGTGGACGAGCCCGTCGTCAACTCCGACTCTACCGATGTCGTCGAGCGCCTCGCCTCTCGGGCGACGAGCGCTGGCGTGCTCGCGGCCCTGCGTGCCGTAGACCAGGCCAATGACGACCTCGCCCATAACGTATCCCCCCAGCTGGTCTTCGAGACCATGCTGTGCACCTGCAAGGAGGCACTATGCCCACCGTCATTCCGGTGAAGTTTGCCTACGCCGCGCGCGACCTGTGGTTTGACCCTGCCGGCACCGACGCCGTCGAGGGCGACCACGTGATCTGCGCCACCGAGCGCGGAACCGAAATGGGTCTGGCCACGGGCGACCCGTTCGAGGTCGACCAAGCCGAGTACAACCGCAAGACCGACGGCGCCAAGCTCAAGAGCGTCATTCGCGTGGCAACCGACGAGGACTACGACCGCGCCGACAAGCTTGCCGAGCGCAGCGACCGCGCCTTCCCGACGTTCCGCCGCCTCGTCTCCAAGAGCGGCCTCGACATGAAGCCCGTTGCCGTCGAGTACCTCTTTGGCGGCGAGAAGGTCGTGTGCTACTTCTCCGCCGACGATCGCATCGACTTCCGCCAGCTCGTCCGCGACCTCTCGCGCGAGTTGCATGAGCGCGTTGACATGCGCCAGATCGGCGTGCGCGAGGAGGCCGCCCTCATGGGTGGCTTTGGCCACTGCGGCCAGGAGCTGTGCTGCACGCGCTTTGGCAGTGGCTTCGAGCCCGTCTCGATTCGCATGGCTAAGGAGCAGGACTTGCCGCTCAACTCCAACAAGATCAGCGGCGCGTGCGGGCGCCTCATGTGCTGCCTGCGCTATGAGTTCGAGGCCTACCGCGACTTCAAGCAGCGCGCGCCCAAGAAGAACGCCGTGATCCAGACGCCGCTGGGCACCGCCAAGATCGTCGAGTACGACACGCCCAAGGAGCAGCTGGCCCTGCGCCTCGAGAACGGCAAGCAGATCCGCGTGCCGCTCGCCGAGATGGAGGCGAGCGATGCCGCCAAGAAGAAGAGCGAGGAGCTGGGCTGCCCGTGCCGCCCCGACACGGTGCTGCGCTCCACGATGGACCGCCTCGCGAGTCCCGAGGTCCGTGCCGCGCTCGAGGAGATCGACCGCAAGAACGGCCTGATTCCCGAGGAGACAGTGGCCGCCGAGGACCTCTTCGTGACCGAGGGCCGCTCGGGCCGTCGCCGCCGCAACAAGGGCGGCAACAAGGGCGGCCGCTCCGAGGCCGCCGAGACCGCGCAGGCGCCGTCTGCCGAGGGCGAGACCACGAGGCGTCGCCGCAGGCACAAGACCGTCGAGGTTGCCGTCGAGGACGCCCAGAGCCTTCCGGGCCAGTCCGACTCCGCCTCTGCCAAGAAGAGCGCGCCTGGTGAGGGCAGACGCTCGAGGCGTCGTCATCACAGCGAGCAGGAGGCGGGCGAGCAGCGCGAGGAGCAGCAGCCCACGAGCCGCCGCGAGCGTCGCCACAACGTGCAGAAGGGCGAGGGTGAGCAGTCTCAGCGGCCCCAGCGCGAGCAACGGGCCAAGCAGGAGCAGGCCGAGGGCGGCGAGCAGCGCAGCTCGAGGCGTCGCCGCCGTCGCCCGGGTGACAAGGGTGGTGCGGCCGCCCAGGCCCAGCAGCAGCGTCGCGACGAGGCGGGCGAGCAGCGCAAGCCCAGGCAGAAGCCCAAGCACATGGCCTCCGAGGGCGGCGGCGCCCCGGCCGAGGGCAACGCGAGCGCGGGCGAGGGCGCGCCCAAGCGCCGTCGCCGCAGGCACCGCCGCGGTGGTGGCAACGGTGGCGAGCAGGGCGGCAAGCCCGAGGCGCCGTCTGCCGAGTAGCATCGCGGGACATAACCAACCAGCAAACAACGAGGCGGGCGCGAGGAACTCACTCCTCGCGCCCGCCTTGTCTTACAGCTCGTCGGTGTCGAGCCAGATGGTGAAGGGACCGTCGTTCACGAGCGCAACGTCCATCATTGCGCCAAAGACGCCGCGGCCCACGTGCCCGGCGCCCAGGCTCTGCTCGGCACGCTCGCAGAGGTGCTCGTAGAGGGTGCTTGCCACGTCGGGCGCCGCCGCGTCGGTAAACGACGGCCTGCGCCCGCGCCTGCAGTTGGCGTAGAGCGTGAACTGGCTCACGATGAGCGCCTCGCCACCCACGCTCGCAAGCGACAGGTTGGTCTTGCCCGCCTCATCCTCGAAGATGCGCAGGCCCAAGATCTTGTCCCACAGCTTGTCTGCCACGGCCTCGTCGTCGCTATGGCCCACGCCAAGCAGCACGAGCAGCCCCTTGCCGCAACTGCCCGTGACCTCACCCTCCACCGTGACGCTCGCATGCCTCACGCGCTGGATAAGTGCTCGCACGGTGCCTCCTAGAGGTTGTAGATGGCGCTGAACTTCTCGGTGAGGTAGCGCGTGTAGTGGCTCGCGTCGATGGGCCCGCCGCACGCCGCCTCGATGAGAGGTATCGGGTCGATGGTGCGACCGTGGCGCCAGACACGTTCGCGCAGCCACGCGCGTATGGGCTCGAGGTCGCCGCTCGCGCACGCACCCTCGAAGTCGACGCCGCTCGCGCGCATGGCGTCGAGCAGCTGCGCGCCATAGGCGCCGCCCAGCGCGTAGGTGGGGAAGTAGCCCATGTCGCCACAGGACCAGTGGACGTCCTGCAGGCACCCCAGGGTGTCGCTCGGTACCTCGAGGCCCAGGTAGCTGCGGTAGCGCTCGTTCCACAGGGCGGGGACGTCGGCCGCGGTGGCCTTGCCGTCGAAGAGCAGCTGCTCGATCTCGTAGCGAATGATGATGTGGAGCGGGTAGGTGAGCTCGTCGGCCTCGGTGCGCACGAGGCCCGGCTCGGCGCGGTTCGTGGCGAGGTAGAGGTCACGCGCGCTCACGCCGTCGAAGCGGCCCGGGAAGTGGCGGCGCAGGGTGTCGAGAAGCACAGGCGCAAAGGCCTCGGAGCGGCCCACGTAGTTCTCGAAGAAGCGGCTCTGGCTCTCGTGCACGCCGCTCGAGACGCCACCGTTCAAGATCGTGCGGTCGTAGGCAGGGTCGATGTTCTGCTCGTACATCGCGTGGCCGCCCTCGTGAAGCATCGAGTAGACGTTGCTGATGACGTCGTCCTCGTAGACGTGCGTGGCGATGTAGGCGTGGCGGCTGCAGACCGAGTCGGTGAAGGGGTGCTCGGTCTCCGACAGGGTGAGGGCGCTGGCGCGCAGGCCCTCGACGCGGAGCAGGTCGCGTGCGAGCTCCATCTGGGTGTCGTGGTCGAACGTGCCCTCGATGCAGCCGCGGCTGGGCTGCCAGCCGCGCTCGCGAATGGCGGCCACGAGCGGCACGACGCAGTTCTTGACCTCGGCAAAGAACCGGTTGTAGAAGGCGCGGGAGGTGCCGCGCTCGTAGGCGTCGAGCCAGGTGTCATAGGGGTCTGCCTCGGGCGCGCGCAGCTTGGCGATGGTGCGCATGGAGCTCACCATCTGGTCGAGGTAGGGCGCAAAGCTCGTCCAGTCGTTGGCGCCCTTAGCGCGGGTCCAGACGCTTTGGGCCTCGCAGCACAGCTTCGCGAAGCCGGCCTGGACGTCTGCGGGCACGTCGACGCGCTCGGATCGCTCGCGCGCGAGCACGCGCACCTGCGCGGTGCGGGTCTCGTCGAGCTCGCCTGCCGCCGCAGCCTGGCCCAAGCGGTCGAGCACCTGGCCGGTCTTCTCGCAGCACAGAAGCTCGTGGACCTCCTCCTCGAGGGTGGCCAGTGCCTCGGCGCGCGGACTCGCGGCCTCCTCGGGGTCGCAGGTCTCGCCTGCGAACATGATCGAGGTCGTGGCGTGGCGGTGGGCAAACAGGTGGGCCTGCAGAGAGTCAAGCTTGCGCAGGTCCTCTTCGATGATGGGCATGGTCTCCTCCTTGGTGGTTGGATGAGTCGAGTGTACTCGCTACGCGGGCCTGCGGGATGGGGCGGCGACCGCGGGCCCAGACCCGCGCGACCGTCCCACCTCACCCAAGCCAGACCTTCGCGTCCGTCCTTCTCGTCCCAAAAAAACATGACGCCCGCCCGCGCCCCTGGCTCTGCGTTTTCTGTCAGGGCGGGGGAGCGCCGTGCCATGAGTTGCATAATTATTAGGACTTCTCGGCGTGTCCCGGACGCGCCCTGATGCGTCATCCCCGACGCTGCTCGCACAAGACTGAGGAGAACTTCATGAAGTACTTCGGAACCGACGGCTTCAGGGGCCGCGCCAACGAGGGCCTCACGGTTGACCACGCCTTCGCCATCGGCCGCTTCGTGGGCTGGTACTATGGCCTGCGCGAGGGCCGCAAGGCCAAGGTCGTCATCGGCAAGGACACGCGTCGCTCCAGCTACATGTTCGAGTACGCGCTGGGCGCGGGCCTCGTGGCCTCCGGTGCCGACGCCTACCTGCTCCATGTCACCACCACCCCGTCGGTGAGCTACGTCGTGCGCAGCGAGGACTTCGACTGCGGCATCATGATCACGGCCAGCCACAACCCCTATACCGACAACGGCATCAAGCTCATCAACTCGGGCGGCTACAAGATGGAGCCCGAGGTCCTCGAGATGGTCGAGGACTACATCGACGGCAAGATGGACGTGCCCCTGGCCACGGGCGAGGACATCGGCCGTACGATTGACTATGTCGAGGGCCGCAACCGCTACATCGGCTTCCTCATCTCCTCGGCGAGCTTCTCGATGCACGGCATGCGCATCGGCCTCGATTGCGCCAACGGCTCGTCGACGCCCATTGCCAAGGGCGTGTTCGACGCGCTGGGCGCCAAGACCTACGTGGTGTCCAACGAGCCCAACGGCTTCAACATCAACCGCGGCTGCGGCTCGACCCACATCGAGCAGCTCCAGAACCTCGTGAGCGAGAAGGGCCTCGACGTGGGCTTTGCCTTCGACGGAGACGCGGACCGCTGCATCGCGGTCGACGAGCACGGCAACGTGGTCGACGGCGACCTCATCATGTACGCCTGCGGCACCTACCTGCACAAGATCGGCCAGCTCAAGGGCGACACCGTGGTCACCACGGTCATGAGCAACCTGGGCCTGTACAAGGCTCTCGAGCGCGCCGGTCTCAAGTACGAGCAGACCGCCGTGGGAGACAAGTACGTCTCGGCCTGCATGGTCGAGAATGGCTATTCGCTGGGCGGCGAGCAGAGCGGCCACGTGATCTTCTCCAAGTACAGCAACACCGGCGACGGCATCAACACGAGCCTGCGCATCATCGAGGCCATGCTGGGCCAGAAGAAGACCCTCTCCGAGCTCTGCGAGCCGGTCACGATCTATCCGCAGCTGCTCAAGAACGTCGTGGTGGCCGACAAGGAGACCGTCATGGCCGACGAGCGCGTCAAGGCCGCCGTGGCCGGCGTCGAGACGGCGCTCGAGGGCGAGGGCCGCGCGCTGGTTCGCGCGAGCGGCACCGAGCCACTGGTTCGCGTGATGGTCGAGGCCGCGACGCCCGCCATCTGCGAGAAGTACGTCGACGAGGTGGTCAAGGTCATCGAGTCGCTGTAGCCCGAACGCATTCGTGGCCGCGTCCCGGCGTGGGGCGCGGCCTTCTTTGTCTAGGAGGCACCCATGAGGCTCATCCTCACCGACATCGACCGCACCGTCCTGCCGTTTGGCGAGCAGGTCGTGCCCGAGCACACGCGTTCCGCCCTGCGCGCGGCCGCGGCGGCGGGGCACGCCGTGGGTCCCTGCACGGGCCGCTCCGCATCATGGGCAAAGATCCTGTTCGACAACGACGACGCGTGCGTCTCGACCTGCATCGCTACCAACGGCCTGCAGGTCTACCACGCGGGCGAGAAGATCCTCGAGAAGACGATTCCCGTCGAGCTCGTGGCCCGCATGGCGCAGGTCGTGGAGGACGTCGAGCATGCTGGTCTCGTCTACTTCGAGGACGCCCAGCCGATGCTGTGCCGCGGCACGCGTGACGACCTGCTCGTGGCGTTTCCCTCCTATGGCAAGATCTGCACGCCGTCCGAGCTGCCCGCCCATGACGTGGTGAAGGTCAACGCCTTCGTGGCGGGCGACCTCGATGCCACCTACGAGCTTGCGCACACGCTTTCTGCCGAGGTGGGCGAGCTTGACTTCGACGTGCCGCAGGTAGGCTTCACCAACATCATGCCGGCGGGCTGGAACAAGGGCGCTGCCTCCCTCTACCTGCGCGATTACCTGGGTATCTCTGAGGACGACGTCTTTGTCTTTGGCGATGCCGAGAACGACCTGACGATGCTCGAGGCCGTGAAGAACTCCGTGGCCGTGGCGAACGCGACGCCTGCCGCTGCGGCCGCCGCCCGTTGGCACATCGGCCCGTGCGCCGACGAGGCCGTGGCCGACGCGGTACTGGCCCTTGCCCGTGGCGAGTTCCCGTTTACGCGCTAGGGCCCGGCGCCCGCTTGTCTGCTCCCTTCACAGATTCCTAGGAAAATGACGTTATTGCTATCCGTTAAATGCGGATAACGGCGTTTTCCTAGGAATTTGCGGTTGTTGGCGAGTGGGTGACGATGGCTGGTCGTGAGTGATGCCACCGACCGACTGCATGCGCAAAGAGGGAGCCGCGGGCCTGTGCCTGCGACTCCCTCTGCATTTCTCGCGCCGTTGGTGCTTCTCGGACTCGCCGTGCTGCTCGAGCGCTACTTCACGACGCCCTTGCGCAGCAGGATGTTGGCGTAGGTGGCCTCCTCGGAGGTCGCCACGATTGCGTAGGTCTTGCGGGCGCGCTCGATGAAGGCGTCGTGCTCCATGTGCGTGATCTTCACGTCGCCGCAGTGCTTGGCGATGATCTCGCGGTAGGTGGCCCAGATGGGCGGCTCGTCGGGCGTGGGCGACTCCATCATCGCGACGGGGCTCTCGACGTAGTCGTCGAGCGGCATGAGCGTGAGGATCGATTCGAGGATCTCGGGTACGCCCAAGCCAATGCAGCGAACGAGCAGGTTGCCGCTCGAGGTGGCGGGGTAGTTGCCGTCGGACAGGACGATCTCGTCACCGTGACCCATCTCCATGAGGACCTTGAGCAGGTCGGGGGAGACGTTCTTGGGGATTCCGTTCAGCATGTTCGCTCCTTCGTCGTCGCCGGGTGGCGCATGGCCAATGGATGGGGCCGCGTGCGGCCTGGTCTCGTTATAGCGAGTTGGCCGGCGATGCGCGGCATCGCATCCGCCAGCGAGCCAAAGCGTTCCATGGGCGCATCCGGCGAAACGTTGATGACGTGGCGCGCCCATCCGGCCCGCTTCGCCGCCCACCGCTGCGCCAAGGGTGCCTAGTCCGCAGCTAACGCGCTAAGCGTCCCGCCCGCTTCGCCGCTCGCCGTGGCGCCAGGGGTGCCTAGTCCCTCAGCGTGTTGCCGCGGTCGAGCGAGGTGAAGCCCAGGCGGAAGTAGTCCCAGCGCAGGTAGGACAGGGCGTCCTCGACTACCTCGCCGGTGGCCAGCACCGTCTGCTTGTGCTCGCGCACCACGGGCGTGGGCTCGGTGTAGCCCAGCACCTCGGCGGCCTCGGGCGGCGCCGGGAAGACCACGTCGTCGACCTCGGTGGCCTGCTCGTCGTTCAGCGAGATGTTGAAGTCCTCGCGCACGCGGCTGTAGACCGAGACGTACTCGCTGGGGTCGAGGTCGCCGCGCACGAGGCGGCTGGGGATGTAGGAGCGCTGCAGCACCACCGGCACGTCTCCGCTGCTGCGCACGCGCACGATCTTGTGGTAGCCCTCGCCGGGGGCCAGGTGCATCATCTTGCGAACCTCGGGGTCGTCACCGGGCTCCATCGACACCACGCGCACGGTCTCGGCGTTCGTGGCCCCCTCCCACGGCTCCATGTCCGTGAGTTCCACGAGCCTACGCTTGCGGGTGCGCGAGACGAAGGTCCCCTTGCCCTGGCTGCGCACGAGGTAGCCCATGTTCACGAGCTCGCGCAACGCGCGCACGATGGTGATGGAGCTCACGCCGTAACGCTCGATGAGCTCGGACTCGCTGTAGAAGCGCTGCCCGTTCTCGAACTTCTTGCTCTCGATCTCGCGGCGGAGGTCTTCCTTGATCAAGGCGTACTTGGGGGTCTTCATGCACATCACCGTTTGCGGAAAGCCGCCCACGGGCCAGCGGTTGCGCGGGCGCGGGGCAGCGGCCAACATACTATATTGAGTATAAAGAAGGGGTATTTGAGAGAAATGTGCCCCTTCGGCGAACGTTTCGATACGGCGGGCCGCGGGCACCTAGGCCGGCGGCAACCTCATTCGCGCATGCGAGAAGGGACGGACATGGCTACGTACGCAATCAAGGCAGACAGGTTCTTCCTGCCGGGCTCCTCGGTCGATGGCGGGTACCTCACCGTGAGCGACGGGGTCTTTGGCACCTGGAGCGCGCAGGCGCCCGAGGGCGTCGGGGTGCGCGACTACACGGGCAGCTGGATCGCGCCGGGCATGGTGGACACGCACATCCACGGCTTCTTTGGCCACGCCACGATCGACGCCGATGCCGACGGCATGAACGCCTCGAGCATTGAGCTCGCCCGTCGTGGCACCACCTCGTGGGTGCCCACGACGTTCACCGACGGTGTCGAGCACATCGGCGAGTGCTGCGCCGCCATCGCCGCGGCCGACGACTCCCGCGACTCAGGCTTCCGCGGCGCGCACATCCAGGGCATCTACATCGAGGGTCCGTTCTTCACGATGAAGCACGTGGGCGCCCAGAACCCCGAGTACCTCATCGATCCCAGCTACGAGGTCTTCAAGGGCTGGCAGGAGAAGGCCGGCGGCCGCATCGTCAAGAGCGCCCTGGCCCCCGAGCGTGACGGCTCCGAGGCCTACATCGCCGCGCTCGACGCCGAGGGCGTCGTGACCTCCATCGGCCACTCCGATGCCACCTACGAGGAGGCGCTTGCCGCCGTGAACGCCGGCGCCACCTGCTTTGTCCACACTTACAACGGCATGCGCGGCCTTCACCATCGCGAACCGGGCACGCTCGGCTGCGCCATGTCCACGCCCGAGACCTATGCCGAGGTCATCTGCGACGGCAAGCACGTGCAGCCCGCGGCCATCAAGGCGCTCGTGCGTGCAAAGGGCTGGCAGCACTCCGTGCTCATCACCGACTGCCTCGGCTGCGGTGGCCTGCCCGAGGGCCACTACATGAGCGGCGGCCTGCCTGTCGTCATGGACGGCGGCCTGTGCTACCTCGAGAACGAGGATGGCACGAAGGGCAACATCGCCGGCTCGGTGCTCACCCTCGCCCGCGGTGTCAAGAACGTGGTCGACTGGGGCATCGCGAGCGCCGACGAGGCCATCCGCATGGCCACCGAGGTCGCCGCCCGCTCCGCGCGCATCGATGCGCGCTGTGGCTCCATCAAGCCGGGCCGCAACGCCGACTTCGTGGTCTTCGACCACGAGCTCAACCTGCGCGAGACCTACCTCGCGGGCGAGTCGCTGGGTGCCCCGGAGTACTAAGCCCGGCATCTAGCTAGTATTTCAAACAACGTTTCAGGCGGCCTTCAACGTAGTTTTGGAGGCCGCCTGCTTTATGTAATACGACCGTTCACGCCCAGAATTGAAACGGTTACAGAAGCGACACACGAATCGTTGACAGAGTTCATATACTAACTCGTGGACCCAAGGGCCCGGGTCTGCCCACGCGCCTCCGGCGTGGGGCGCGTAGGTAAACAGGCGCCACCCAACCTTGGAGGTGGTTGGCGCCAGGGATCGGGTGATCCCGAGAAAGAGAAGAGAGGGTGAATTGGAATGGGCTTTCCGCAGATCATAGCTCTTACTGTGTACGCGGCGTTTGTCACCTGGGAGATGCTGGGACCGAACTTCTACCTGTCGAAGCCGGTTATCGCTGGCCTGTTTGCAGGCGCCGTCATGGGTGATGTGGCCACGGGCCTCTTCATCGGCGGTACGCTTCAGCTCATGGTCCTCGGCGTTGGCACCTATGGTGGCTCGTCGATTCCCGACTACATGTCCGGCGCCCTGATCGGCACCGCCTTCGCCGTCACGACCGGCTCGACCGAGATCGGTCTTGCCGTCGCCGTGCCCGTGGGCCTGCTGCTCGTTCAGTGCGACATTCTCGGCCGCTTCTGCAACACCGCGTTCCAGAACATGGCCGATGCCGGTGCTGAGGAGAAGAACTGGCGCAAGGTCGAGCTCGGCTGCCTGCTGGGCACGATTCCTTGGTGCCTCTCCCGCGCCATCCCCGTCTTCCTGTGCCTCGCCCTTGGCCAGGACGTCGTCGCCAGCCTCGCCGCCGCCGCTCCCGAGTGGCTGCTCAACGGCTTCAAGTGCGTCTCCGGCATGCTCCCCGCTGTCGGTATCGCCATCCTGCTTCACTTCATGCCGCTCAACCGCTTCTGGCCGTACGCCCTTCTCGGCTTCGTGCTTGCCGCCTACCTCAACGTCCCCATGCTGGGCGTTGCTCTCGTGGGCCTCGCCTTCGCTGCCGTGAAGTACTACGAGTTCACTCAGCAGAAGCCGGCCGTTGCCGCTGTGGCTGCTAGCACCGAGGGAGGGACCATCGATGACGACGAGTAACACCGCTCTTTCGCAGAAGACGCTCAACAAGGTCTTCTGGCGCTGGTACTTCTGGGGCCAGATCGGTTGGAACTACGAGAAGATGCAGGGCTCGGGCTACTGCTACGCCATGATGCCCGCCCTGAAGGAGATCTACACCAACGAGGACGACCTGCAGGTTGCCGTGAAGAACCACCTTCAGTTCTTCAACACGACGCCCGACATGGCCTTCATCATCCTCGGCATTGACTGCGCCATTGAGCCCGAGCTCAAGCTCGACGGCATGGAGGCCGTCAGCGGCATCAAGACCGGCCTCATGGGCCCGTTCGCTGGCGTGGGCGACTCCATCTTCGGCGTCGTCATCCCGACGATCTTTGGCGCCATCGCCGCCTACATGGCTCTCGACGGCAACCCCGTGGGCTGCTTCATCTGGATTGCCATGGGCGTTGTGACGACCATCATCCGTTGGTTCCTGTTCAAGATCGGCTACACGCAGGGCCAGTCCGCGGTCGGCACAATCGCCGAGAACATGAAGCCCATCACCGACGCCGCCTCCATCCTGGGCCTTGTCGTCGTTGGCGCCCTCGTGTGCTCCGTCGTCTCGATCCACGCGCCCGGCACGTTCACCTTTGGTGACGTCTCGCAGCCCGTCCAGGACCTGCTTGATGGCATCATGCCGTCCCTGCTTCCCCTGTGCGGCACCGCTCTCGTGTATTGGCTGCTCTCCAAGAAGGGTATGACTTCCAACAAGGCGATTCTCATCGTCATCGTTGTTGGTCTGCTGTTTGGCTGCACCGGTATCCTGGCTAAGTAGACCCTAATCTGAGGAGGTAGCACTATGGCTGACGAATTCGAGGGCATGCCCGGCATTGTTGCGATCCGCATTGATGACCGACTGATTCACGGGCAGGTCGTGGCCTATTGGTCGAACTCGCTCAAGCTCACGCGCATTATGGTTGCCAATGATCAGGTGGCTGCCGATGACATGCGCAAGTCGGTTTTGAGGATGGCGGCCCCTGCTGGCATCAAGACCTCGATCATTCCGGTCGAGCGTGCTGCCAAGCAGATTCTCGAGGGCAAGTATGCCGGCCAGCGCGTGTTCCTTATCGTGAACTCGCCCGCTGACATCATTCGCCTCATCGACCTTGGCCTGCCCATCACGACGATCAACATCGGCAACATGGGCGGCAAGGACGATACGCACGTCGTCAAGAAGTACGTTAACGTCACCGACGAGCAGGAGCAGCAATTCCGTGACCTGCTGGCCCGCGGCATCGAGATCACCACGCAGCTCGTTCCGCAGGACCCGGTGACCCACCTCACGGACTTCCTGAAGTAGGGCCCAATCGAGAGGGGTCGGGCGCCAACGCACCCGACCCCTCTTTTTGAGGGCGGGCTCTTCCCGGCGACCCGGGTCGAGCCGGTCCATGCGTGCCAGGCGGGCGGTCTGGCACGCATGGGCTCAAAACCCAGCGTATGCATCGTGTTCGCAAAGACCCAAAGAAGGGGAGGACTTGCATGAACAAGACCGCCGAGCGTTTCAAGGCAGAGATCATCAAGCGCATCGATGAGGTCACCGACGGCCAGGAGGATGCCATCCACGAGGCCGCGACCATCTTTGCCGACACCATCGAGCGCGGCGGCATCATCCGCGCCTTTGGCTCGGGCCACTCGTTTGGTAACGCCCTCGAGATCTGCGGCCGCGCTGGTGGCTACATCCAGACCCGCATCATCCGCGAGCCGTCCAACGGCATCTACGAGATGCTCAACGGCACGGGCGAGCAGTTCATGCACAAGCTCGACCTGCGCCCGCAGGACTGCCTCGTGGTCATCTCGAACTCGGGCCGCAACCCCCTGGGCATCGACATCGCCGAGCTCGCCCAGAAGAAGGGCGTCAAGACGATCGTCGTCACCGCGCTCGAGGTCTCCAAGGCCGGCACCTCACGCCGCGCCGACGGCAAGCTCCTTTATGAGTTTGGCGACGTCGTGCTCGACAACAAGAGCTCGTTTGGCGACGCCTGCATCGACGTCGAGGGACTTGACACCAAGGTGGGCGGCACCTCGCTCTACACCGGTTGCATGCTGCTCGACTGCGCCATCATGGAGTCGCTCGACATCCTGCTCGAGCGCGGCGTGACTCCGCCCGTGTTCATGAGCGCCAACGTCGACGGCGGCCCTGAGTTCAACCAGAAGCTGCTCGACAAGTTCGCCGACCGTCTCGCCGAGTACTAGGGTCCGCGTTAGTTCGCGCGCCCCGGGTGCCGATCGGGCATTCGGGGCGCTTGTCTTTGCAAGGAGTTTTGCATGGGGGTTACGACCATCGACAGGAAGCCCGCCGACGCCGGCTTCGAGAGCTGGAAGGTTTCGTTCGACCACGACGTGAGCGACGTCATCAACCTCGATGACCCGGGCGCCGCGCCCGAGGTCGACGAGGCGCTCGAACAAGAGGGCGTCGTGCCCCTGTTCGTGCCTAAGGTCGAAAGCGCCTGGGGCAACGAGCTCGAGTTGTCGGTGTTCGTGATGCCGCAGGCAGACATCGCCTCGGCCGAGCCTTACCCGCTGGGCCCGGTCAAGGCCCCGCACGTGAGCGAGGCCGAGGTCGACCAGAACGTGGCCCAGCTCGTGGCAGGCCACGGCACCCTGCAGCCGGCGCTGGGCGTGAGCACGCCGCGCATGGGCGACACCGTGGTCATCGACATCCAGGGCAAGGCGGCCAGCGGCAAGATCGCCGACCTCACGAAGACCAACTTCCGCTACCTCGTGGGCTCGGCCGCGCTTCCCGGCAAGGTCACCACGCTGCTTTTGGGCATGCGCATCCGCGACACGAAGCGCACGAACCTGTCCCAGGGCTGGCGAATCCACGGCGAGCTTGGCGACGACGGCCGCTCGCGCGCCTGCGAGCTGCGCGTTGCTGTGCGCGACATCCTGCGCGTCAAGGCTCCCAAGCTCTCCGACGAGTGGGTGGCCGAGAACATGCCCAACGCCCACGACGTGCGTGGCCTCAAGCAGATCGTGCGCAAGACGCTCGTGGCCGAGGCCAAGAGCAAGCAGCACGACGAGCTGCTCGAGCGCGCTGCCAGCCAGCTCACCGGTCGCGTGACCTCGATGCCGCCCACAGATGCCGTCGAGGCCATGGCCCAGGCGTCGTTCGAGGGCCTGCTCGAGCAAGTGCACGGAGGCGGCTACACCATCACCGAGTACCTCAACTCGCAGCACACGAGCGAGGAGAAGCTGCGCCAGATGCTCAAGGCCCAGGCGTCCTCCGAGCTCACGCGCCTCATGGCGCTCGATGCCCTGGTCCGCGACAACAAGCTCGAGCCGGGCGAGGAGGACTTTGCCCAGGCCGCGCGCACCGCTGGCAAGGCGGGAATCGAGAACCCCCGCGAGGCGCTCTCGGGCTCGCTCGGCCGCGTCTACGCCACACAGCTCGCCCGCCGCGCCCGTGCCAACGAGTGGCTGCTCGAGCGCCAGGGCCTCGGCCGCTAGAGCGTACTTGCCACAAAGCACCCATAAATCCGGGCCATGCGCCCACAACAAGGAGGTTTCACATGATTGGTTTCATCCTCACGGGTCACGGCGAGTTCGCCCCCGGTCTGGCCAGCGCCCTCGAGCTCGTTGCCGGCAGGCAGGAGGCCTTCAAGGTTGTGCCGTTCGACGTCGACAAGGCGTCCGACTACCCCGAGCTCATCCACGGCGAGATCGCCGCGATGCGCGAGCAGACCGATGGCGTCGTCGTGTTCTGCGACCTTCTCGGCGGCACGCCCTTCAACCAGGCCATGATGGCCTCCCAGACCACGCCTGACGTCGAGATCGTCGTGGGCGCCAACCTGCCCATGCTCATCGAGACGTTCTTTGCCCGCAGCTCCGACGAGTCGGCCACGATTTCCTCCCTGGTCGAGACGGCCGTGAACGCCGGCAAGAACGGCGTCGACACGCGCAAGTTTGAGGTCTGCGCAGACGACGAGGACGACGAGTAGAGGCAACTTCCGCACATGCGGGGCCATACGTAGAAGAGGTGGGACCGTGGCAACGATCAGGGACGTCGCAGGCGAAGCGGGCGTGTCGGTTGCCACGGTCTCGCGCTATCTCAACGGGGCGCAGCTGCGCGAGGATAACCGCCAGCGCATCGAGCGCGCCATCTCGGAGCTGGGATACCAGCCCAACATCCTGGGCCGAGCGTTTGCCACGGCCCACAGCTACACTGTGGGCATTCTCATAGGCAGCGCCACGAGCCCCTTCGCGGGCTCGCTCATGGGTCTCATTGAGCACGAGTTCGAGCGGCTGGGCTACGCGGCCCTCTTCGTCGAGTACCAGGGAGACCCCGACCTTCTGGTCGAGAAGGTTGACTTTCTGGTGTCGCGCCGGGTCGACGGCCTCGTGGTTGTGCTCTCCGAGCTGCCGGGGTCTTCGGCGGAGTTCCTGCGCCACGTCGACGTGCCGGTGGTGCTCATCGACAACCCGCTCGTGGGGCCCAGCGCAGACTCGATCGTGGTCGACAACTGCGAGGCCGTGCGCCAGGCGGTGGGCGCCATGCTCGACGCGGGCCACGAGCGCGTGGGCCTCGTTGCCATGAGCGACGTGTCCCATGTGGGTGCGGAGCGCACGCGCGGGTGGAAGAGCGCCTACGAGGCGCGCGGCATGCACGCGGACGAGCGGCTCATACGCCGCTGCGAGTCGGTCAAGGACATCGCCGCGAGCGCTGCGGGCGAGCTCATCGACGAGGGCGTCACGGCGCTGTTCGCCTGCAACCACTTTCTGGAGATGGGCGCGCTCAAGGCGATGCTACGCCGCCAGATCAGCCCGGGTGTCGACCTGGGGTTCGCGGGCTTTGACGAGCTCGAGTTCGCCGACGTCTTCGACCCCATCCCCGCCTGTGTGGTGCAGCCCATCTGCGCCATCGCCTCGCTGACGGCGAGCCTGCTGCTGGGGCGCATCGGCCATGGCTTTGCGCCCGACGGCATCCACCGCGTGCCCTGTGAGGTGCGCCTCACCGAGTCCATCTACGGCGGCCTTGCGAGCGTGCGCGCCTAACCTCTTGGGACACTTGAGCCCGTAGCTTTATCGTCCCAAACCGCAGGAAAAGTGGGACAGAAAGGCTACGGGCGTAAGTGTCCCATCTTTAGCCGAGAAGCTCGGAGACGACGCTTGCAACGAGGGTGCGGGGCAGCAGCACGTCAAGGCCGCTCTCGCGCCTCGCGGCGTCGCGCATCGCCACCGTGAAGCCCATGCAGTCGAGGCACAGAAACGCGTCGTCGTGGCCGCGCAGGCTGCGGGCCGCGCGCGAGACGCCGTCGATGCCCTGGTAGGGGCTTGCTGCCACCACGTCGACGTCGACGCCGCTCGCCGCCCACCATTGGCGCGCCTGCTCGGCCTGCTCGGGCTCGGGCACCATCACGGCCACGCGCCTGCCGCCTGCCAGGGCGCGGGCGCACTGGTGCAGCAGCGGCTGCGGAAAGACGAGCGGCACCTCGTGCTCGAGCTTGGGGAAAGAACCCGTGCACAACACGATGATGGCGCGGCAGCCCTCCTCCTGTGCCTGCTCGATCTTTGCCTGTACGAGCGGCACGACCTTATCGCCCGAGAAAGTGGCCTGCGAGCCGTCGCGCATGCGGGAGACGAGCACCTCCTCGCCGGGCTCGGGCGGAAGTGTGCGCTCGACCTGCTCAAGCGTGAGGTCATCGAGCGCGCCGTACTCCACCAGCTCGAGGGTGTCTGCGAGGCGCGGCACAAGGTCGCACGTCATGTCCGTGCGGGGTGACTGCCCCACGGTGATGCCTGCGATGCGTGTCTTGTGTGACATGGCTGCCTTCCTCGTGCCTTTCGCGGTTGGCGTATGCCCGCCGCCCGTCTCGTCTCCTGCGGTCGGCGCGTGCCCGCCTCCCGTCTCGCCCAATGAATCGATGCAAGAAAAGGGCCCGCCGGCTGTCCGACGGGCCCCGCGAAATCGTTGCTACTTGGCCTCGCCCATGCCCTGGAAGCGGCTCATGTCGCCGTACAGGTCGGTGAGGTGGGCAAACTGCTGCTCGTCGTAGAACTTGCAGGCGCCCGGGCCAAAGACCTTTGCGACCTCGACCGCGAAGCGTGCGGCCTCCTCGACGTCGGTGCCGTGCGTGGCGCCGGTGGCGCAGCCCGCGACCATCTGCTCGGTGGCGATGGCCACGCCCACGACGGGGGCGTCGGTGGCGGTGGTGGGCTGCAGGATCGAGTTGAGGTGGTACAGGTCGTTGCCGTAGGGCGTGATGTCCTGCTGCGAGAGGGCAAAGACCTGCGGCATCTTGCCGGTGACGCGCGTCATGACGTCCATGAGGTCGTTGGAGACCGACAGGATGTAACCCTGCTTGGTCGTGGGCGAGATGGCGATGCCGTTGACGTTGATGATGCGGTTGCCCTTGGTGGTGTCGATGGAGACGATGGCGTCCATGCGCTCGTCGACCTCCATGCGGTTCATGGTCTCCATGTCGATGGGGGAGTCCATGAAGGGCACGGGCTCGTGCGGCAGCGTGGGGGCGTCGGGGCAGATGTGGGTGGCCACGATGACGTCGCCCTCGAGGACGTCGCCGTTGGCGTGCATCTCGGTGAGCTTGAGGGCGGCGGTGAGGGCGGCCACGGCGCCGTCACCGTCGGAGACCGCGCCGATCATCTCGGGGCGGGCGCCAAGGCCACCGAGGCGGCCAACGATGCCCAGCGTGGGCGCGGAGCCGCCGCTCGACTTGCCGTTGGAGCCGGGGACGAGGACCTTGATGCAGTCGGTGCCGCCGCGCTCGCCGCTCACTCGCTCGACCACGACGTCGGTGGCGCCGCGCTCGCGCAGGAAGTCGGCAACCTCGTTGCCGCTGGCCTGGGGCTTGTCGATGAGGTCGTAGATGTCGAGCATCTGGCGAAGAAGCATGGTGGCTCACTTTCGTTTGGTCGTATTGGTCTGGCCTGTCCGGCCATCCGAACATGATAGGACAAGATGAGCGTTTCGAGCCCTTCCAAGCGCTATGCTGATTACCAATGTTGGAATAATGCAACCAAGGAGAATAACGTGGCTTCAGACGAGCTTGACCTCTCTGTCGTGAACGAGCTGACGAACGAGTTCGCCAGCGTGCGCGCCAACCGCGTGGCACGCAACTCCGTCACCGCGCTCGGCGTGGTCGAGGCCAGCGTCGACCGCAGGCAGGCACGCAACTACCAGGACACCTTCGGCGTGTCGCTCAAGGCCGCCAAGACCGTGACCGGCCAGCGCCACTCAGGTCGCTGCTGGATGTTCTCGACGCTCAACGTCCTGCGCTCCAAGGTCCTTGCCAACCTCGACATCGATGACTTTGAGTTCTCGCAGAACTACATCCAGTTCTACGACAAGCTCGAGCGCTGCAACTCTCGTCTCGAGTACGTCATCGACACGGCGGACCGCCCCTGGAACGACCGCGAGGTCACCCAGCTCATGCTCACGCCGGTCGAGGACGGCGGCCAGTTCGTCTTCTGCTGCAACCTCGTGAAGAAGTGGGGCGCCATCCCCAAGGCCCTCATGCCCGACACTACCTGCAACAAGGACACGGCGCAGATGAACGCCCTGCTCACGACCCTCCTTCGCAAGGACGCCACGATCCTGCGCAAGATGGCTGCGAACGGCGCCACGCTCGAGGAGCTTCGCGCCAAGAAGCAGGAGATGCTGCCTGAGTTCCACCAGATCCTTTGCTGCTGCCTGGGCGAGCCACCCGTGACCTTCGACCTCGCGATTAAGGTGGGCGAGGGTGCCGACGTCGACGCCTCAAAGGTCGAGGAGGTCGTCTCCGCCAACGGTGGCGAGCCGCGACGCGTCCTGCGCGACGCGGGCATCACGCCCCAGCAGTTCGTCGAGCGCTACGTGAAGCTTGACCTCTCGCAGTACGTCGAGCTCGTCAACTTCCCGGGCGAGACCCGTCCCTACGAACACGCCTATGGCATCCGCTACTTCGATCCGGTTATCGGCGGCCAGCGCCTGCGCTTCCTCAACATGCCGATGGAGGACCTCGAGAACGCCGCCGTCGAGTCGCTCAAGGCCGGCGTCCCCGCGTTCATGATGTGCGCCGTCAACAAGAACCTCATGCGCAAGGACGAGGACTTCTCCGGCGTGCTCGCGCTCGATGGCATGGACCTCGACGGCACCTTTGGCGTCGACCTCTCCCAGACCAAGGCCGAGATGATCGATGACCGCGAGTGTGGCATGACGCACTGCATGGCCTTCCAGGGCGTCGAGCTGGGCGAGGACGGCAAGCCCGTGGCCTGGCGCGTCGAGAACAGCTGGGGCGACGACTTTGGCTTTGACGGCTACCTCGTCATGGACGCGGACTGGTTCCGCCTCTACGGCGGCGACGTCGTGGTGGAGCGCCGCTTCCTGCCGCAGCGCATCCTCGACCTCTGGGATACCCTGCCGCTCGAGGACGTTGACTATTGGGATAACATGCTCGCGATTGGCTAGGGGCTTTAGGGCGGGAATCCCCAAGGGCAACGTCGCCTCTAAGAGCCTTATTCACATATGCGTGATGAAATGTCCGCAGGCGGTCAAACAGTGCTTTGCCGTCTGCGGCTTTTTTACACCCGTCACGTAAATAATTACACCAACTAAAGACAATCATAAGGTAAAGCAGAAAGCTACTGTCTTATCCAAAAGCAGTCTAGTATTTCGCCTGAGTAAACCATCGCGTATCGCTAGCTCAACGTGATGCCGTTTCAGATATCTTTTATGAAGCGAATTGCATGGCTGATAAGGAATTTGCACTTTCCAGGCATATCCGCGTTTTTCAAGAGGGCACTAGCGTCCTGACACCAAAATGGGAGGAACCATGTCTGACCTCAAGATTTCTCGTCGTTCTTTCGTCGGTGGTGTGTCCATCTTTGCGGCAGCGATGGCGGGTACCGTACTCTCCGGCTGCAGCTCTGATGGTGGCTCGACTTCCACCGGTGCTGGCGCCGATGGCGGCACGCTCGTCCTCAGCCTGCCCTCCTCGCCCAAGTACCTCGACCCCATCAAGTACACGGGCGCCTATGAGGCCCAGATCATCTGGTGCGTGTGCGACACCCTCGTCGACTACAACATCGGCCTCACCGAGATCGTTCCCCAGCTCGCTACCGAGTGGAAGGTCTCCGACGACGGTCTCACCTACACCTTCACCATCCGTGATGACGCCAAGTTCCAGGCTGGCCAGTACCAGGAGGGCCGCGCCGTCGTCGCCGAGGACGTCAAGTACTCCCTCGAGCGCTCTGCGACTGAGTCCTCGCTGAACCGCCTCGCCATGCTCGACCACTGCAACGTCGTTGATGACCACACGGTCGAGTGCGTGCTGAAGGCCCCTAACGCCTCGTTCCTCACCGCTCTTACGGATGCCGGCAACGTCATCGTCCCGAAGGAAGAGGTCGAGGGCTGGGGCGATGCCTTCGGCGACCACCTCGTGGGCTCTGGTGCGTTCAAGCTCGACCAGTTCGTGAAGGACCAGCAGAGCGACCTGTCCCGCTCTGATTGCTACTGGGGCGAGAAGCCGCACCTCGATGGCCTCACCATCAAGGTCGTTACCGACATGACCCAGTCGGCCAATGGCCTGGCCACGGGGGAGATTGACATCGCCACTTCGCTCACGGGCGAGGCCACCCAGACCATCAAGAACAATGACCAGCTCGTGCTGGACCAGAAGCCGGCACTTCACGTTGCCTACGTCTACATGAACCAGGTCAACGGCCCCACCGCCGACCAGAAGGTCCGCAAGGCCATTCTCATGGCCGTCAACCGCGATGACCTGGTCAAGGGTGTCTATCCCTATGGCGAGGCTACGACCGCCGTGCTGCCCCTGCCCAAGGATTCTTGGGGCTATGACGAGTCCGTCGAGGCTGACGTCCCGGCCTATGATCCCGAGGGTGCCAAGAAGCTCCTCGCTGAGGCTGGCTATCCGGACGGTCTCACCCTCAACATGTACATCTCCAACACCGAGGCTCGCGTGAAGATGGCCACCATCCTCCAGCAGGCCCTCAAGGAGAACCTGAACATCGACCTCGCCATCAACCCGAGCGACTGGGGCACCTTCAGCGCCGCCGCCGCCGCCGGCAAGGCTGACCTGTACGGCATGAGCTGGTCCTGGTTCCCCGACCCCTACTTCTTCCTCAACAAGCTGTTCAGCTCCACGGAGATTGGCGCGCTTGGCAACGGTGCTGGCTTCAGCCACCCCGAGGTCGACGAGCTGCTCGACAAGGCCCTCGAGGTCACGGACCAGAACGAGCGTGCCAAGTACTACAAGGAGGCCCTGAAGAAGATCGTCTCCTATGACCCGATGCTTGTCTATGGCTCCGAGTTCGTGAACACCGGCCTTACGAAGAAGGTTGAGGGCTTCCAGAGCCGCGCTGACAACAAGACGGTCATCGTCTCCAGCGAGATCAACATCTCCAAGACGGCGTAATTTGAGCTATTCATTCAGTTAAGAATGATGGGGGCATGGCCCAGAGCCGTGCCCCCATCACATGGTTACGCGGGCACAAGGTCCCGCCAGACTCCGCTCAGGGGGTGTTGCAAAGGTGGCAAAGACAATCCTCAAAAGGATTCTCCAGACGATTCCGGTTCTGTTCGTAGTCGTCACCATCACCTTCGTCCTCACGCGCATGATTCCGGGCGATCCAGCGGCGCAGATGCTGGGTCCGCAGGCGTCACCCGATGCGATTGCGACGATGAGAGTAAAGATGGGCCTCGACGAGCCCATGCTTACGCAGTACATCAACTATTTGGTTGGTATCCTGCACGGCAATTTCGGCTATTCGTACTCATACAGTGGCCCCGTCATGCCCATCATTCTGAGCAGGCTTCCCTCCACGCTTTCGATCACCCTTACGGGCCTCGTGCTCGCGCTTCTCGTCGGCGTGCCCATTGGCGTCGTGTCCGCCGTGAAGCAGAACACCATCTTTGACTACGTCTTCATGGTGCTCGCCCTCGTTGGCGTGTCTATGCCTATTTTCTGGCTGGGCCTCATGCTCGTCCTCACCTTCTCGGTGAACCTGGGCTGGCTTCCCGCCATGGGCATGGGTGCGATGTCGAAGGGCGTCTGGGACGTCATTAGCCACATGATCCTGCCGTGCTTCTGTCTGGCGACGATCCCCGCGGCTACGTTTGCCCGCATCACGCGCTCCAGCATGCTCGAGACGATCAACGGTGAGTACATCAAGGCCCTCCGCGCCCGCGGCATCAAGGAGTCCAAGATCATCTGGAAGCACGCGCTCAAGAACGCGCTCCCGCCCATCGTGACCGTCTTGGGCCTTCAGCTTGCCAGCGCCTTCGCTGGCGCCATCCTGACGGAGACCATCTTCTCTTGGCCTGGCCTTGGCACGCTTATCGTCAATGCCGTCAACGGCCGTGACTACTCGCTCATTCAGGGCGTGGTCCTGTTCTCCGCCGTTGTCTTCGTCTTCGTTAACCTCGTTGTTGACATCGTCTACATGGTCATCAACCCCAAGGTCAATTATGAGGGGGGTAGCAACTAATGGCAGATAACGCTACTGGCGCTAGCCTTTCTGACGAGGCGACGCTCAAGATGCTCGAGCGCGAGCGCAAGGCGAACAACGCCTGGCACAAGCTCGCTCGTAACAAGATGGCGCTCGTGGGCCTTGCGATCGTCGTCGTGATGGTGATTCTCGCCGTCTTTGCGCCTCTGCTTGCTCCGTGTGACCCCAACGCCACGGATACCAGCAACATGTTTGCCGCTCCCGGAGTGGGGGGCCACCTGTTTGGCACTGACGCCTTTGGCCGCGACCTCCTCTCCCGCGTGATTTATGGTGCGCGCATCTCGATCTTCATCGCCATCGGCGGCACCATCCTCGGTGCCATCGTCGGCATCCTGCTCGGCCTCGTCGCCGGCTTCTTTGGCGGCATCGTTGACTCCGTGATCATGCGCATCATGGACGGCATGATGGCGTTCCCGTTCATCCTGCTCTCCCTTATCCTCATGACCATCCTCGGTCAGGGCACCATCAACGTGATCATCGCGATTGGCGTTGCCAACGTGCCTAACTTCGCTCGTGTCGTGCGCGGCCAGGTCCATGTCGTGAAGAACGAGGAGTACTGCAACGCCGAGCGCGTCATTGGCGCCAGCCCCGCTCGCATCCTCTTCAAGCACATCTTTGCCAATGCCATGAGCCCGGTCATCGTCTACTTCACGCTCAACATCGCCAGCGCGATCATCTCTGAGGCCGCGCTTTCCTTCCTCGGTCTTGGCATCCAGCCGCCCACCGCTTCTTGGGGCTCGATTCTTTCCGAGGGCAAGAGCTGCCTGCAGGGCGCTCCTCACATCGCCACGATTTCTGGCATGTTCATCCTCGTCACCGTTCTCGGCTTCAACCTGTTTGGTGACGGTATTCGCGACGTTCTCGACCCGAAGCAGAAGAGGTAGGCCCTATGAGCGAGAACAACTCTCAGGCTACCGAGACCAACGCAGCTACCGAGCAGGTCTCGGAGCATCTTGTTGAGGTCCACGACCTTAAGACGTACTTCCACACGGCTGCCGGCGTCGCCAAGGCCGTCGACGGCGTGAGCTTCACGCTCGATCGTGGCAAGACCCTTGCCATCGTGGGTGAGTCTGGCTCCGGAAAGTCCGTCACCTCGAGCTCTCTGATGCACCTTCTGCCCAAGACCGGCAAGATCGAGGGCGGCAGCGTCATGTTCGACGGCAAGGACATCGTGCATGCCTCCGAGGCCGAGCTCCGCGAGCTTCGTGGCAAGGACATCTCGATGATCTTCCAGGACCCGATGACGGCCCTTGATCCGGTGTTCAAGGTCGGCACCCAGATGATCGAGAACATCCGCCTACATGACGGTCTCGACAAGGAGGCCGCGCGCGAGCGTGCCATCGAGATGCTGAAGCTCGTGAGCATCCCCAACCCCGAGAAGCGTATGGACTCGTATCCGTACGAGCTCTCCGGTGGTATGTGCCAGCGCGTCATGATCGCCATGGCAATGAGCTGCCACCCCAAGTTCATCATCGCCGACGAGCCCACCACCGCCCTCGACGTGACGGTGCAGGCTCAGGTCCTGAGCCTGCTCAAGGGCCTTCAGGACACGCTCAACACGGGCATTCTCCTCATCACGCACAACCTTGGCATCGTCTGGCAGATGGCTGATGACGTTATGGTCATGTATGCGGGCCGTACCTGCGAATATGCCCCCATGGAGGAGCTCTACGCCAATCCGCTTCACCCCTATACCTGGGGCCTGCTGGATTCCATGCCCAAGCTCTCCGATAAGGCGAAGACCGACCTCAAGACCATTCCGGGTGTTCCGCCCGATCTGAGGCTCACCGGCACCTGCTGCAACTTCTACAACCGTTGCCCCTACGCCTGTGAGAAGTGCAAGAACGAGGTTCCGCCGCTGGTCGAGGTCAAGCCTGGCCACTTCGTGGCGTGCCACAGGCAGAACGGCGAGGAGAGTCTCGTTCGTGGGGAGGCGAACTAAATGGCCAACGATAATGTGATTCTTGGCATCAAGAACCTTAACAAGGAGTTCCGTCTTCGTGGTGACGGCCTCTTCGGCAAGCCTCAGACGCTTCATGCGCTGTCCGGTGTTTCGCTTGATGTCTATGAGGGTGAGACCCTCGGCATCATTGGCGAGTCCGGTTGTGGCAAGTCGACCCTTGGACGTTGCATCGTTGGTCTCCATGAGCCCACGAGCGGCGAGATTATCTATAACGGCCAGGATATTTCCAAGCTTAAGGGCGCCGCGCGCAAGCCCGTGCACAAGGATCTCCAGATGATCTTTCAGGACTCCTATTCGAGTCTTGACCCTCGCTTCACCGCGGCGGCTTCCATTGAGGAGCCGATGGTCATCCATGGCATCGAGCCAGATGCCGCGAAGCGCCAGCAGAAGGTTCTTGACCTTATGAAGGAAGTCGGCCTCGACATCCAGCACCTGCAGCGCTACCCGCATGAGTTCTCCGGTGGCCAGCGCCAGCGCATCAATGTCGCTCGCGCCCTCTCGCTTGACCCGAAGATCATCGTGTGCGACGAGCCTGTCTCCGCGCTTGACGTGTCGATTCAGGCCCAGGTCCTGAACCTCTTCCGTCGACTCCAGCGCGAGCGTGGCCTCACGTACGTGTTCATCAGCCACGACCTTTCCGTGGTCAAGCACATCTCCGACCGCGTTGCCATCATGTACCTCGGCCGCGTCATGGAGATCTCGCCGGCGCACATCATCTACGAGAACCCGCTGCACCCCTACACGAAGGCGCTCCTCTCGGCCATCCCGCCCGAGAATCCCTTTGAGCGTCACCCCGAGATGAAGCTCGAGGGAGAGATCCCGAGCCCCGTGGGAGACCAGGTTGGCTGCCCGCTCGCCGGGCGCTGCCCTAACGCCACGGAGCGCTGCCACCACGAGCGTCCTGCGCTCATGGAGGTCGAGCAGAACCACAAGGTGGCCTGCTTCCTGTATCACGATGAGGTTGCCGAGTAACATAGAGCAACGGTTACAAGTCGCCCGGTCAGGCATCGCTTGGCCGGGCCGTTCATGAAAGAGGGAATGCCGAGAATGACAGTCACGAAGCAGCAGCTGCACGAGGCGGTGCTCGCCCACAAGGACGATCTGCTCAAGCTTTGCCAGCAGCTCATCCAGATCAAGAATCAGAGCCCGATTGATGACCAGGAGCCCGCTATCAAGTTCGTTCGTGGCTACCTTGCCGAGCACGGCATCGAGTCTGAGCGCATCGTTGCGGACAGCGGCGAGGACTATCCTGTCGTCTATGCTCACATTGGATCTGAGGAGGGCTTCCGCGTCGTCCTGAACGGTCACGTTGACGTCGTGCCCGTTGGCAAGCTTGATGGCTGGGACTTCGATCCGTTCGGCGGCGAGATCCGCGACGGCAAGATGCTCGGCCGCGGCACCTCTGACATGAAGTGCGGCCTCGCGGTCCTGCTCTTCTCGATGGCCATGCTCAACGAGAGCGGCGCCGAGCTCAAGGGCGACATCCGCCTCCACGTCGTCTGCGACGAGGAGATTGCCGGCACCGGCACCAAGTGGTTCTGCGAGAACGGCTATGCCGACGGCGCTGATGCCGTCATGATCGGCGAGCCCACCGGCCACGACACGATTGAGATTGGCCAGAAGGGCATCCTCCACCTCACGTTCACCGCTCATGGCGTGCCCGGCCACGGCTCGACCGGCAACTACAAGGGCGATAACGCCATCAACAAGCTCGCGAAGGTCATCCCCTTCATCGACGAGATCACCGCTGTTCCCGGTCACTATGACGAGTCCCAGGCTCGCGCCGTCAAGAACTCGCGCACCGTCGCCGAGCGCACGATCGGCACTCCTGGTGTTGGCAACGTCATCGACCACTGCTCCACCAACGTCGGCATCATTCAGGGTGGCGGCAAGATCAACCAGGTGCCGGACTTCGCCTCCTGCAGCGTCGACGTTCGCCTGCCGTATGGCTGCAAGCACGAGGAAGTCGTTGCCGCGGTCGATGCCCTGATCGCCAAGAGCGGTGTCGAGGGTGTCGAGGCCAGCTATAACTGGATCGCCGAGGGCAACTACACCGACGATGAGTCCAAGCTGGTCACGAGCCTCAAGAAGAACATCGAGGACGTCTGGAACGAGGAGTGCCTGCCGGCTTACCAGTGGGCGAGCTCTGACGCCGCGCACTACCGTGCGCTCGGCGCCCCGACGATCCAGTTTGGCCCGGCCAACAACGAGGGCATCCACGGCTACAACGAGGACGTCGACGTCATCGATATCGTTCACTCGGCGGAAATCTACATGCTGTCGCTGTGCGACATGCTGGGGGTGGAGTAGATGAGCGAGCAGTTTGCGGCGCCCGTCGCCGATGCGAACGCGGTGCCCGAGGCCAAGAGCAGCGATACCCTGACCTGGAGCGTGGGCGAGGAGTCCATCGACTACGTGGCCAGCGCCGGGCACCTGGACATCTATGACCCGCAGCGCGTGCTCGAGGGCAAGATGTTCAACGTGAGCTACGTTGCCTCCACCGTGAACGGCGAGGCCGTCGACGCGGCCAAGCGTCCCGTGACGTTTGCCTTCAATGGCGGCCCGGGCTCGGCCTCCGTGCCCATCAACCTGGGCGGCCTGGGTCCGCGCCGCGTGGTGAGCGAGGGCGAGAAGTTCGCCAGCGCCTCCTACGAGGTCGTCGACAACCCCGGCACGCTGCTGCGCGAGACCGACCTCGTGTTCCTCGACGCGCTGGGCACCGGCTGGTCCTTCGTGGCCGACGGCTACGACAAGGCCCGCGTCTATGGCCTCGAGGAGGACGCCCGCACCTTCTGCCGCGCCATCATCCGCTGGCTCGACGAGAACAGCCGCTGGGGGTCGCCGCTCTACATCTACGGCGAGTCCTACGGCACGATGCGCTCCGCCGTGCTCATGCGCTACCTCGGCGAGGCCGGCGTGCCGCTGGCCGGCGTCGTGATGCTCTCGGCCTACTTCGACTGGTCGCAGAACCTGCCTGGCAACGACCTCTACTACCTGGGCATGCTGCCGAGCTTTGCTTCGACGGCCCAGCACTTTGGCATCACGGGCCGCGGCGTCGACGTCGACAAGTGGTTCGACGAGGCCAGCGAGTTCACCGCCGGCGAGTACGCCGCATCGCTCATGAAGGGCGACCGTATCGACCCGCGCGAGAAGCGCCGCATCGCCAAGAAGATGGAGCGCTACATCGGCATTCCGGCCGAGCTTCTGCTCGAGCACAACAACCGCATCGAGCTCGAGGACTTCCGTGCGAACCTCCTCAAGGACAAGGGCCTCATGTGCGGCCGCCTCGACATGCGCTACACCGAGACGATGACGCTGCCGGTTCAGCGCAACACGTTCTACTTCGCCTGCGAGGACCCGGCGGGCCACGCCCTCGAGAACGCCTGGTACGGCGCCTTCCGCAGCTTCCTGCGTAGCGAGCTCGGCTACGAGAACCCGGCCGAGTACCGTCTGTCCGTGTGGAGCGAGATTGGCATTGGCTGGAACTGGGTGCACGACGAGCCTGGCATGGACGACACGAAGACCGCCGCGCCCAACCTCGCCTTTGACGTCGCCACGGCGCTGCGACGCAGCCCCACCACCAAGCTCGCCATCCTGGGCGGTCGCTACGACGCGGCCACCCCGTGGTGGAACATGGACCACACGATGTCGCAGCTGTTCCTGCCGCGCGAGCTCAAGGAGCGCATCACCTACCACCGCTACGGCTGCGGCCACATGGCCTACACCGACGTGCCCACGCTCATGCAGATGGTCGATGACATGCACGCGTTCTATACGGCGGAGTAGGAGGGGAGCATGGATCAGGGAACCATCCAGGCCATCGGCATCGCCGCGGTCATTATTTTCCTGGCGGTCTCGGCCATCTCGCCCATCGCGCGCAACGTCATTGCCAACAAGGCGCAGAACCAGTTTATGGCCGGCGACTTCGAGGGCCTGCTCAAGACTCTGTCGTCACCCATGGCGGGCATCGCACTGCCCAAGTTCAACCAGGAGTTCATGAGGCTCAACGCCTACGAGGCCTCCCAGAACGTCGAGGGCGTGCAGCAAACGCTCGACAAGCTGCTCAAGCTGCCGGCCAGCGCCGAGCAGCGCCGCATCCTGCTGTCGCGCGCGCTCAACTTCTATGAGGGCCAGAACGACGAGGACCGCGCCACGCACGTGCTCGAGCTTGTCGACGCCCTGCCCGACCAGTGCAAGGGCGAGGCCGTCGACCTTGCCAAGGAACTGCGCCGCGACTCGCACCAGACGTTCGACATCGTGTTCAGGGGGTCGTACTCCCACATCGCCGAGATGGAGCACGCGCTGGCGAGCGCCGAGGGAGATGAGCGGGCCCGCCTCAACTACTACCTGTCGCTGCAGTACGCCAACAAGGGCGACGAGAAGCGCGCCGACGAGTATCTGGGCCGCATCGCCAAGGCCTATGGCTTTGAGCGCCCCGCCGCTGCTGACGAGGATGAGGCCGGTGCTGCCGAGGGTGACGCTGCGGAGGGCGATGACGCTGATTCCGCGAAGACCGGCGATGCCGAGTAGCCCTTCTCGCACATAGATTGCTGCGCTACGCGCCCAGTTCCTGGACCCACTCCCGGGGACAGGGCGTTGTTTCGGGGCAACTCGCGCCACCAATGTCAGCTGTGCTAGACTATGCAGCTAGGCTATGACGGAGAGGTTTGGCTGTCGCGTCGCCAGCGGATAAGAGATGGGGCCCACCGGCTGAGAGGTCCCTCCAAGGCTGACGGCCAGAGTTCACTCCACCAGCCGCGAACTGAACGCGCCCACGCGGCGTTAGTAGGGGAGCCGTAGGCCCCACGGAACGGGGACAAAGTGGGTACGCCGGGCACGACATCCGGCGGCCAAGCAAGGTGGTACCGCGGACACACGAAATCATCCGCCCTTGCTCGCAAGCATCGCGAGCAAGGGCGGTTTTTTATTGCCGTAGCAGGCTCGCACCGAGGCGGGTGAATGCCCGCAGACGAAAGGGGCAAAGAAGCAATGACGATCATCGACGACCTCAAGGCCATCGAGGCCGAGGCGGCCAAGGGCATCGGCGGGGTTGCAGACCTGGCCGAGCTCGACCGCATCCGCGTGGCCGTGACGGGCAAGAAGGGTTCGCTCACCGGCGTGCTGCGCCAGATGGGCCAGCTGAGCCCCGAGGACCGCCCGCGCGTGGGCAAGCTCGCCAACGAGGTTCGCGGCCGCATCGAGGCCTCCCTCGAGGAGCGCCGCCACGAGCTTGAGCACGCCGCCCTCGAGGCCCGCATCGCCGCCGACTCGGTCGACGTGACGCTGCCCGGTCGCGTCCCCAACGTGGGCACCGAGCACCTCATCTCGCAGATCATCGAGGAGATCGAGCAAATCTTCTGCGGCATGGGCTACACCGTCGAGGACGGTCCCTACATCGAGACGAGCTACTACAACTTCACCGCGCTCAACGCCCCGCTCGACCACCCGAGCCGCAGCGCCCGCGACACTTTCTACGTACAGGACAACAACCCCGGCAGCCTCGACCACTCCGAGGTCCACGCCAACGGCGAGTCCGACATCCTGCTGCGCACGCAGACCTCGGGCGTCCAGGCGCACACCATGGAGAACCACCAGCCGCCCATCTACATGATCTGCCCGGGCACGGTCTTCCGTCCCGACACCCCCGACGCCTGCCACCTGCCGCAGTTCAACCAGATCGAGGGCCTGGTCGTCGACGAGGGAATCACCTTCGGCGACCTCAAGGGCACGCTCGACTACTTCTGCCGCGAGATGTTCGGCAAGGACCGCGCCACGCGCTACCGCCCGCACTTCTTCCCGTTCACCGAGCCCAGCTGTGAGGTCGACGTGTCGTGCGGTGTCTGTGGCGGCAAGGGCTGCCGCTTCTGCAAGGGCACCGGCTGGCTCGAGATTCTGGGCTGCGGCATGGTCGATCCCAACGTGCTCGACAACTGCGGCGTCGACCACGAGAAGTACACGGGCTTTGCCTTTGGCATCGGTGCCGAGCGCGTCGCGGCCCTGCGCTACGACCTGCCCGACCTGCGCATGCTCATGACCGGCGACATGCGCTTCCTGTCCCAGTTCTAGCGCGAGCACCTCGCAAACCCGCACGCCTCACGCGCAACAGAAAGGCTTACACGAATGCGCATTTCATATGAGTGGCTCGGCTCCATGGTGGACCTGCCCGCCGACCCGCACGTCCTCTACACCGAGCTGATTCGCACCGGCACCGAGGTCGAGACGATCGAGCGCCTCGGCGCGGACCTCGACCACGTCGTCGTGGGCCAGGTCGTCTCCAAGCAGCCGCACCCCGACTCCGACCACATGTGGCTCTGCAAGGTCTCCGTGGGCGACAAGAACCTGGACGAGCAGGGCAACCCCACCCCGCTGCAGATCGTCTGCGGCGCCCAGAACTTCGAGGAGGGCGACAAGATCGTCGTCGCGATGATCGGCGCCGTGCTGCCCGGCGACCTCAAGATCAAGAAGAGCAAGCTGCGCGGCGTCGAGTCCTGCGGCATGAACTGCTCCGAACGCGAGCTTGGCCTGGGCGGCGAACACTCCGGCATCATGATTCTGCCCGAGGACGCCCCCGTGGGCATGCCCTTCACCGACTACCGCGGCACCTCCGACACGGTGCTCGACTGCGAGATCACGCCCAACCGTCCCGACTGCCTGTCCTACGTGGGCATGGCCACCGAGGTGGGCGCCGTACTCGACGAGGACACCCACATCGAGCTGCCCGCGATTCAGCACGAGGAGGGCCCCAAGAGCGCGGACCTCGTCGACGTCAAGATCGCCGACACCGAGCTGTGCAGCCGCTACGTCGCCCGCGTGGTGCGCGGCGTCAAGATCGGCCCGTCGCCCGAGTGGCTCGCCCGTCGCGTCATCGCCGCCGGCAGCCGTCCCATCAACAACGTCGTGGACGTCACCAACTACGTGATGTACCTCACCGGCCAGCCGCTGCACGCCTTTGACCTGGGCAAGCTCTCCGAGCGCGATGGCAAGCGCCACATCGTCGTGCGCGCCGCCCGCGAGGGCGAGCAGCTCACCACGCTCGACAACCAGGACCGCGTGCTCACCTCCGACATGGCCGTCATCACCGACGACGGCGAGCGCCCGGTGGCCCTGGCCGGCGTCATGGGCGGTCTCAGCTCCGAGATCGACGACACCACGGTCGACGTCCTGCTCGAGAGCGCCTGCTTCGACAAGAGCCACATCTCGCGAACGAGCCGCAATCTCAACCTCATGAGCGAGGCCTCGATCCGCTTCGAGCGCCAGGTCGACGCCGCCAACTGCGAGGAGGTCGCCGACATCGCCGCCGCCCTCTTCGAGAGCTGCTGCGGCGCCACCGTCTGCCGCGGCCGCGTTGACGAGTACCCCATGCCCGTCAAGGCCGCCCGCATCGCCCTGCGCGGTGACCGTGTGCGCAGCATCTGCGGTGCCCCCATCACCAACGACGAGATCGCCCACCTGCTCGAGCGCCTGGGCTGTGCCGTCGTGCCGCAGAAGGGTGGCAACGACTTTGAGGTCGTGGCGCCCACGAGCCGACCGGACCTCACCCGCGAGGCCGACCTCATCGAGGAGGTCCTACGCCTGTGGGGCATGGACCGCGTCGAGCCCACGCTGCCCGGTGCAAAGAACCACCACGGCGGTCTCACGGTTGACCAGCAGCGCATGCAACTCATTGGCCGCACGCTGCGCTCCTGCGGCCTCTCCGAGACCTTCACCTACTGCTTCGCCGAGGACGGCGACCTCGAGCGCGCCAACATCACCGAGGTTGGCCGCGGTGTGCCCGTGCGCATCATGAACCCGCTGCTCGCCAACAACTCCGAGATGCGCCGTTCGATCCTGCCGGGCCTGCTGCGCAGCGTGGCCTACAACCACGACCACGGCGTGCCCGACGTTGCCCTCTACGAGCAGGGCCGCGTCTTCTTTGGCCATGAGAAGCGCACGCTTCCCGACGAGCCGCGCTACGTCTGCGGCGTGCTCTCCGGCGCCTGGGGCCTCGACGGCTGGAACGAGAAGCACCAGCCCCTCGACTTCTTCGACGCCAAGGGCGTGGTCGAGCGCCTGCTGCAGGCCCTGCGCGTCACCAAGGTGCGCTTCAAGGTGGCAGACCCCGAGCAGTACCCGTGGCTGCAGCCCGGCCGTGCGGCCGAGGTCTACGCCGGCGGCGAGCTGCTTGGCTGGGTGGGCAACGTGCACCCCACGAGCCTTGCCAACTTTGGCATCGACGCCGACGTTGTGGCCTTCGAGCTGTCCGAGCAGCACCTACTGCGCCTTGCCGCCCGCGAGCTGCCCTACCAGGACGTGCCCACACTGCCGGCCATCACGCACGACCTCGCCATCGTGGTCGACGAGGACGTCACCTGCGAGATGCTCATGCAGCGCATCACGAGTGCCGGCGGCAAGCTGCTCGAGAGCGCCCGCCTGTTCGACGTCTACCGCGACCCGGTGCGCGTTGGCCTGGGCAAGAAGTCCATGGCCTTCCAGCTGACCTACCGCGCGAGCGACCACACGCTCACGAGCGACGAGGTCGAGCGCGCTCACGAGAAGCTCGTGACCAAGGTCTGCCGCTCCACTGGTGGCGAGGTCCGCGGCTAGCGGATGCCCGTCTCATATGCTCCGCTGGGGGCGAGTCCGTGCAAGCGGGCTCGCCCCTTCTCGATTTGGGACAATACCTGCCTGAGCAACTGTCCCGATTTGGGACAATAGGTGCCTGAGCAACTGTCCCACATCTCCGGCCGCGTAAGCGTTTGGTTGCGGTCGCGCGCGGATGGCTGACCCCTCGCAGGCACGTGCTACCATTAGGCCCATGCCTAGTTGGAACATACATATCGCCCACACCCAGCGTCTTCTTGCCACGGGACCGCTCTCGGATTTTGGCATCCGCGACGCCAACGCCTTCCTGTTTGGCAATCTCGTGCCAGACGTCTATGTGGGATACATGCTGCCCAAGCCCTCGGGTATCCTGCCCTACCAGCTCACCCACTTCGCCGACCCCTGCTCCATCCCCATCCCGCGCGAGCGCGAGTTCTGGGACCTCTACGTGGAGCCTGCGCGCAAGTTGCCCACAGACGTTCCTCTAGGCCCCGCGAACATCACGGTGGAGGAGGGCGTGGAGATCTCAAAGGCGGGTGGTCATTTTGCCATTCCCGCCAAACCTGCTGTTCACGAGCGCGTCGAAGCCCTGCTTAACAGCCCTGGCTACCGCGCGAGCGACGTGGTGTTGGGCGCCTGGGCGCACCTCATGTGCGACAACGCCTACAACACCGCCACGCATGCCTGGCTGCAGGAGTATCACGTGCCGGCCGGCGAGCGCACGCGCATTCGCAAGCAGGGCGATTTCGACAAGTATGGGCACACCCTGCCCATCACCCTCACGTGCAAGGCCACGCCCGAACTCATCGAGCAGACGGCGGCGTTTCCGCAGTATTCGGTGGGTAAGGTGGACGTCGAGAGGTCGTGCGACGTGGTCGAGGGAATCGTGCGCAGCAACCAGGAGCGCCACATCGACGGCGTGCCAGACTACAGCCTCTTCACCGAGGAGTTCTTCCACGAGGTCTTCGAGCACGCCCACGAGTGCCTCATTCAGCGCCTATCGGAATATGGCAAGCGCTTCTCGGCCTCTATGTAAGGACTTACAAAAGGTTTGAAAGCATAATTAATTTGCAGCTCAGCGTAGGTTGACCACTCTGTGAATTGGCAACTGTTGAGTTGGTGGAAGAGCCTTGCTCGCGTTAAACTTCAGCGTGTATTGGTCAACTGGTCAAGTTGACGCAGCCGGCGCACGTGTCGTCGCGGCGCCCACGAGGAAGGCCCGAGCAATGTCGGACTTCGAGAAGAAGGACACCTCGCTTCTTTACGTGCAGGTGGCCGACTACGTCCGCGAGAAGATCTACTCCAAGGAGTGGGGCGTCGACGAGCGCATTCCCTCCGAGCATGAGCTCATGGCGATGCTGCACCTGTCGCGCGGCACCGTGCAGAAGGGCATCCGCTCCCTGGTCGAGGAGGGGCTGCTCGTGCAGCAGCGCGGCCGCGGTACCTTCGTCATCGAGCCGGTCATGGCGCGCCCCTCGGGCAACAAGCTTCACTCCTTCGCCGAGTCGATGACCGAGCAGGGCATCGAGTTCACCACCAAGGTGGTCGACAAGCGCATTGAGCGCGCGAGTCGCGTGTGCGCCCGCAGCCTGCAGATCGCCGAGGGGTCGCCCTACCTCTACCTCATGCGCGTACGCTTCGTCGAGGACGAGCCGGTCATGCTCATCGAGAGCCGCGTGAACCTCGAGCCGTGCCCTGGCCTCGAGAACATCGACTTCGAGCGCGAGGGCCTGTTCGACGCCGTCGAGCGCACGAGTGGCCAGTCGATTGGCGCTGCCGAGATGACCTACAGCGCCCGCGCCGCCGGCAAGAAGCGCGGCCGCTGGCTGCGCTGCGGCGAGCGCTCCCCGGTGCTCGACCTCGACCAACTCGTTCGCCTCGACGACGGCACGCCCGTCGAGTGGGGCAGCGTCTGGATGCCGGCCAATCGCTGTGTCATCAGCTCGGTGCGCACGCGCTAGGGCTTCTCGACTGCTAGGGTTTCTCGACCATCGCTGCGCCATGTCTCCATCCTGCGCACCCGCTTTTACGTGCTAGAAGGCCGCTGAGTGCGTAGAAACGGGTGCGCGAGTTTGCTGGATGCGTAGGAATGGGTGTGCGGTGAGAAGGACGCCGCGCCCGCCGCTCGCGTAATAGAGCCTTTTCAGTTTGGGCCATCCCCCGATATCAGACCTAGAATGGTCAAATGCTTGATTATCGAGGGAGGCCCTTTCTCATGGATCTTACCAGCACCAACTATCTGCCCAGCTACACCGTGGGCGTTGACGCCTACAAGGCTGTGGAGCAGGTCACGCGCCGCTTTGGCACGCGCGCGGTGGTCATTGGCGGCAAGACCGCCATGGAGAAGGCTGCCCCTCGCCTCATCGCCACGCTCGAGGGCACGAGCATCACGGTCACCGACTGCATCTGGTACGGTGGCCAGCCGCGCCACAGCGTAGCGGCCGAGCTCGCGGAAGACCCCCGCGTGCTTGCGGCAGACATGGTCTTTGGCATGGGCGGCGGCCGCGCCATCGATGAGACCAAGGAGATCGCCGAGCTTGCTGGCAAGCCGCTCTTCACGTTCCCCACGGTGGCGTCCAACTGCGCGCCCGTGACGGCCATCGGCGTCTTCTACAAGGACGATGGCTCGGTCGACAACTACTTCTTCCCCTCCGAGCCGCCCATCCATTCCTTCATCGACACACAGATCATCTCCGAGAGTCCCGACGACTACTTCTGGGCGGGCATCGGCGACGCCCTCTCCAAGCAGCCCGAGGTCGAGCTCTCGAGCCGAGACCTCGACCTGCCCCACACCCCGCTTATGGGTCGCGCGCTGGCCGTCTCCTGCGAGCGCCCGCTGTTCGACTACGGCGCCAAGGCCCTGGCCGACAAGCGCGCCCGCACGTCGAGCTACGAGCTTGAGCAGGTCATCCTCGACATCATCATCTCGACGGGCCTCGTCTCGAACATGACCATGAACCTCGCGGCCAAGCACGGCGCCTACTACTTCAACTCGAGCACGGCCCACGCCTTCTACAACGCCTACACGGGCATGGGCGAGGCGGCCGGCCGTCACCTGCACGGCGAGGTCGTCTCGTTTGGCGTGCTCGTGCTCAAGGCCTTCGACGACGCGCCTGAGGACCTTGCGCGCTTTGCCGCACACAACCGCGAGCTGGGTCTGCCCGTGACGCTTGCCGATATCGAGTGCGGGCGCGAGGCGCTTGCGGGCATCGTCGAGCGCGCCCAGGCAACCAACGAGTGGGGTCGTGCCCCCTACGGCTTTACGCCGGAGCGCTTCGAGCAGGCCATCCTCGACGCCGACGCCTACGGCCGGGCCCTCAAGGCGGGAGACGTCGCCGCGCAGGCAGCCGCGCTTGCCGCCGTGCACGAGCACCGCTGCATGGAGCCCACGCCCCGTAAGCTCTAGCGAGCACTCGCTGCCAAGATGGCGGACGCGAAGCATCGCGAGCATTCTCTGCCGAGATGACGCACAAGAAAACGCCCCGGGAGGCCAGGCCTTCCGGGGCGTTGCGTTGGCGCTTGCGAGTGCGCGAACTATCTGAGAGCTACTTCTTGAGCCCGGGTACCTGGGCAACGAGCAGCATGTTCGTCGAGGTGATGTAGTCGCCCTGGGAGGGGGCGGTGTGCGGGTCGCCGGCGGTGACGCAGACGAGGTCGCCAGCCTCGACGAGGCCGTTCTCGAGGGCGAGCGTCAGGGCCTGCTTGACCGTCTCGTCGATGGCGCCCTGAGCGGTTCCCTTGAGCACCGTGACGCCCCAGTAGAAGCAGCACTTGCGGACGGTCTCCTCGTGCGGGGAGACGGCGAAGATCGGCAGCTCGGGGCGGAAGTTAGAGATGAGGCGGGCGGTGCGTCCAGACTCGGTCGGGGTCAGGATGCACTTGGCGCCCACGCGGTTGGCCGTGGTGACAGCGGCAAAGCCGATGGAGCCGTTGACGTCGCGTACGCCGCCGCGCTGGTGGTAGTCGTGGCGCTCCTGCAGGTACTGCTCGGTCTCACGGGCGATGGAGGCCATCATCTTGACGGCCTCGACCGGGTACTTGCCGGCAGCGGTCTCACCGGAGAGCATGACGCAGTCCGTGCCGTCCATGATGGCGTTGGCGACGTCGTTGACCTCGGCGCGCGTCGGGCGCGGGTTACGGATCATGGAGTCGAGCATCTGGGTGGCGGTGATGACCGGCTTGTAGACCTTGTTGCACTTGGCGATCATCATCTTCTGGGCGTGCGGCACCTTCTCGGGCGGAATCTCGATGCCCAGATCGCCGCGGGCGACCATGACGCCGCTGGAGTGCTCCAGGATATCGTCGAAGTTCTCGATGCCCAGGGCGCACTCGATCTTGGGATAGATCGAGACGTTGTCGCGGCCGTGCTCGTGGCAAATCTGGCGAATCTCCTCGACGCCCTTGCCGTCGCGGATGAACGAGGCGGCGATGGCGTCGATGCCCAGCTCGCAGCCAAAGATGATGTCCTCGCGGTCACGCTCGGTGACGGCTGGTAGCGAGATGTCGACGCCCGGGATGTTCACGCCCTTGTGCTCGCCCAGGTCGCCGGCGTTGGCCAGCGTGCAGTGGATGTCGGTGCCCTCGACGGAGTCGACCACGAAGTCGAGCAGGCCGTCGTCGATCAGGATGTGGTCGCCGGCAGAGACCTCGTTGGGGAGGTTCTTGAAGTCGAGCGAGAAGCGCTCGTGGTTGCCCACGACGCCGTCGTCGGTGGTGATGATGGTCTTGTCGCCGGTCTCGAAGTGGACCTTCTCGCCGTTCTCGAGCACGCCCGTGCGGACCTCGGGGCCCTTGGTGTCGAGAAGGATGGCCACGGGGATGCCCAGCTCGGCGGAGACCCTGCGCACGCGCTCGACGCCCGCGCGGTGGTAGTCGTGGCTACCGTGCGAGAAGTTGAAGCGCGCGACGTTCATGCCGGCCTTGATGAGCTCGCGCAGCACGTCCTCGCTCTCGGTGGACGGTCCCATGGTGCAAACGATCTTGGTCTTCTTGGACTGCATTTCTTTCCTTTCGTGTGACGTACGCCGGGCCTCCTGCCAGGCATACGGGGGCGGATTGGGGGTTGTCCGCCTGCTCGACCCGCGCTCGTTTGGCTTGGGTCTCTCTTATAAAAGGCGCCGCCCCGTGGGGACGACGCCTGGGTGCCTGCTAGCAGACGACTGCGGCCTTGGGGAGCTCCTCGCCGTTGGCGAACGCCGTGGCGTTGTCGAGCGTCGTCTTGGCGATGGAGGCCAGGGCCTCCTTGGTGAAGAACGCCTGGTGGCTCGTCATGACCACGTTGGGGAACGAGCAGAGCGTCGAGGTGACCGACTCGATGATAGTGTTCGAGCGGTTGCGGAAGACGTTGTCGCCCTCCTCCTCGTAGACGTCGAGGCCGGCCGCGCCGATCTTGCCGGAGCGGATGCCCTCGATGAGGGCGTTGGTGTCGACCAGGCCGCCGCGGGCAGTGTTGATGAAAATGACGCCCTGCTTCATCTTGTCGATGGCGTCGGCGTTGATCATGTGGCGGTTGGAGTCGAACAGCGGGCAGTGCAGCGAGATGAGGTCGCTGCGGCGCAGCAGCTCGTCGACCTCGACGTACTCGACCATGCCCTCGAGGGAGGGGTTCTGGTAGACGTCGTAGCCCAGGACCTTCATGCCAAAGCCGTTGCAGATGCGCACCATGGCGGCGCCGATCTTGCCGGTGCCCACGATGCCGGCCGTCTTGCCGTGGAGGTTCACGCCAAGCAGGCCCTGCAGGGAGAAGTCGTTCTCGCGCACGCGGGCGTAGCCCTTGTGGATGCGGCGGGCGGCGCACAGGCCCAGGCCGATGGCCTGCTCGGCGATGGCCTCGGGCGAGTAGGCCGGGACGCGCAAGACGGTCATGCCGAGGTCCTTGGCGACAGCGACGTTCACGGCGTCGAAGCCAGCGGAGCGCATGAGCACGAGCTTGACGTCAAACCCACGCAGGATTTCGAGCGCCATGGCCGAGGCGTCGGAGTTGACGAAGGCGCACACGGCGTCATAGCCGCGGGCGAGGGAGGCTGTGACCGGCGAGAGGTCGGCCTCGATGTAGTCAACCTTGATGTTGGGGTAGTTCTTGAGTTGGGAGTCGAAGGACTCGCGGTCGTAGTCACGGGCGTCGTAGAACAGAATCTTCATACGTCTCCTCTTTCCGTGTCCCCTTCCCCGGGACACAAGATCGATGTGATTACCGCCTAGGAATTGTAACGCGCAATTTAATCGCTCAACCGCCCAATCATGTAAAGCTTGCAATTAAAACCGCAGCTAGATGTGATTGTACAGGGGAGAGTGGCCATTTCCTTACCACTTTAAGAGCGTAACCTATCGCTGTTTTCGGTAAGCGTTTAAGAAGGTGCCGCTCGCTCGCGCAAGGAGGGCGCCCGTTCGGGGTATCATCATGCCTATGCCGCGCGGGGCACATCGCCTCGCGTGTAAGACATGCGCTTGCCATGGCAGCCTTGATGAGCCCTTGCCCTTCCTGGGAATTATGATCGGGCATCAATCTGGCGGGTGCCCACAAACCCAGGAAGGGGACTCACGTGAGAGAGTATCTGTCGTGTGCCGATGACGTGCTCGCCGAGCTGTCGACGAGCGCCACGGACGGCCTGAGCGCGGACGAGGCGGCCAAGCGTCTTGCCGCAGATGGCCCCAACAAGCTCAAAGAGCAGCCCAAGACCCCGATGTGGATTCGCTTCTTCCGGCAGATGGCGGACCCCATGGTCATCATGCTGCTGGTCGCGGCCGTGATCAGTGCCGTCACCGGCGCCATCCAGGGCGAGATCGACTTTGCCGACGTCGCCATCATCCTCACCGTCGTCATCATCAATTCGGCGCTGGGCGTAATCCAGGAGGCCAAGAGCGAGGAGGCCCTGGCGGCCCTGCAGGAGATGAGCGCCGCGCAGTCCAAGGTCATCCGCGACGGCAAGCTCGTGAGCCTGCACTCCTCCGAGCTCGTGCGCGGCGACGTTGTGCTGCTCGAGGCCGGCGACTCGGTGCCGGCAGACTGCCGCATCCTCGAGAGCGCCACGATGAAGATTGAGGAAGCGGCCCTCACCGGCGAGTCCGTGCCGGTCGAGAAGCACGCCGAGGCCATCGCCCTCGAGGGCGACGACGTTGCCCTGGGCGACCGCAAGAACATGTGCTACATGGGCTCCACCGTGGTCTATGGCCGCGGCCGCGCCGTGGTGGTGGCCACCGGCATGGATACCGAGATGGGCAAGATCGCCGGCGCCCTCAACGAGGCCACCGAGGAGCTCACGCCGCTGCAGGTGAAGCTCGACGAGCTCTCCCACATCCTCACCAAGATGGTCGTTGCCATCTGCGTGGTCATCTTCGTGGTCGACATCCTGCGCCATGGCTTTGGCAACATGGCCGCCGAGCCGAGCCTTCTGCTCAACACCTTCATGGTCGCGGTGTCGCTGGCCGTCGCCGCCATCCCCGAGGGCCTCGTGGCCGTCGTGACCATCGTGCTGTCGCTGGGCGTCACCAAGATGGCCAAGCGCCAGGCGATTATCCGCAACCTCAGCGCCGTCGAGACCCTCGGCTGCACCCAGGTGATCTGCTCGGACAAGACGGGCACGCTCACCCAGAACAAGATGACGGTCGTCAGGCACGAGCTCGCCGCGCCCGAGGAGAAGTTCCTCTCCGGCATGGCCCTGTGCAGCGACGCCAGGTGGGACGCCGAGGCCGGCGAGGCCGTGGGCGAGCCCACCGAGTGCGCCCTTGTGAACGATGCGGGCAAGGCGGGCCTCACGGGCCTTGCCGAGGAGCACCCGCGCGTGGGCGAGGCCCCGTTCGACTCGGGTCGCAAGATGATGTCCGTCGTGGTCGAGACGCTCGACGACGAGTACGAGCAGTACACCAAGGGCGCGCCCGACGTGGTGCTGGGCCTGTGCACGCACATCTACGAGGACGGCAGGGTCGTCCCGATGACCGAGGAGAGGCGCACCGAGCTCATCGCTGCCAACAAGGCCATGGCCGACCAGGCCCTGCGCGTGCTGGCGCTGGCGTGCCGCCACTACGTCGAGAAGCCCGCCGATTTTGCCGCCGAGGCCCTCGAGCACGACCTTACCTTCTGCGGCCTCTCCGGCATGATCGACCCCGAGCGCCCCGAGGTGGCCGCCGCCATCGACGAGGCCCACACGGCCGGCATCCGCACCGTCATGATCACCGGTGACCACATCGACACCGCGGTGGCCATCGCCAAGAACCTTGGCATCATTGCCGACCGCAGCCAGGCCATCACCGGCGCCGAGCTCGACCGCATGGGCGACGAGGAGCTCGACGCGCGCATCGAGGACTTTGGCGTCTACGCTCGCGTGCAGCCCGAGCACAAGACGCGCATCGTCGAGGCCTGGAAGCGCCGCGACATGATCGTGGCCATGACGGGCGACGGCGTGAACGATGCCCCCTCCATCAAGCGCGCCAACATCGGCGTGGGCATGGGCATCACCGGCACCGACGTCACCAAGAACGTGGCCGACATGGTGCTTGCAGACGACAACTTTGCCACGATCATCTCGGCGTGCGAGGAGGGCAGGCGCATCTATGACAACATCCGCAAGGTCATCCAGTTCCTGCTCTCGGCCAACCTCGCCGAGGTCTTCTCGGTGTTTATCGCCACGCTCGTGGGCTTCACGATCTTCCAGCCCGTGCAGCTGCTGTGGGTCAACCTCGTGACGGATTGCTTCCCGGCTCTGGCGCTGGGGATGGAGGACGCCGAGGGCGACATCATGCGCCGCAAGCCCCGCAAGGCCTCCGACGGCGTGTTCGCCGGCCATATGGGCATGGACTGCATCGTCCAGGGCATCGCGATTACGCTGCTGGTCCTCGCGAGCTTTTTCGTGGGCGTCTACTTTGACATGGGCTACATCAACATTGCCGACATGGTCGCCGGCACGGCCGACGAGGAAGGCGTGATGATGGCGTTCATTACGCTCAACATGGTCGAGATCTTCCACTGCTTCAACATGCGCAGCCGCCGCGCGTCGCTGTTCACCATGAAGAAGCAGAACTGGTGGCTGTGGGGCTCGGCCGCCATGGCGCTCGTCCTCACCGTGATCGTCACCGATGTCCCGGCGCTGGCCCAGATGTTCTTTGGTAACGTGACCCTTGAGCCGCGCGGCGTCATTTGCGCGCTGCTGATCGCACTGCTGATCATCCCCATCGTCGAGGTCTACAAGGCGATCATGCGCCATGTGGAGAAGGAGGCTTAAGCCTGTGGGCAAGAAGTCCCAAAAGGCCAGGTCCAAGGTTTCGTCGAGGCGTCGCTCCCACGGGGGCGGCGCCTCGCGCCCGTCTGCGGCAGACGTCATGGCGTCGCTGCCCCAGGTGGGCGAGCTCGAGAACGTGCCGGCGTTTGCAGACGTTGCGGCTACGGAGGCGCAGGTCGCGGCGCTTGCCCAGGCGCGCGAGCGAATTGCCGCGCGCCTGGGCGAGGAGGCCGCCGCGTGCGTTGAGTTGGGGTGCGTTGTGCGCCTCGACCGCGGCTTTCCGCTGGTGGCCTGCGAGGACGTGACGCTTCGCTGCGAGCACGCCCCCGAGTTTGCCAAGGGCGCGTCTGCCGAGGAGGGCATCATGCCCACGGTGGGCGACTGGGTGGCCGCGGCGGTGCCACCCGCGCACGACATGGGCGTGATCAACGAGGTGCTGCCGCGCAGGAACGCCTTCGCGCGCTGGCGCGGCGGCAGACGCGGCGAGTTCCAGACGCTCGCCGCGAATCTCGATGCGGTCATCGTGGTGGCGGCGCTGGGCGCCGGCGAGCTGCCCCTGGCGCGCATAGCCCGCTCGCTCGTGCTTGCCCGCGACTGCGGCGTGCGCCCCTGTGTGGTGCTCACGAAGGCAGACCGCAAGGGCAGCGAGGCAGACCTTGCCGTAGACGTGGCGCGCGTGCGGCGCCTGGTGGGTGAGGACGGCGACATCGTGGTGACGTCGTCGGTTGTAGGCGAGGGCCTCGACGACGTGCGCGCCCTTGTGCCCGAGCGACGCGTGGCCATGATTTTGGGTGAGAGCGGGGCGGGCAAGTCGACCCTGCTCAATGCTCTGCTGGGGGCCGACGCCTTGGCGACAGGCGCGGTGCGCGAGCGCGACGACATGGGCCGCCATACCACGGTGGCGCGCATGATGGTCAAGGTGCCGGGCGCGGGCGTTATCTGTGACGCGCCGGGCCTGCGCAGCCTGCCGCTGGTGGGCCACGAGCACGGCCTTGCCAAGGCGTTTCCCGAGATCGCGGAGCTTGCGCAGACGTGCCGCTTCCGCGACTGCACCCACGGCTCCGAGCCGGGGTGCGCGGTGCGTGAGGCGGCCGACGCCGGCGAGCTCGATGAGGTGAGGCTCGAGGCCTACCTGGCGCTTGCGGGCGAGATGCGCGCAAGCGCGGCCACGATCGACCCCGACGTGGTGCTGTAACGTCCGCGAGGCATGCGGGGCGTTGGTGGGTTGAGCACGGGCGCGTGCGAGCGTGCGCCGGCGTGGTGCTGGCGGGTCGCGGGCGCGGCACGCTGGCGGGCTGCGCCCGCGTTGCCGGAAATTATTTTCGCGTGGCGGCGGCGTTTCTCGGCTGCGTTTTCAAAAGTTATCAACAGGGCATTGAACTGCTGTTTATTGGGTTGTCAACAGGGTGGGCGAGGCGTTTTTGGAACGTCTCGCCCATATTTTGTTAGATTCTGGACAGATTTGTGTCTGACGCCCCGGGACTTTCTGGCCCGGGGCGTCTCTTGCTGCGCGCGCTCGGGAGAAGATGGCCCCACGAGTAGTCGAGAGTGACGGGAGGAGCCATGAAGAGACGCGCGCGCATCGCGACGTCTGCGGCGTTTGGGGTGCTTGCGCTGCTGCTCGCCGCGGGTGGCATGGAGTCCGTTCGGGCCGACGCTCAGCGGCAGCGCTCCGAGCTGCTCGCGCAGTACGGCGGCGAGGTGGCGAGCCTCGTCGTGGCAAGGCGCGAGCTTGCCGCGGGCAGCGTGGTGGGCGAGGGGGACGTCGAGCAGAGGGACTGGCTCACCGACCTCGCCCCGGAGGGGTCCTTCACCGATGTGGCAGACGTCTTGGGGGCGCGGCTGTCGTCTCCCGTTGCCAAGGGATCGCCGCTCACGGAGCTCGACGTGACGGAGCAGGCGACCTCCATCGAGGTGCCCGAGGGCCGCGTCGCGGTGACGGTGAGGCTCACGGATAGGGCCGGTGTCCCCGCCGAGGTGGCAAACGGCGCGCGCGTGCTGGTCTACGAGTCTGCGGACGCGGGCGTACGGCTCATAACGGGCGATGCAGTGGCGCTCGTGCCCTCGCAGGGGGTGGGGTCCGCGGGCGCGGGAGAGCGCTCGCTCACGCTGGCCGTGCTGCCCGCCGAGGTGGCAGACGTGCTGGCCGTCTCGGGTGCCGGGAGCCTACGGGTGGCCCTTCCCGCCGATGACGTTGACGAGGTGGCCTCTGCCGCCGCCTTGGGAAGTGGCGATGCCAAGGCGCCCGAGAGCGTAGGGGCGCAGACGGGAGATGGTGCGTGATGGCAACCTGGGTAATCTGTGCCGGCGTGTCGCAGTCCTCGGAGCTGGGCGAGTACGTGCGCTCGTGCGACGAGGCGGCGAGCGTCGTGTTCGAGCGCAGCCCCGTGCGTCTGCGCGGCCGCATGCGCGAGGACCTCGCGGGTGCGTGCGTCATCGTGGGCGAGGGCGTGGGAGGCCCCGACCCGGTGAACCTTGCCGCCGCGATTGCTGCCGACGACAACGCCAGCGAGGTGTTCCTCGCGCTCGACTCCACCTCGGGATCCATGCGCTCGCGTGCCAAGCGCGCGGGCATTTCGCAAGTCATCACCAGCGCCGACTTCGCCGCCCGGCCTGCTTCCGTCCATCAGGGGCAGAGGGGAACTCGCTCGGGCGTGCCGGGCCGGGCGGCGGGGGAGGAGGCGCTTGCGACCGTGTCGGAGCGGCGCGAGGGCGTGCCGGTCATCGTGTTTGTCTCGGGCCGGGGCGGCGTGGGCAAGACCACGCTGGCGGCGCTCTTCGCGGCCTCGGCGGCGAGCTGGGGGCTCGACGTCGCCGTCCTCGACCTTGACCTTGCCTTTGGCAACCTGGCCGCGCTGTGTGGCGTCTCCCGACCGGGTGACCTCGCCGCGCTGGCGGGCGGCATAGCGAGCGACGAGGCGCTCGAGCAAGCGGGGGCGCGTGCCGGCGAGCACCTGCATGTGTGGGGCCCGTGTCGCGCGCCCGAGTATGCCGAGTGCATACAGCCCCTTGCCGCGAACATCATCGCGCGGCTTACCCATGGTCATGACCTCGTGATCGTTGACACGCCGTCGAGCTGGGGAGACGCCGTGGCGGGTGCCGCCCAGCAGGCTGACCGGCTCGTCATCGTCTCCGACGAGCGGCCTGGCGCCATCCCGGCGCTTTCGCGCTGCGGGTCGCTTGCAGTGCGCCTGGGCGTGGCGCGCACGCGCATCGTGCGCCTTATGAACGCCTGCGACCCGCGTCGGCGCGACGAGTCGTTCGTGGCGCGGGCAGCCGTGGGGCTCGAGTGCGCCCGCGAGGTTCGCGTGCTTGACGGAGGGCTCGACCTCGTGGAGCTTTTGGGCGCGGGTGGCATGGCCGAGCTCGTTGCGTCCGAGAACCCTGCCGCGCTGGGCGCCGCCCATGGCCTCGCGGCCCTGCTCAAGGAGCTGGGGCACCTTCCCGACGCCGAAGGCGCCAGGCACGCCCTTGCCGGCGGAGGCAAGCCTAGGAGGCTCTTTGGCCTTGGCAGAGGGGAGGCGTAGCGATGGGCGTGCTTGAACGCGTGAGGCAGCATGTGGGCGACCTCGCAGACGAGGCGCGGGAGGACGCGGCCGAACAGCGGAGGCTCTCGGAGCGGCTCAAGCGCGGGCTGGTCGAGCGCCTGGGCCTCACGCAGATTGCCTCGCTCGTCTCGGCCGGTGCCGTCGATCAGGTGCGCGAGGAGCTTGCCGTGGTGTGCCGGGCGGTGCTGTGCTCCGGCGGCTTCGAGGAGCTGGGCGAGGACGAGCGCGACGCTCTCATGGTTCGCGTCATCGACGAGATCGTGGGCCTAGGGCCGTTGCAGCCCCTGCTCGACGACCCCACCATCACCGAGGTCATGGTGAATGGCTGCGATGCGCTGTTCTACGAGCGCGGAGGTCGCCTCCTTCCGGCGAGCCGCGCCTTTGACTCGCCCGAGCAGATCATGCTCGTGATGGACCGCATCTTGGCGCCGCTGGGCCGCAGGCTCGACGACGCGAGCCCCATCGTGAACGCGCGCCTGCCCAACGGCTTTCGCGTGAACGCCGTGATCGCCCCGGTGGCGATGGACGGCCCCGCGGTTACGATTCGCAAGTTCTCCGGGGCCCTGCGCACGCTCGAGAGCCTGGTGGAGCTGGGGTCGCTTCCGGTCTGGTACGCGCGCCTGCTGTCGTGGGCCGTGCGCGTGCGGCGCGACATCGCGGTGGCGGGTGGCACGGGCTCGGGCAAGACAACGCTGCTCAATGCCCTGTCTGCCGAGATTCCCTGCGACGAGCGCATCGTGACCATCGAGGACTCGGCCGAGCTGCGCTTCGAGGAAGGCCTGCACGTGGTGAGGCTCGAGGCGCGCGACGCCTCCATCGAGGGTACGGGTGCCGTGACGATTCGCATGCTCGTGACCAACGCTCTGCGCATGCGCCCCGACCGCATCGTGGTGGGCGAGGTGCGCGGCGAGGAGTGCATCGACATGCTGCAGGCCATGAACACGGGCCACGACGGCTCGCTCACCACGCTGCACGCGGGCACGCCCGTCGAGGCCGTCTCGAGGCTCGTTCTCATGGCGCGCTTTGGGATGGATCTGCCCGCCGCGCTCATCGAGGAGCAGGTGGCGACCGCGCTCGACCTCATCGTGATGTCGCGGCGCATGCCCGACGGCTCGCGCGTCGTGTCGGACGCCTGCGAGGTGGGCCGCGGCGAGGACGGCGGCGTCGAGCTCTCCCAGGTCGTGTCGTTCGACGTGGGCGAGCGCAGCTGGCGCCTCGTGCGCGAGCCGGCGTTTCTTGCCCGGGCGGTGTCAGACGGCCTGCTCGAAGAGGAGGAGGTGTGCCAATGGAGGCGTTGCTGTGCCTAGGCTGTGGTGCGTGCGCGGCCCTGGCGGCATGGGTCTTGACCTGCGGAGATGAGGGCGCCATTCAGAGGCCGGGCGACACGGGTACCAGGCGCGCGCTCGTGCGGGCCCTGCGCGAGGTGGGCCTGAGCGCGCCGATGCGTACCCTTGAGCGGCTGGGCCTCGCGCGCGGCGTCGTGGACGAGCTTGTGCTGAGCGAGCGCGTGCAGGCGGCCGGCCTTGCGCGCGAGGGCGCGCGCGGGCTGCTCGTGGCCTACGTAGGGGCCTGCGGCCTGCTTGGCCTGGTCGTGGCGCTGTCTTTGCTCGGGACCTTCGCGGGCGTTGCGGTGGGGTGCGTGGCCGCGGCGATGTGGCGCTCGTCGCGCGTGCGCGGGCGCAAGCGCGACCTTGCCCGGCAGGTGCCCGACGCCTTTCGCTCCCTTGCCGGGGCACTTGCCGCCGGGCGCACGCTTCCCCAGGCCATCAGCTACGTGGGGTCGATGGGCACGGGGCCGCTCAACTGGGAGTTCGCGCGGGCATCGCTGCTCGTCTCGTGCGGCACGCCCGCGGCCGACGCCATCGAACAGATCTCTGCACGCACCGACGCCCCCGGCGTCGAGCTCATGGTCTGCGCCCTCACGGTCTCTGCCAGGACGGGCGCCCCGCTCCAGGGGCTGTTCCTCAGGTCTGCCCAGCTCGTTGAGAGGCGCTTTGCGCTCGAGCGCGAGCTCGAGGCAAAGACAGCGCAGGTGAGGCTGTCGGCAAAGATCGTGAGCGGCCTTCCCGTGTGCCTCGTGGCCCTGCTCGTGCTCACCTCGCCCGACTTCAGGGCGGGGCTGGCAACGCCCGTTGGGTTGGGGTGCGTGCTGGCGGCGGCTCTGCTCGACGTGGTGGCCCTGGCTATCATCGCGCGCCTCATGCGTGGGGTGCTCTGATGTGGGCGCTTGGCTTGGGCGTGGCGGCTGCCATGGCTGCCTACCTGCTGCTATATGGCGACGACGAGCCTGGTTGGGGCAATGGGGGCAGGGCGTCTGCGCTGGCGCGGGCACTGCGGGCGTCGCCTGCGCTACGGCGCCTCAAGGGGCGCGAGAACGCGGCGCGGATGGCCGCGGCCTGCGAGCGGCAGATGCCCGAGATGCTCGACGTGCTGGCGCTGGGGCTCTCCGCGGGGCTTTCGTTTGACGCCTCGCTTGCCCTGTACTGCGCGCGCAGCTCCGCCGAGCTCTCCCGCCAGATGCTCGTGGCCATGCACTCGTGGCAGATGGGTCTTGCGAGCAGGCGCGACGCCCTGGGCGAGCTCGCCGCGCGCGTGGCGGCGCCGTCCCTTGCGAAGTTTGTCGCCGCGGTGCGCGAGGCGCTGGCGTTTGGCGCCCCGCTCGCGGCAACGCTCGAGCGCCAGGCAGACGCCATCAGGGAGTACCAGCGCGCAAGCGTGGAGCGTCGCATCGAGGAGGTTCCCGTGCGGATGCTCATTCCGCTGGGCGCGCTTGTGGTGCCCGCGATGCTGCTTGCGATTCTGGGGCCGCTGCTTAGCGCGGCCCTGTCCAGATGAGGTTGGGCGGGCTTGTCCCGCACAGGGAAAGGAGAGGTCATGGGTGTGATTGACAGGCTTGGCATAGGGGCTTCGTGCGCTCTGCGTCGCGCGCGTGCTCGCTGCCTGGCGCGCGAGACGAGCGGCCAGGGCACGACCGAGTACGCCATTCTTGTGGGCGTTCTGGTGCTGATGGCGATCGTTGCCGTGATGGCGTTCAGGGGCAGGCTCCAGGAGCTCTGGACCTCGATTACCGATGGCATCAACTCGCTGTAGGGGGCGGCTTGCCCTGCTCGCGGTCCTGGCGCTTGCCGCCCTGGCCGTTGCGGCATGCGTGCTGGGCGAGGCGGGTGCGGGCAGTGCCGTGCCCGCCCCAGTTAGCGTGGCCGACTCGTCTGGGGAAGTGCCTGCTGGCGGCGATTCGGGTGGGGCCGCTGATGGTGAGGCGGGCGGCTCGGGCGAGCCCGACGCCCCCGGGGCGCCGGGCGCAGACGCACCCTCAGAGGGCACTCGCGCTGGGGACGCGCCGGGCGGGGTCGACGGCCTTGTGGCCGAGGCAGGCGGATCGGCCGTCCCTCGGCGGGAGTGGAGCGTCGACGAGGGCGTCTCCCGCGCCGCGGGCGACCTGCTCGAAAACTATGCGGCCCGCGGCGACACGACGCTCGCCCATGCCGGGTGGCTCGATCTGCTGGGGAGCGTCTGGGGGTGCACCGTGGTGGGCCCCGGCTGGGTCGACCTGTGCTTTGTCGAGCGGCAGGGCGAGGACGCGAGCCGGGTGAGCGTTCTGAGGATGGAGGTGGACCAATGGAGGGAGGCCTATGGGAATACGGGGCCGCAAGGCGGCTCGTGACGCGTGTGGCGAGCAGCTGGGCCAGTCGACGGTCGAGTACGCCCTCGTACTCGTGGCGTTTCTTGCCGCCATCGTGGCGCTGGGGGCGGTGTGGCGCGTGGTGGGCGCCGGCGGCCTGCAGCGCCTCTCCGAGGGGTGCGCCTCGCACGCCATCGAGGGCGTGGCCGCGGCGGGCGGCATGCACGACATCGTCCTGTTCTGATTCGCTGGGCCAGACGAGCGTCGAGGCAGCCTTCTTCCTGCCGGTCCTCATGCTGCTGCTTGCCCTGCTCCTGCAGCCCGCGTTTGCCCTGTACACGCGCTGCGTCATGGAGCAGGCGGCATCGGAGGGGCTGCGGGCGCTCGCCACCTCGGGCCCAACGCTGGCGGCTGGCCAGGACTCGTGTGTGGCCTACGTGAGGCGCAGGCTTCGCGCCGTGCCCAACGTGCCCGCCTTTCACGTGGGCGGGGAGGAGGGCTGGCAGATCGAGTGCGAGGGCTCCTCATCGATGGGTCGCTCGAGCGTGCGGGTTGCGGGGCGCCTGAGGCCCCTGCCGCTCGTGGGCGTACTCGCCTCGGCCTTTGGTGAGGTCGAGGAGGGCGAGGTCGTCCTGCGCGTCGAGGTGTCCGAGAGTACGAGGCCAGACTGGTTGGAGGGCGACTATGGCGGATGGACCTCGATTTGGGGATAGGGGGCGCGCCCGCGCCTTCCTGGGTATCGACGCGTTCGTTGACGAGACGGGCGGCTACACGTCGGTATCGGTGGCGGTTGCCCTGCTCGTGAGCCTCGCGCTCACCTGCTCGCTCGTCTCGGTTGGGTGGGTGCAACGAAGGTCGGCAGACGTGCAGACGGTCGCCGACGCCTGCGCCTTGGCCGGGGCAAACGTCGTGTCCTCGTATGCGACGGTTGCCACGGTGCTCGATGCCTGCGTGCTCACGATGGGGCTTGCCGGCATGGTGACGCTGGGTGCCGGCCTTGTGGTGAGCGCCATCCCCGGCCTGGGCGCGGCGGGCGCCAAGACCGTCGATGCCGCGCGGCAGGTGTTCGACTCCCGCGGGCGCTTCGCGCGGTCTGCGGCACGGGGGCTCAAGAAGGTCGAGGGAACGCTGCCCCTTGCCATCGTGAGCCGCTCCGCCGCCGTTGCGCAGGAGAGCGGGTCTTGGACGGGCGTTGCCATGCCGTTTCCCGTGGAGTCGCAGTCCGACTTCTCCGCGCTCGACGTCGAGGTGGACCCAACGGAGGCGGCGGAGGCGGCACGGCGTCTCCAGGAGGCGTCCGACCGGGCCAAGGAGGCAAGGGACCGTGCCGACGAGGCCATGCGCGAGGCCTGGCTTGCGGACTGCGGCGCCGACGGCATGTGCCTGCGCGAGCGGGCCGACGCGCTTGCGGGGCTGGCGCCCGTGAGCAATCCAAGCTACGTGCTGCCGCTCTGGACCTTTGGGGCTCCGCTCACGCGCGCACGTGCCTACTACGCCGCCCGCCTCGCGAGCGAGGCGCCGCTGGGCCAGGGGACGGACGAACTCACGAACTCGGCGGCACGCAAGGCGTTCTACGAGTACGCGCTCGAGCAGGTTGGTCGTGGCCACTACGAACAGCTGCCCGACGGCGGCGTGGACCTTGACCTGCCACAGCTCTTCTCGAACGTGGAGCAGCTGCGCGCAACGACGCTCTACTCGGCCAGTCGCTGGCCCTGTACGCAGGAGGGAGGAAGAACGGTGCTGCATGCAAGCATGGAATGCCCGGGCGCAAGGGGCGCGTCTGCGGGAACGGCGTCGCTCGTCGCGCTCGACGCCGGGAGCGTGGCGCGCTGCGATACCTGCAGGATGGACGCGCAGGCCATGGGAAGCGCCCCGGCCGCGTCGACGAGCATCGATAACGGCTTCGAGCACTACTGGAGGATCGTCTCGGAGGCGTCGGAGCGCTACGAGCGGGCTCGCAACGACCTTGCCGAGGCCGAGGCGCAGATGCGCGAGCTTGCCGGTGAGGGAAAGAGTGCCTATGAGTGCGCCATGGAGGCGCTCGCGGTGCCTCGGCCACGCCTGTGCCCACCAGGTGCCTGGGGCTGCGTCGCCGTGGTGACGAGCGGCGAGCGCGAGGTGCCCGCTGAGGTCACGGGGGCGTTCCTTGCGGACTCCGCGGTGCCTGCGGGTGCCGCCGTGGCGGCCGCGACTCTGGCGCCAGACTCGGCCGCCGAGGGAAACGACGTGCTCTCGCGCTTCTTTGGTGCCATCTCCGAGGGGATGGATGGGGCCGATGCCGGCGTACTGGGAAATATCGGGTCCTTGTGGGGAGAGCTGCTCGTTGGCTACGAGTCTGCCGCGGGCAATGTTGAGGCTGCGGCTACGAAGATACTCGACGGCATCGACGGCGTGCTGGGAACGAGCGTGAGCTCGTGGCTGCGCGACATGGCCAAGGAGGCCATCCGCGACGCGGGCCTGGCCCCGGCCGATCTGCGTCCCAGAAAGCCCGTGCTCACCAACAGCCAGTACGTGCTCGACAAGGCGGGCTATGACCACGTCTCGAGCGTGAGGGACTTCGTTAGCAAGCTGCCCGACACGGCAGACCCGGTCGAGTTTGCCCGGGCGCTGGGCCGCGAGGTCAAAAACGAGTTGGGGACGCGCATTGGCAAGGTCACCATTGCCGAGCTGACCATCCCGGGGACCGAGATAACGATTCCCATAACCATCGACGTGGGCGAGCTCTTGGGGGCGGCGTGATGAGGTGGTGCGAGGCGCCTGCGCCAGACCGGGAGCTGGGACAGATGGCCGTTGAGCTCGCCGTGCTCGTCCCCGTCATCGTGGTGGTGGCCCTCGTCATCCTTAACGTGATGCGCTTCTCCGAGCTGTGCGCCCGGTTCGATCGCGTGGCGGCCGACGCCGTGGTGATGCATGGCGTGAGCCCGTCGGGCGCCTCAGGTGAGCTTGCTGGCGTCGAGGAGGTCAAGGCCGCGATCGTTGACGCCATGGGCGACGCCTCGTGCGAGGTCTCGGTGAGCGCCGAGGACGTCTCGAGCGGGGAGGGCCGTGCCCTCATCGACCTCGCGGCGGGAACCACCCGCTACGTCTGCAGGCTGGGCTACCGGCCGTGGCCCGGTTCCTTCTCCATTGCCGGGGTGGGCGCGTCGCTGCCCGCCCTGGCCCATCACGAGCGAAGCGTCGTGGTGGACAGGTATCGCTCGGGGGTGGTCTCGTGAGGACGAGAGTTGGGCCACGTGCCCGTTGGGCCGTGGTGACGTTTGACGTGGGCGGCGGTTCGTGCGCTGAGTCGGGCGATGCCGCAGCTGCTAGGGCAAACGCCGAGACGGGCGTGGGCGCGGGTGCTGGGCCGCATGCCGAGGCGGGCGATGGCGTGTGCTCGATCAGGTTCCAGGTGCTTGGCAGCGCGCTTGCGCGTCTGCGGGGCCTCCTGGGAACGAGGCGGGGAGATGCGCGCGCCCTGCCCTGCCTGCTCGTGGGGTGTCGCTCGGTCCACACGTTTGGCATGGCCTACGGCATCGACGTGGCACTCGTGAGCGAGCAGGGGCGGGTGCTCAGGGTGCGGCGAGACGTTCCCGCGGGGCGGGTCGTCTCCTGCCGCGGGGCGGCCCATGCCCTGGAGCGCCCGAGCTCGGACGGGCCATGGCCGCAGACTGGGCAAGCGGTGAGCTTGCAACTGTTCGATGTGCTGTAGAGAGGGGAGTGCGCAATGGACGCAACCAATCAGGCGGGTGGAGGGCTCAAGACGTGTCCCAGGTGCGGGGCCAAGCTCTTTGCCGACATGGACGTGTGCTACGGGTGCCTCTATGACTTCGCGAGGGGTGGCGAGCCCGCGGTTGGCGCGGTGGCGGACGCCTCGCTCCTCGAGCTCTCGAGAGAGCTCGAGGAGCCAACGCTAGTGCCATCTGCTGAGATGCCGGGGGCATTGGGCGCTGCGACGATGACCCAAGCTCGGCCGGTGCCGCAACCCCAGATGTCGTCGCAAATCCAGGCGCCTCCGCAGTCTCCCTCGGTGTCCCAAGGTTCAGCGGCGTTCCAGCCCCAGGCGGCCTGCTTGACCTCGCCTGCGCCCGAGGCGGAGCGGCCCGAGCCCGTGGCGGCGCTGATGTCACCCTCGTGCGTGCGGGTGAGCTGCGGAGGCATGACGGTTCCCATGGAGGTGGGCAAGGAGGGACTCGTCCTTGGCAGAGAGCCCGGGTGCGATGTCGTGATCGACCACCCAGAGGTGGCGGCGCGTCACCTCGTACTGTTGTTCAGGGATGGGGTGCTGTTTGCCCAGGGTCTGGGCGCGGCCAATAGCGTGTTGGTCAACGGATGGGTGCTGGCGGGTCTGTGCCCCTTGCGCTGCGGTGACGTCGTCGAGGTGAGAGGGGCGGGCGTCACGATCAGACCTTGGCCTGCTGCGGGAGGAAGGGGTGAGGCCGCATGAGCCAGGCGATGGGGCGCGAGGTTGCCTACAGCGTGCTCTACGACGCTACGTCCGTGGAGGAGGAGCCGCTCGATAGCGGCATCGTGAGGCGCCGGGTGTGGGTGGTCTGCGTGGGCGAGGCCTTCTATCGTCTGACGTGGTCGTCCCGAGGCACCGGGCATGGACTGCCCGAGTGCAAGGCCTATCCTTGTGACGAGGCGGGCGCGGCTACTTCCTCGCACTGCGTTGCCCGCTGCTACTGCGTCAATCCCCACGTGGCGTTTGCCGAGGTCATGGACCAGCTGCTGAGCCTGCCGGCGTCGCGCCCGCGCGTTCGCGAAGGCGCTGTAGCGGTCTAATCCAACCTCGCAGGTTGCTCCCTCCCAGGCCGGCGTGCTCCCGAGCACAATTTGCCGGGAGGACAGGGGGCTGAACCGCCGCGTCAGGGGTTCGATTGCCCCTTCCTGCTATCAGCGCACTGACGGATTGGACCGCAGCAATGAGCCGTTTGTGCGAGCAGGCCGCGGGGCGAATCGACGCTCGACCAGAATTTTTCCAATTAGCCCAAATTCTCGCTTGCTTGGCTGGTTCTATTTGCTATAGTAAACGAGCTCGCAAGGCGAGCAGGCATTTCGGCTGGGTAGCTCAGTTGGTAGAGCAGGGGACTGAAAATCCCCGTGTCAGGGGTTCGATTCCCTTCCCCGCCACCAGAAGTGATAAGACCCGAAGACCCAGCGTCTTCGGGTCGTTTTCGTTACGGAGTGTCGTATTTGTCCCGCTCACGCTCTTCGTTGGTGCACTCCGCGTGCAACTCTTGGTGCAACTCGGGGCACGTGGGCTTAAAGGGCGGCTTATAGGACAAATTGCGTCTCCGCTTTCGGGGCGTCGTCGCGGGTCGGCGCTCCATTCCCGTGCCCTTAAATCCTGAGCGTCAACGCGCCAGCTCGTCAATTCGTACGGGGCGCATGCCGTCCCGTCGCTACGCCCCCTCGATCTCCCCAATGGGCGAGATGCCATCAATCAACGCCGCGTGGTCGAGCAGCTCGTCGAGGTAGAGCCCCTCGACGCTGCCGCCAATGCGCACCGTGTTGATAATCGTCTTGATGCGCTCCTTCGTGAGCGTCGTGTTCTCGTGAAGCATCCAGTTCCTGATCAGGATGAAGTGCAGCTCGACGGTCGACTCCGAGAAGCCAACCCTCAACTCATCGTCGGGCATGCCGTCCTCATCCATCAGCAGACGAACGTGGCTCACGAGATGTGCGCGCAGCTTCTGCTCGAAGTAGGGGTCACCGTGCGGGCCAAGCATGGCCTTGAGCGCCGGCTTTTGCATCTCGTAGACATCGAACCACAGGTCAAAGCCATACGGCGGGGCAATGGGAAAGCCCCAGGCGGTCTTGGCGCGCTTGCGGTTGAGCGCCTCAGCTCCTCGCGCCTGCTCGTCGACCCAGTTGAGCTTGGCAATGAGTCTGTCCTCGATGAACTGTGCCACGGCATAGATGTCTGAGAAGTAGGTGTAGAAGGTGCTCCTTACGATGCCTGCCGCGCGGCACAGCGCGCTCACGGTCACCGCGTCGAAGTCCTTCTCCTCGAGCAGCTCCAAATACGCCTCGACGATCATCTCGCGCGTCTGCTCGCGCTTCTGGGTCTTGAAGCCCTGCTTGCCGTCTGCCATGCCGCTGCACTCACGTCTCTGTCGCTTGCCGCGAACGGTTGAGCTCCGTGCGGCCATAATCCATCACATTGAAAATCTTACCTTCATCTACCTGCGAAATCGAACACTCGCTCCGTCAACGGTCGATTCGAACACCCTGCGTCCCGCTTGTTCGAATCGAACACGCGGTGCCCCCACTGTTCTGGAGGCTGCATTCACCCGTCCATAGCATCTAACTCGACAGGCACCACCACGTTGGGCCTCACGAGAAAGAAGCTCTCATGGAAAACAAAGCCGCGCGCTCCCATTACCTGCGAGCCTGGCCCCTGCTCGTCTTCAGCGTGCTGTGCTACTTCATCACCTCGACGGTCGGAAGCGCGATGAACATCGCCGCCGTGCTGCTCGAGCAGACGCGTGGCTGGGACAGCGTGCTCATCACCTCGATGATCTCGGTCGCGAGCGTGGGCAACGTCGTCGCGGGCTTCATCGCGGGCAGGGCCTGTTCCAAGGCCTCGGCCAAGAAGCTCTGCGTCCTGTGGGGCATCCTCTACATGGTCGGCCTCGCCCTCATGGGTATCTCCAAGGAGTTCGCGCTCTTTTCGGTCTCCATGGTCGTTGCCAACGCCGCGTCCTCGGCCCTTGGCTACAACACCGTTCCCGTGCTGCTCGCCAACTGGTTCCCCACCAAGAAGGGCACGGTCCAGGGCTTCGTGTCGATGGGCATCCCCTTGGGTGCCGGCTTTGCCTCCATCGTCTACAACCTGGGCTTCAACACGCTTGGCGTCGACGGCGCGTTCGTTCCCTTCATGGCCATCGCCGGCGTTGCCCTCGCGCTGCTCGCCCTGGGCGTCTCGTACACTCCCGAGGAGCGCGGCTATGCGCCCGACACCCTCGAGCGCTGCGAGCCCCACAAGGTCGAGCGCACCGTCGAGCAGCAGGGAGCCAGCGCCAAGCTCGCCCGCGACCTGCTCCGCAATCCCCGCTTCGTACTGCTGTCGCTCGTGCTGGGTATCCAGCTCATCTTCTCGGGCGGCCTCATGGTCCAGCTGGCCCCGCGCCTGCTCGAGCTGGGCTACACGATGGACGAGGCCATGGGCGCCATGCTCGCCTCCGCGCTCTTCGCCTGCGCCGGCTCGTTCGTCTGTGGCGTCATTGGCGACAGGTTCAGCTCCCGCGTTGGCGCCATCCTCTCGTTCGTCGCGGGCATCATCGCGATCGTCCTCAACCTCTCGGGCAACTCCGCCTGCGTCTTCGTTAGCCTCGCGCTCATCGGCGTCGTCGTTGGAGGTGCCGACAACTGGCCCGTCAACATCTGCGCCGAGTACTTTGGCCGCGACGGATTTGCCAGCTCCTTTGGCCTGATGCTTCCCATCATCCAGCTCGTCGGTGCCATCGGCCCCAGCTTCTTTGCACTCATCTCGGGGGTAACCGGCTCCTACGTCGTCTCTTACATCGCGGGCGCCGCGCTCATGGCCGCAGGCCTGGTGGCTTTCCTGGCGCTCACCAAGAACGGAATGCTCGGGGAGGGGGACGCCAAGGAAAACAACTAGCCCCACACCCAGCTAGCAGTAAGCCTCATCAAGGGAGGAAGTATGTCAAAGGACAAATTCAAGGCGCTTGTGGGCATCTACAGCTGCGCGCTGTCGCTTATGGCCCTCATCGTCCCCGTGTCCGTGCTCGCCAGCATCGCCCAGGCCTTCCCCGACGCGCCCATCACGGTGATCCAGCAGATCGTGACCCTGCCGTCGCTCATCGCCATTCCCACGGGCATCGTCGTCTCCAAGCTCGCCTCGCGCGTCTACAAGAAGTACAGTGCCCTGTTCTTCACGGCCCTCTACATCGTTGCCGGCACCATGCCCATCTACCTGCACTCCGACATCTCGCAGCTGCTCGTCTCCGCGGCGCTCGTCGGCGTTGCCCTCGGCGGCCTCCAGAACGCTATGACCACCCTCATCCCCGACTATTTCGACGGCGAGGCCCGTGGCACCGTTCTCGGCCTGCTCTCGACGTTCGTCTGCCTGGGCGGCTTCATCTACACCTCCGCCGCCGCGGCCCTGGGCGCCCAGGACTGGACGCACGCCTTCTACGCGTACCTCATCGTGGGCGTCTTCTTCGTCCTCGAGCTCATCTTCCTGCCCAAGGGCAAGCTCGAGCCCAAGGTCGAGAAGGGCCAGCACGTCGTGGTTCCCAAGGAAGTCATCTTCCTGTGCGTCTTTGGCTTTGTCCTCTACACCTTTGCCCAGCTCTTCAACTCCAACGAGGCCCTCATCGTGGCCGAGCGCGGCCTGGGCGGCACGGCCGAGGCTGGCATGGCCTCCAGCGCCTACACCCTCTCTGGCCTCCTCGCCGGCGTGATCGTGGCCCCGCTCATCAAGATCTTTAAGAAGCAGTCTCCCACCATCACCTTCGTCTTCACCTTTGCCGGCCTCATCCTCTACGCCATCGCCCCGAGCGTACCCATGCTGTGTGCCGCCGGCTTCCTCATCGGCCTTGGCTACCAGACCTTCACCCCGTTTGGCGGCATGGGTGCCTCGAACTTCTCGAGTGCCATGGGCATGGCCTTCAACATGGCGCTCTGCAACGCCTGCTGCTCGCTGGGCCAGTCCCTGTCGCCCTTCACCACCTCGTTCCTGGGTGGCCTCGTCGGCGGCTCCATGACCGCGATGATCTGGGTCGGCGCGGCCTTCCTCGGTGCCCTGTGCATCGCCGGCTTCATCTACTTCAACAAGCACGACGTCACCAAGCCCCAGGTCGTCGAGCAGGGCTAGCCTGCGCCCCGTCACCTAGGACCTCGCATTCGAACCCATCGAAACAGGAGGAAACATGGCTCGCGAAACCGTAACCAAGACCGTCATCTGCAATGGCAGCCCAACCGAAATCACGATGCGCCAGATGCTCAATCCCGCCACGCAGGAGCAGCTCGACGCCATGACCCCCGAGCAGCGCGAGGACTACAAGTTCCAGTCGCCGCTCAACACCAGCACCTACGAGTGTGCCCCCGGCATCATCTGCATGCAGGACCAGCCGGTCAAGATGCGCGACGGCGTGACCATCTACGTCGACATCTACCGTCCCAACGATGGCTCGGTCGTGCCGCTGATCGTCTCGTGGTCGTTCTACGGCAAGCGTCCGTTCGACGGCCAGTCCGAGTGGCAGATCATGGGCGTGCCGCCCCAGACCGTCTCGAACATGTCCAAGTTCGAGTCGCCCGACCCCGGCTACTGGTGCCGCCACGGCTACGCGGTCGCCAACGTCGACCCGCGCGGCGTGGGCCACTCCGGCGGTGACTTCGTGCAGTTTGGCACCCAGGAGGGCAGAGACGGCTACGACTTCATCGAGTGGGCCGCGGCCCAGTCCTGGTGCAACGGCCACGTTGGCCTTGCCGGCAACTCCTGCGTCGCCATGACCCAGTGGCGCATCGCCTCGCAGCAGCCGCCGCACCTCTCCTGCATCGCCCCGTGGGAGGGCACGTCCGACATGTACCGCGAGTCGCTCTACGAGGGCGGCATCCCGGCACACACCTTCGTGGGCATGGTCGTGCGCGAGGCCGTGGGCCCCAACTACATCGACGACACAGCGGCTAACTCCGAGCGATACCCGTTCATCGACTGCGACTACTGGAAGGACAAGGACCCGATCTGGAAGAACATCACGATCCCGGTCTACGCCACCGCCTGCTGGAACCACTTCCACTGCCGCGGCTCCATCCAGGCCTTCCGCAAGATCAAGAGCCGCAAGAAGTGGCTGCGCTGCCACCGCGACTTTGAGTGGCCCGACGCCTACAACAACAAGAACCTCCAGGAGCTCGAACGCTTCTTCGACCGTTACCTCAAGGAGGAGAACAACGGCTGGGAGCTCACGCCCACCGTGCGTATCGAGGTCCAGGACACCGGCGAGTTCAACTACCAGGAGAACCGCCCCGAGACGAGCTTCCCCCTCAAGCGCACCAAGTACGAGAAGCTCTACCTCGACGCCTCCGACATGTCGATGAAGGCCGAGCCCGTGGCCGAGAAGGCGTGCGTGGGCTACGACTCCGAGACCGAGGAGGTCACCTTCGACTACCGCTTCCCCGAGGATACCGAGCTCACGGGGTACATGAAGCTCCACCTCTGGGTCGCCGCCGAGGACTACAGCGACGCCGACCTGTTCGTGAACGTCCAGAAGCTCTCGACCACCGGCGAGTGGCTCCCCGTCACCCTCTTTGGCGAGCCGCACCCCGGCGCCTGGGGCAAGATACGCGTCTCACGCCGCAAGCTCGACGAGAAGCTCTCGACCGACTTCCAGCCTATCCAGGCCCACACCTGCGACGAGAAGGTCGAGCCCGGCCAGATCGTCCCCGTCGACATCGAGATCTGGCCCACCTCCCGCTTCTGGCACAAGGGTCAGCAGATTCGCGTGCAGGTGGCCGGCCGCTACATTCGCGAGGACTGGTTCGAGCCGCTGATGTGGGACACCGACAATCACGGCCGCACGCTGATCTACACCGGCGGCGAGCACGACTCGTTCCTGCAGATCCCGGTGATCCCGCCGCGCTTCCAGGACGGCGACATCATCATCCGCTAGCCCGATTCTCCCTGGGCGCCGGGCCGCGCCCCCGACTGGGCCCGGCGCCCCTCCTCTCCCCACCGCCGCGCGGTGGCCTCACAGAAAGGAATAACCATGAACCAGGACGTCTTTGACAAGCTCGCCGAGCGCTGCGCCTATATCTGGGGCGTCGACGTCTCGGGCATCACCGCCGATACCACGTTTGCCGAGTATGACACCAAGTCCACCCAGATCTCGCAGATGACGACCTTCCTTGAGGACGAGTTCGATATCGAGGTCCCCTACATGCAGTTCAAGCGCAACAAGACCGTCGGCGAGGCCGCCGAGTTCGTGACGGAGCTGCTCGAGGAGGAGTAGCGCCTAGGGCGCATCGATCACCCCTGACCCCAGCCCCGCATAAAACCGCAGGTCTGGGGCCTTTCTCTACCGTTTTTTTAGAGAGGCGAGACATATGAACGAGTTTCTTTCCCAGATGGTGGAGCGTGCCAAGCGCTCTCCCAAGCGCGTGGCCTTCCCCGAGTCATCGTGCGCGGACATCCTGCGCTGCGCCGAGCAGGTCGTGGCAAACGGCATGGGCACGCCCGTGCTCGTGGGCGCCCAGGCCTCCGTCGAGGCGCTTGCCGCCGAACAGGGCGTCTCGACCGCCGGCTTCGACTACTTCGACAACACCGACGAGGCGAACCGCATGGCTCTTGCCGAGAAGTACGCCGAGATGGGCTTCTCCGACTACTCCACTAAGGCCGTGGCGCGCAAGAGCAAAGACCCCGTGAACTGTGGAATGTTCCTGGTCAAGTGCGGCCTTGCAGACTGTTGCGCCGCTGGCAAGGAGTACCCGACGGGCGACGTGGTCTTCTCGGCTATGAGCTTCATTGGCCTTGCCGAGGGCGTGGCCTCGCCCTCGAGCCTGGGCATCGCCGACATCCCCGGTTTTGAGGGGCCGCAGGGCTCGATGCTCGGTCTCGCCGACTGCGCCATCACCGCCCAGCCCGACGCCTCTGACCTCGCGGGCATTGCCATCTCCTCGGCAGACACCGTTGCCGGCCTTATGGGCTGGGAGCCGCGCGTGGCGATGCTCGCCTTCTCCACCAAGGGCTCGGCCGAGCACGAGACGATCGACGTGGTGCGCGAGGCCGTCAGGCGCGTGCACGAGCTGCGCCCCGACATCAAGTGCGATGGCGAGCTGCAACTCGATGCGGCAATCATCCCGGCCGCCGCGGCCCACAAGGTCAAGGGCGAGTCAGAGGTTGCCGGCCGCGCAAACGTGCTCATCTTCCCCAACCTTCACGCCGGAAACATTGGCGTGAAGCTCGTCCAGATCTTTGGCCACGCCAATGCCTACGGTCCCGTGTTGCAGGGATTTTCCAAGCCCGTCTGCGACTTTAGCCGCTCCGCGCCCGTCGAGGAGATGCTCGGCAACGTCGCCACGCTCATCATCCGCGCTCAGTAGGGGGGTGCCATCCATGCCTGAGAACAACTATCGCGTCCTTGTCATCAACCCCGGCTCCACCTCGACCAAGGTGGGCGTCTTCGAGGGCGGCCAGCCCGTCTTCTGCGAGACGGTCGACCACGACGCCGCCAAGCTCGCCGAGTTCGCCGGCGTCTCCGAGCAGATGCCCTACCGCCGCGACACTATCCTCGAGCTGCTCGCCGGCCACGACGTGTCGCTCGAGGGGATCGACGCCTTCGTGGGCCGCGGCGGCGGCCTGCTGCCGCTCGAGGGCGGCACCTACAAGATCGACGACGTCCTGCTCGACCACGCCACGCGTGGCGCCAACGGCGTGCAGCACCCCGCCCAGCTGGGTCCGCAGCTTGCCCGTGAGTTCGCGGCCTCGTGCGGCAAGCCGGCGTTTGTGGTGAACCCGCCCGACACCGACGAGCTGTGCGACGAGGCGCGCATGACGGGCGTCAAGGGGGTCTATCGCCACGTGCACCTGCACGCGCTCAACCTCAAGGAGACGGCCATTCGCCACGCGGCGTCTATGGGCAAGCGCTATGACGAGTGCAACTTCGTGGTGGCCCACATCGGCGGCGGCATCTCGGTCTCCGCGCACCGTCTGGGCAAGATGATCGACGGCTACGACATCGTTGGCGGCGAGGGGCCCATGGCGTCCACGCGCTGCGGCGGCCTGCCCGTGGTCGAGGTGCTTGACTACCTCGAGGCGGGCCACACCACCGCCGAGGTGCGCAAGCTGTGCATGAAGACGGGCGGCTTCGTCGACCTGCTTGGCACCTCCGATGCCATCGAGGTAACGCGACGTGTCGAGGCGGGCGATGCGGCCGCCAAGCGTGCCTGGGAAGCCATGTGCTACCAGATCTGCAAGGCGATTGGCTCGATGGCTTGTGCGCTGGGCGGCGAGGTCGACGGCATCCTGTTGGGCGGCGGCATGGTCCACTCGAGGGACCTGGTGACGCGCATCGAGGAGTCCTGCGACTGGATCGCCCCGGTGAGCGCCTATCCCGGCGAGTTCGAGCTCGAGGCCATGGCGGCGGGCGCCTGTCGCGTGCTGTCTGGCGAGGAGGAGGCCAAGACCTACTCCGGCGTTCCCGTGTTTGGTGGCTTTGATGACTAGCGAGCTTCTCGCAAGAAGGCGCTGGCTTGTGCTGGCGGCGTCGTGCCTGATAAACCTGTGCGTGGGTTCGCTCTATGCCTGGAGCGTGTTTGCCACGCCCATGGCCGAGCGGCTCAGCGCGCTTGCCGGAACGGAGGTGGGCGGCCTTGCCATCGTGTTCACCATCGCCAACGCGGTGGGTCCCATCACGATGATTGCCGGGGGCGCCATCAATGAGCGTCTTGGCCCGCGCAAGGTGGTGCTTGCCGGGGGCGTGCTCTTTGCCGCCGGCATGGTGCTGTCTGGCTTTGCTACAAGCAAGGAGATGCTCATGCTCACGTATGGCCTGGGCGTTGGCCTGGGCGTGGGCATGGTCTACGGCGTCACGGTCTCGAACTCCGTAAAGTTCTTCCCCGACAAGAAGGGCCTTGCGGGCGGTCTCGCCACGGCCTCCTATGGCCTGTCGTCGGTGCTCGTTCCGCCCATTGCCAACGCTCTCATGCAGGCGGTGGGTGTGGCGAGCGCCTTCAAGATCCTGGGCGTGGCCATGCTCGTCGTCATCGTCCTGGCGTCTACGCAGATCATGGCCTGCCCGGCGGGCTTCATGGCGGGTGGACAGGCCATGGGCGAGAGGAGCGGTGCGGGCGAGTTGGGGTGCGTGCCGGGCTCCGGCCTCGATGCCGACTGGCGCGGGATGCTGGCCAGGCCCGCCTTCTACGCCATGATCGCGATGCTTCTGTGCGGCGCCTTCTCGGGCCTTATGGTTACCTCCCAGGCTTCGCCCCTCGCGCAGGGGTTGGCGGGGATGTCTGTGGGTGCGGCGGCCCTTGTTGTCTCGGTGCTCGCGCTTGCCAATGCGGGTGGCAGAATCCTTGCGGGTGCGGCGTCAGACAGGCTCGGCCCCGTGGCGTCGCTTCGCCTCGCGTTTGTGGTGCTGGCCGTGGCCATGGCGTTGCTCTTTGGCCTTGGTACCCAGTCCGTGCCGTTCTATCTGGGCATCTGCCTGGTTGGCGTGTGCTTTGGCGCAACCATGGGCATTTATCCGGGCTTTACGGCCCAGCAATTTGGCGCGGCCCACAACAGCGTCAACTACGGCATCATGTTCGTCGGCTTTGCCGCCGCGGGCTTCTTTGGCCCGCAGGCCATGAGCGGCCTGCTCGCGGCCACCGGCTCGTATGCGCCCGCGTTTGTCGTGGGCGGCGTGCTTGCCGCACTGGGTCTTGTCCTTACCTTTGTCTTTGACCGCCTGGCGAGGGGAGGCGAGGCGGCATGAGCACGTCCGTTCGCGCTCGCCCGCCATGCAAGCGGCGTGCCTAAGCAAGACGGGGCTTGGGAACCCGTTGACTCCACCTGCGAAAGGCCCGTGCCCCTCGCATAACACAGTTGACACCTCTTTTCCGGGCACCTACCTGCAACGATGCCCGGCGAGTGATTTGGACGGCACGGCGGGTGGCACGGACCCTCGCCGTGCCGCTTCCCCTTGCGCATGGGTGTCCTCGCCTTTGACTTGGTTGCCTGTCTCCGCCGCGAGTGCGGGCGTGCCACCCGCCTCCACCAACACCTTGCCTGCGCGCCTGGCCCAACCGCTTGCCCCGCCCAGCGCGCCGCTCGCACATCTCACATACCTGAAATGCATCGTTTGCGCTGGTCAACCGTAGCGCAATTTGCCGGTGAACGGCGCCGCGCCCGCTGCAAGCGGCATCAAGATTGTACCTAAGCACTTACCGACACCTGGCGGGCCCAATCATCCCGTCCTCCTAAACTAGAAATAACGTGTGAATCGCTTAGGAGAGGAGCAATTCATGTCCAAGATCTTCAACAGCCCCAGCAAGTACATCCAGGGCCCCGATGAGCTTGCCAAGCTCGGCGGCTACGTCGACCCGCTTGGCACCAAGGCCCTCATCATCAACACGCCCTCTGGCGTCAAGCGCGTGGGCGCCAAGGTCGAGGCCGGCTTTGCCGAGGCCAAGGCAACGCCCGTCTTCGAGGACTTCAACGGCGAGTGCTCAGAGAACGAGGTCAACCGCCTCGTTGAGGTCGCCCGCGCCAACGGCTGCGACGTCGTCGTGGGTATCGGCGGTGGCAAGACGCTCGACACCGCCAAGGCCACGGCCTACTTCCTGGGCTGCCCCGTCGTGATCTGCCCCACCATCGCCAGCTCCGACGCCCCCTGCAGTGCCCTGTCCGTCCTCTACACCGACGACGGCCAGTTCGACCGCTACCTGTTCCTGCCGGCCAACCCCAACATCGTCCTCATGGACACCACGGTCATCGCCGCGAGCCCGGTGCGCCTGACCGTCTCTGGCATGGGCGATGCCCTGGCCACCTACTTCGAGGCCCAGGCCACGCACGACGCCTGCGGCGACACCTGTGCCGGCGGCAAGGGCGGCCTCGCGGCCCTGTCGCTCGCCCGCCTGTGCTACGACACCCTCATGGCCGACGGCGTCAAGGCCAAGGTCGCCCTCGAGGGCCACGCCCTCACCCCGGCCGTCGAGAACATCATCGAGGCCAACACGCTGCTCTCCGGCATCGGCTTCGAGAGCTCCGGCCTCGCCGCCGCCCATGCCATCCACAACGGCCTCACCCTGCTGCCCGAGTGCCACGGCATGTACCACGGCGAGAAGGTCGCCTTTGGTACCCTTGCCCAGCTCGTGCTCGCCAACGCCTCCACCGAGCAGCTCGAGGAGGTCCTGGGCTTCTGCATCGAGATTGGTCTGCCCGTTACCCTGGGCGAGCTCGGCGTCACTGAGGTCACACGCGAGAAGGCCATGATCGTGGCCGAGGCCGCCTGCGCCCCCGGTGACACCATGGGCAACATGCCGTTCGACGTCACGCCCGACATGGTTGCCGACGCCATCCTCGGCGCCGATGCCCTTGGACACTACTACCTCGACTAACGCTCTCTTGCGTATATACCGCATCCCTAGGGCGCGCTGGCCTCACGGCTGGCGCGCCCTTTCTTGCGCGGGGGAGGTGCCGCGAGCGGTGGGGTGACCGCAGCGCAGCGTCGTATGGGTGGTGCGGGGGAGCCGTAGCGTGGTGGCGCTCGGCCGCGTGACCCGCGATGCCTCGTGGCTCTGCGGCCGCTGCGCCGCACCCTTTGCCCTACTGCGCGAGCACGATTGCCACGGCGTAGTTGCCCTCGTTCGTGATCGAGACGAGCAGTTCGCTGGCCCCGGCCTTCTCGAGCGCCCGCTCGACCGCGGGCGTCTTGGTCACGTAGGGCGCGCCGTCGTCGTAGCTGAGGGTCTCGATCTCATAAAACTCGAGGTACTCGCCGGACGGATGTGCCAGCGCCTTGAAGACCGCCTCCTTGACGGCAAAGCGCCCGGCGAGAAACTCCGCGGGGTTGTGGCGCTGCGCCGCCAGTCCAATCTCGCCCGTCGTGAACGTGCGGCGAACGAAGGGGTCGAGCGTCTCGGCCCTCGTGAGGTCGGACCCGTCGACGTACCTCGCGACCTCGTCGATTGAGACCATGTCGATGCCAATTCCTGCGGCCATGCGCCCACCTTTGCGTCGTTGGTATGACGTCCAGCGTAGCTCAAGGCGCAGCTTGCCGCTTGCCTGCGGCCAGACGCCCAAAATGCCCGCTCGCCGCTGTGCGTCTCTGCCATAGTGGGCGGTATCAAGTCTCTAACGAAGGGGGAGAGCCATGAAGGTAAGGTCGATCATGTGCTGCTGCGGCGGTGGCGTGGGCAGCTCGTTCATCGTGCAGATTAACGTACAGGACGTGCTCAAGAAGCACGGCATCGAGGGCATCAGTGTCGACCACGTCTCGGTTTCTGAGATATCGATGCACCAGGTCGACCTATTCGTCGTGGGCAGCGACCTCACGGCCTTCCTGGCCGACAAGCCGCGCGTCATCACGCTCGACAACATCATGTCCAAAGAGGAGCTCGAGACCAAGCTGCTCGCCGCCCTCGAGGCCGCCGAGAACGAATAGCCTGGGGACTGGGGGACGGGTCTTTTGTCCCCGCTTGGCCGCCGTCTGGCTCATGCGGCCGGATGCTGCCCCGTTCTTCTCGTCCATAACGCCGTGCAAACAAAAACGCGCCCGTCGAGCCGCTTGGACTCGACGGGCGCGCCGTCAATCAAGATGAGCGAGCTAGAACTAGGCGCTCGGGCAAATCTTCTTGAACAGAGCCACGACGTCGTCGTGGTTGGCCTCGCGGGGGTTGCCCGGGAAGCAGGCGTCTGCCATGGCGTCGGTGGCCAGCTGGTCGATCTCGTCGGCCTTCATGGCCTCGCAGACGTGCGGGATGTTGACGTCGGCGGAGAGCTGCTTGACGGCGGCGATGGCGGCGTCGGCAGCCTCGTCCTCGCTCATGCCAGTCGTGTCAACGCCCATGGCCACGGCGACCTCGGCGAGGCGCTTGGTAACGACGGGCTTGTTGAACTCCATGGCGATGGGGAGCAGCATGGCGCAGGCAACGCCGTGCGGGGTGTCATAGTGGGCAGACAGGGTGTGCGCCATGGCGTGGTCGATGCCCAGGCCCACGTTGGAGAAGCCCATGCCGGCGATGTACTGGCCCAGGGCCATGCCCTCGCGGCCGCTGCCGGGCTGGCCGCTCTTGGCCTCGGCCACCGAGTCGCGCAGGTGCTGCGAGATCAGCTGGATGGCCTTGAAGTGGAACATGTCGGAGAGCTCCCAGGCACCCTTGGTGGTGTAGCCCTCGATGGCGTGCGTCAGCGCGTCCATGCCGGTGGCGGCGGTGAGGCCGGCAGGCATGGAGGCCATCATGTCGGGGTCGACGACGGCGACGTCGGGGATGTCGTTGGTGTCGACGCAGACGAACTTGCGGACCTTCTCCGGGTCGGTCACGACGTAGTTGATCGTGACCTCAGCGGCGGTGCCGGCGGTCGTCGGGACGGCGATGGTGAAGGTGGCGTGGTTCTTGGTGTCGGCAACGCCCTCGAGCGAGCGGACGTCGGCGAACTCGGGGTTCTCGACGATGATGCCGATGCCCTTGCAGGTGTCCATGGAGGAGCCGCCGCCAATGGCAACCATCATGTCAGCGCCGGAAGCCTTGTAGGCCTCGACGCCGTCCTTGACGTTCTGGATGGTGGGGTTGGGCTTGATCTCGGAGTAGAGCGTCCAGGGGATGCCGGCGGCGTCGAGCTCGTCGGTGACCTTGGCGGTAACGCCAAACTTCACGAGGTCGGGGTCGGAGCAGACGAAGGCCTTCTTGAAGCCGCGGCGCTGAATCTCGCCCGGGATCTCCTTGATGGCGCCGGAGCCGTGATAGGAAATGTTGTTCAGAACAAAGCGATTGACTGCCATGCTTGCCCTCCTCAGGGTAGGTGGTGGGACAACAGCCCCTGTCATCCCGTCGTGCTCGGCAACGTGCCGCGCTCTTAGCACAAAGGATACCCGCAGACCAGTGCGGTACTACCGATTATTTGGTGAGCGGTCTAAAAATGGAACGTCGTTCGCAAATACGAACGACGTGGGTAGGATGTGGCGGCTGGGACGGTGAATGCGTTCTGACCGCGCGGGCGGGCATGCACTGGGGCGGTGACGCGCGCCGGCCGCATGGGACGGGCCTGCTGCGACCCTCCTAGTATGGTGCCTTTGTCACGCGGTGCAGGCGGATCTCGTCGCAGACGGCGTCCGTGCGGTGTGTGAGCAGGTACTCGAGGGCGTCGGCCATGTCGTCAGGCACGATCATGGGCGTGCCAGTGAGGTCCGGACGGGCAATGGCCACCATGTCGGTGAGCACGCCGCCGGGCGAGATGACGTGCACGCGAATGCCCTCGTCAAAAACCTCGCGGGCAAACGACTTCGACATGCCGTAGAGCGCATGCTTGCTCGCAACGTAGGCGCTCTGGTTGGGATAGGCGTCGTGCGCAACGACCGAGCAGACGTTCACGACCTCTGCTGCCTTTGAGGCGCGTAGCAGCGGCAGCGTCTCGCGCAGGAGGATGAACGGCGCACGGACGTTGGTTGCCATGACGGCATCGAACTGATCGGTGGGAATGTCCTCGAGCGGCCCCGCCTGGACGATGCCCGCGTTGTTCACCAGGATGTCGAGGCCGCCGCTTTCCCTGATGCTGCAAACAAGATCAAGGATGGCCTGCTCGCTCGTGAGGTCGCACGCGTGGGTGTGCGAGCGCTCCTCGTATCCCGCCTGCTCGGATGCCTCGTCGCAGAGACGGGAGGTCTCGTCGAGCGATGCCTGCGTGCGGCCCACGAGCGTAACCTCGCAGCCAAGGCTTGCCAGCCTCACCGCGAGCGTCCGGCCGATTCCTTTGCCAGCTCCCGTGACCAGCGCCTTCTCGTGAGCAATGCTCGTCTTCATGATGCTCTCCTCCTGTCTTGATTATTTAGATGCTCCGTTGCCTTCTCGGTCGATGACTTTGTCATAGACCATGTTCTCGTCAAAGATTTTTGCAAGCTCTACCGCATCGGTTGACCCGTGGAAGAGCAGGACGGTGATCAGCTCAATGACAAAATTGATGGGGTTTTGAGAAAAGCGCAGATTGCGTGTCAGCAGACGATCGTGAGTAGCAGTCTTGACCACGATGTCTGCCAGTCTTCCTAGTTCCGAATCCTCTCTATCCGTAATCACGATAACGGGCGTCTTTGATTTCTTGGCGTTCTCTATGACGGCGAGAAGGCGCTTAGATAGGCCGGTCGTGGAGATAACAACAAGCGCGTCCTTCTCGGTAAGAGCAAGGGCGATAAGTGAGCTGCCGTCTGAAGTGGAGGGGGCTACGGCTCTATGTCCAGTTTGGGTTAGCTTGAATGCTGCGTTTTGTGCGAGGGAAATGGTGTTTCCCACACCTGCGAAAACGGTTAGGTCAGCGCTGCCGATTATATTGATCGCCTGGGCGAGGCCGCTCTCCTTCAAGTTTCTCGCCGTTGCGGTGAGTTCCTCTATTTTGACGGATAGAGCGTAGTTGATGGCTTCGTCCAGATTGTCGAGAGTGAAGGCGGGGCTTGCCGCTTCTGTTTGAATTGCGGAATCCTCCCTAGGAAGGCTCAGGCTAAGTTCTGCAAAGCTAGAGAAACCCAGGCTCTTCACAAAGCGAGACATCGATGCGGCAGAGCTGCCGGCCGATTGAGCAATCTGCTTTGCGCTCATAGAGGCCGCGGCATTGGGGTGCGCGAGAATATAGTCGGCAATTCGTCGTTCCGAGTTCGGCAAATCGTCGTAGACGGCAAGGACCTTTTCGATAACGCTTGCCTCTCCCAGCTCGTCAACCAATATATCCTCCAATCATCAAATTGCATTTCAAGATTAATTTCTTGAGTGGGGCTCAAGTTTCAGTATGCCCTGTTGATTCTGTTTTTGATGATACGTCTCGGCCTCCATAAGCGGTGTGTCTACCTGTAAGTATTGCGTTCGGGTTCAAAAAACAACCGTTTACGGAAGCAATTTCATTAATGGAACAAAATCCGTAATTCAAAACTATTATGGAAGCTGTTCCAAAACTAGTTTCAAATTGGAACGCATTTCATTATCTGTTGTCAGTACTCGAGAAGTAGATCGGTGTCTAAGGAAGGACGAAAGATGCTCATTACTCTGCGAGATGTCTGTTCTATAGCCGAGCAAAACAACATGGCGGTTGCCGCCGTGAATTCGGCGAGCCTCGAGGCCATTCGAGCCGCAATCGAGGTGGCTGAGGAGACCGGTTACCCGATTATCATCCAGCATGCTGAAGGGCATGAGGACCTTATTCCTCTCAAGTATGTTGCTCCTATTGTTACCTCGCTTGCGGAGAGGTCTAGTGCGCAGATCTGCTTCAACCTCGATCACTGCGAACACGTTGCCTACGCGCACCGCGCCCTCGACGAGGGCTTTACGGGTGTCATGTTCGATGGGTCGTATCTTCCGTACGAGCAGAACGTAGAGTATTCGCAGAGCGTTTCTCAGATGTGCCACGAATACGGTGCGGGCTTGGAGTGCGAACTCGGGTCAATGGGGAGTCGAGAGGGGGGCGAGTCCGACGAGGGCGGAACGGCGGATGAGGCTGGGGCAATTTACACCGACCCCGATCAGGCCGCCGAGTTCCTTAAGGCTACGGGTGCCGATATCCTGGCTTGCTCATTCGGCACCGTTCATGGCCTTTACAAGGGAGAGCCTCATCTGAACTTTGACATCCTTACCGAGATTCGCAAGCGGGTCAAGAACGTTCCTCTTGTCATGCACGGAGGCTCTGGTGTCTCTGACGACGATTACCGTAAGGCGATTAACGCTGGGATTAGGAAGGTCAATTACTACACCTATGGTGTGAAGTACGCCGGAGAGGCGGCGTGCAAGATGGTTGACGAGAAGCGCGCTGCAAAGGCTGATTCCGTCATTTATTGGCACGATTTTACCCCGGTGGCATATAAGTCGTTCCGCGAGACATTCGAGCATATCGTTAGGGTGTTCGCGAATGGTTCTGATCCTCTTCACGTCAACTAGGCGGACGAGATGAAGAAGATACTCATCGCCTCGCACGGCCATCTTGCGAGTGGAATCCAGAGCTCGATTGGGATTCTGACGGGAAACAAGGATGCCGTTCAGGCTATTGATGCCTACGTTGATGATTCGGACTACACCCAGGCAATTCAAGCGTTTCTTGACTCCGTTGGGCCCAACGACGAAGCAGTTATTTTTACGGATATCTATGGGGGTTCCGTTTTTCAAAAGGTGTCGCTGCTCCATCCGGAGCGCTACGGAGTCGTTCACGTGACGGGGGTTAACCTGCCGGCCGTTATCCAGGTATTGCTGACCTCTGAGCCTCTAACTCCCGAGGTAATTGACGCCCAATTGAGCGAGGCGAAGGAATACCTCATGCGTGTTGGCCCCGTCCCGGAGACAGGCGAAACCTTCGACGCTGATGACGCTGATGACGACTTCTTTGGCTGAGATGGTACTTACGGCTTAGCAAAGACTGCGGGCGATGCTCGCTTATGAAAGGAGAGACATGGTCATACAAATTAGGATTGACGATCGTCTTATCCATGGCCAGGTGGCTCTTTTGTGGACAAAGGAGCTGAACACCAAGGGCGTTATCGTGGCAAACGATAACGCCGCTTCGAATGAGGCGGTTAAGGCAACGCTCAAGATGGCGTGCCCCAAAACTCAGAAGCTCCTTGTTAAGACGGTTGAAGACGCTGCACGAATCATCAATGATCCCCGCGGAAAGGAAATGCGCATCTTTGTGCTTACAAACTGCGTTGCAGACGCGCTCTCTCTGGTGAGGAACTGCCCCGGTGAGATTGAAGGCGTCAATTTTGCCAACGTGGGTCGTTTTGATGGGTCTGATAACAACACGAAGACCAATGTTGTTACGTCCGTTGCACTCAATCCGTCTGAGCTGCAGGCGGCACGCGAGCTTGTCGCAGAGGGCGTTCCAGCATTTCATCAGATTGCACCGGAAGACCCTCGCGTATCAATTCCTGACGCACTCGCGAAGCTCTAAGGAGGAACTATATGATCGTTCCTGCACTCCAAGCCTTTCTCGCAACCTTTTTGGCGCTTGGAATTAACTGGTATGTTGGCCAATGCATGAGTGAGAGGCCTATCGTTGCTGGTCTCATTGCCGGTATTATTTTTGGCGATATTCCAACGGGCGTAATGATTGGCTGTGCCCTCGAAGCTATCTTCATGGGTGCCGTCAATGTTGGTGGAGCCGTGTCTGCTGAGCCGGTTACGGCGACCGTTGTCACGGTTGCGTTCGTTGTAACCACTGGGATGAACCAGGGTGTTGCCATTACCGCTGTTGGCACTCCCCTCGGTCTTGTCGCAGGCATCCTTTACCTGATGCTGTTCAACGTGTTTATGAGTCTGTTTGCCCCTGCCGTCGACTGGGCGGCCCAGACGGGCGGCGGCTCCGAGAAGAAGCTCTTGCTCGTCCGTTGGGTTGGCTGGTTCGTGAAGTACTTCCTGTTGGCCATCCCGTCCTTCCTTGCCGTCTATATCGGTGCCGAGCCTGTTGCGGCGCTTGCGAGCACCATTCCTGACAACGTAATCGCCGGTTTCACTACGTGCGGAAATCTGCTCCCTGCAGTTGGTATGGCTCTGCTGCTCAAGATGCTTTGGGATAAGAAGCTTGCCGTTTACTATCTGCTCGGTTTTGTCCTTGTGATCTACCTTGGTCTTCCCATGGTCGCCGTTGCTGCGATTGGCGCCGTGATCGTTGTCATTACCGCGCTTCGAGACAAGGAAATTCTCGATCTCAAGAAGCGTGGTATAGCCGCTGCTGCTTCCGATGCTACTGCAGATGCTGATGAGGAGGATTTCTTCGCATGAGTGATAACAACACGCAGGTAGTTCCTGCCGACGATGAGGTCAAGGTTAATCTCTCGACGAAGGATTTGTCCGAGGAAGATCGCAAGATGCTTGCAAGTATCTTCCGCCGCTCCTCTCGGTGTTCATGATGTATGCAGGTGCCGCGCGTGCTGGTGCCGATGGCTTTATCCACGCGCTCATGCCGGCAATCAATAGATTTTACGACACTCCGGAGAAGAGACAGGAAGCAATGGTGCGCCACTCTTCCTGGTACAACATCACTCAGAATGTCGGAACGCTCTGCATGGGCCTCGTTGCATCGATGGAGCGAGAGAACGCCGAGCACCCCGATGACTTTGATACCGAGTCAATCAATGCCATCAAGGCATCGTTGATGGGACCCATGTCTGGTATTGGCGATGCCATCTTCTGGGGCGTGCTTCGCGTGATCGCGGCTGCAGTTGGTATTGCGGTGGGCTCGACGGGTTCGATTCTCGGCCCCATTCTATTCCTGCTCATTTATAACGTGCCGTCGATTCTTTGCCGCTGGTGGATGACGGTGCTCGGTTATAAGCTCGGTACTTCTTTTATTACCAAGATGTACTCCAGCGGAATTATGGATCTCGTTACGAAGTGTGCTTCGATTCTCGGTCTCTTGATGATCGGGGCAATGACGGCATCCTTCGTTCAGTTCCAGACTATTCTCGCCGTGCCGGTCCAGGGTTCTGACCCGATTGCCATCCAGACGTATCTTGACGCAATCTTTAAGGGCATCGTCCCGCTTGGTCTTACTATGGGCTGCCTGGGCCTCATGAAGAAGAACGTAAATGTGGTCTGGATTATCATTGGCCTCATGGTCCTCGGCATGTGCCTTGGTATCTTTGGCATTTGCTAACAGACAGTCATATACGGAGTTGGATGGGGCTGGTCTAATGACCGGCCCCATTTCTGTTATGAGCAAGTTCTGCTGCGATAAGGCTTCTCGGGCCATCCGCTAATAAAAACTTCGCCAATTGTGTAGCCAAAACCCGATGGGACGAGTAGACGCTCCTTTTGCAAGGCGCTTACCTCGAATTTTGCTGCCGGAGAGGTGCTGCTACTCGCCAGCTCGGGAACAGGCTACACACTTGGCGCAGTTTTCGGCCGCTTGTTCTTGCCACGTGACTGCTGTGCATCCAATTCGTATTTCTCGTCGTGTGACCAGCCTCTCAGAGGCGTTCCGTACCCCCCGTTCCAGTTGAGTTAACGAAGGCGCACTTTCTGCGTGCCGCTCCTGTGTGACTTCGCTAACTTCTACCAAGTAGCTGGGGCATTCACAAGGAGCCCAAATTACCCCTCTTTAACAGTTGAGAGTTAGCCGTGTCAACGCGTAGCTTCATGGAGGAAGCGCATCGATGTAAGAGGCGCTAAACTCTTAAGGTGGGGAGTGAGCCTAGGCAAACTTCCGCATCGTCCTGCTGGGGGTGCGCACGGGTGCGTACCTATATGAGAGAGGATCAAACCATGAAGAAGTCCACCCAGAACGGTCTGCTCGTCGCCGGCGGTTTCCTGCTTGGAACCGTGGGCGTCAAGGCCCTGGCCTCCGACACCGCCAAGAAGGGCTACGTCCAGGCCGTCGCCTGTGGCATGCGCGCCAAGAACTCCTACGACGCCATCGTCGAGCAGGCAAAGGCCCAGGTAGACGACATCGTCTCCGAGGCCAGCTACCTCACCGCCAACAAGGACGAGAAGGCCGAGTAACCTCGCGCATGCAGTACACAATCGTTAGCGAAATACCGGGCCGCATCCGCGTGAACCTTGCGGGCATCGTGCCCGACGCAGACGCCGAGCCCCTGCGCGTGGCGCTCGAGAAGGCGCCTACCATCGAGTCTGCCCGCGTCTACGCGCGCATCGGCTCGGTCGCGCTCACCTACAACGCCGCCGACCCCGCCGCCCGCGACGCAGCGCTCAACTGGCTAGGGCTCGTCGACGCCGCGGCCGTCGATGCCGCGCGTGCGGACTGCGCTGGCATGGTTGCACCCAGCACGGACGCCCTGCTGCTCAACATCGCCGAGCTCGTAGGCTTTCACTACGCCCGCCGCTGGTTCCTGCCCGCGCCCATCCGCGCGGCCTGGACGGTCTGGTCGTATCGGAAGTTCCTCGCCGCCGGCCTGCGCTCGCTCGTGAACGGCCGCCTCGACGTGCCGGTGCTCGACGCCGCCGCGGTGGGCATCTCGTTTGCCAAGGGAGACTTCCTCACCGCCGGCAGCACCATGTTCCTGCTGAACATTGGCGAGGCGCTCGAGGACTACACCAAGGCCCGCTCTCAGCACGAGCTCATATACTCGCTGCTCGCGATGCCCGAGACCGCCCGCCGCATCGAGGCGGGGGAGGAGGTCGGCGTCCCCGCCTCAGACCTTGCCGAGGGCGACCTCATCGTCGTGCGCACCGGCATGCCGGTCTGCGTCGACGGCACGGTCGAGCGCGGCCGCGCCATGGTCAACCAGGCGGCGCTCACCGGCGAGCCCCTGGCCGTCGAGCGCGTCGAGGGCGACTCGGTCTTTGCCGGCACCGCCTGCGAGGACGGCGAGATCTTCGTGCGTGTCACGAGCGGCGCGGGCAACACCAAGCTGCGCTCGATCGTCTCGATGGTCGAGCAGTCCGAGGGCCTCAAGAGCAGCGTCCAGGGGCGCCGCGAGCGCCTCGCCGACGCCATCGTCCCATGGAACTTCCTGCTGGCGGGCGCCGTCGCGCTCACCACGCGCAGCCTCGTCAAGACTAGCGCCGCCCTCATGGTCGACTACTCGTGCGCCCTCAAGCTCACGAGCTCCATCTCGGTGCTCGCCGCGATGAGCCAGAGCGCCCGCGCCGGCTTCACGGTCAAGGGCTCGCGCCACTTCGAGCAGCTCGCCGCCGCAGACACGATCGTCTTCGACAAGACCGGCACGCTTACGGCCGCAACGCCGCAGCTCGCGGACGTGCTGGCCTTTGCCGGCTGGACCCAGGAGGAGGTGCTGCGCTTCTCGGCCTGCCTCGAGGAGCACTTTCCCCATCCGGTGGCCCGCGCCGTCGTGCACGCCGCCGAGGCGCGCGGCCTCGAGCACCGCGAGCGCCACGCCGAGGTCGAGTACGTCGTGGCCCATGGCATCGCAAGCTCGCTCGACGGAAAGCGCGTGGTCATTGGCTCCAAGCACTTCGTGATGGAGGACGAACACGTCGACGTCCCGGCTAGCGTTGCCGAGAAGATCGACGAGTCAGCCCGTGGCCTCTCCACGCTCTACCTCGCCGTAAATGGCGAGCTCGTGGGTGCGCTGCTTATCTCCGACCCCATCAAGCCGGGCGTGGCCGAGGCCATCGGCACCCTGCGCAAGCTGGGCTTTGAGCATATCGTGATGCTCACGGGAGACAACGAGGCCGCCGCGGCCCGCATCGCGGCAGACGCCGGCATCACCGAGTTCGCCGCGAACCTGCTGCCCGAGGACAAGCACAACTACGTGGCGCACCTGCGCGAGCAGGGCCGGCGCGTCGTGATGGTTGGTGACGGCGTTAACGACTCACCGTCGCTGTCCGCCGCAGACGTGGGCGTGGCCATGGGCAACGGCACCGCGATCGCCCGCGAGGTGGCAGACGTCACGCTCAACCGCGGCGACCTGTGCTCGCTCGTGGCGCTGCGCCGCCTGTCGATGGAGCTCATGGAGCGTATGGACGTAACGTTTCGCGAGGTCATCGGGTTCAACTCCACGCTGCTGGCCCTGGGGATCGCGGGCGCCATCGCCCCGCAGACCTCGAGCCTGCTGCACAACACCAGCACGGTGTTCTTCTCGATGAGAGACTCGCGCGCCTACGCGATGTAGCGCGCCCCGCGAGCCTCGCGTCTCCCGTGCCGCGCCTCACCGCCCGCTCGAGTGCGCACAAGTAACCCACATTCTGGCCCGCGAGCGCACCCGCCCGCGGGCCAGAATCGTCTGGCGCCCCAACATGCCCTGCAATCCGTGGTCAAGTGCCCCACGCTGCCGCTATTCCTCTTACAAATCCTGCGAAATGTTTCAACTTCTCATGCGTGCGGCGCTCGTTTTGAGTAATATACAGGCGTAGGTTAGTTACGTTCGTAACCAAGCGAGAAACCAAAGCGAGAAAGGTGCACAACATGGTCAACGCCCTGGTTGTCTGCCGTGCCGGTGTCGGCTCGAGCATACTGCTCCAGACCAAGATCGAGCAGATCTGCGCCAAGCGCGGCTACCGCATCGACGTCACGCACGGCAAGCTCGATGACCTCGTGGACTTTGGCGGCGACGTCATCGTCACCATGAGCGACTTCGCCCCCGAGATCGAGGGCAAGTTCCCCAACGTCATCAGCATCTTCGACATCACCAACGACGATGAGATTGCCTCCAAGCTCGACGAGTTCGTCTCCGCCAACAGCCACGGTGCCTCCGCCGCCGATGACAAGAAGGCCGTCGACGTCTTCCTCGGCATCATGAAGGAGCAGGTCAACGCCTTCATCGACGGCATCGACTACGACTCCATCACCGCCGCCAAGCGCCTGATCCAGGAGTCCGAGGCCAACGGTGGCCGTCTGCACGTCACGGGCATCGGCAAGCCGGGCCACGTCTCGGGCTACGCCGCGTCGCTGTTCTCCTCGACCGGCACCCCCACCTACGAGCTCCATGGCACCGAGTGCGTCCACGGCTCCGCCGGCCAGGTCAAGCCCGGCGACGTCGTGATTGCTATCTCCAACTCGGGCAACACCTCCGAGCTCAAGGCCACCGTCTCCTGCCTCAAGGGCAACGGCGTCAAGATCATCTCCCTCACGGGCAACCCCGACAGCTGGCTGGCCGAGCAGGGCGACGTCGCCCTCATCGCCGGCGTCAAGGAGGAGGGTGACCCCATGAACAAGCCGCCCCGTGCCTCCATCATCGTCGAGATTCTCATGCTCCAGAGCCTCTCGATCCTGCTGCAGGAGGACTTTGGCCTGAACCCGCAGCAGTACGTCAAGTGGCACCCGGGCGGATCTCTGGGCGCCTCCATCCGCGAGGGCAAGTAGCCTCGCAAGCTGCACCTATGTGCACGCACGAGCGGCTCGCAGCCACGCTGCGGGCCGCTTTTTTCTCCTCGCATTGGGACAATACCCGCCTGAGCAACTGTCCCACCTGGCGCCGCATCGTCCGTCCGCCGAAGGCTCTCCCCATGCCGGGGCCCCGCCGCGCGCGCACGGGTAGACTTGAGGAGATTGGAGCGCCGGCACCCGCGGGCGCGCAAGGGAAGGGGCACATCTCCATGGACGATAAAATTCTCGCCGCAGCCCAGCTGTGGAAGGACAACCTCACCGAGGCCGATTTGGCCGCCGAGCTCGACGAGCTCATGGCCGCAGAAGACCCCGAGAAGCTCTCGGACGCCTTCTATCGCAGCCTCTCGTTTGGCACGGCGGGCCTGCGCGGCACGCTGGGCGTGGGTACCAACCGCATGAACATCTACACGGTCTCGCAGGCCACGCAGGGCCTCGCCACCTACCTCAACGCCCACTACGAGCACCCCACGGTGGCCATTGCCCGCGACTCGCGCAACAAGGGCGAGGACTTCGTCAAGGCCGCGGCCGGCGTGCTTGCCGCCAACGGCATCAAGTCCTACGTCTACCCGCGCATCGAGCCGGTTCCCACGCTGTCGTTTGCCACGCGCTACCTCAAGTGCTCGGCCGGCATCGCTGTGACGGCCAGCCACAACCCGGCGCCCTACAACGGCTACAAGGTCTATGGCGACGACGGCTGCCAGATCGCCAACGAGGCCGCGGACGAGATCCAGAACACCATCAACGAGACGGACATCTTCACGGGCGTCAAGCACATGGACTTTGACGAGGCACTCGAGAAGGGCCTCGTGGAGTGGACGAGCGACGAGGTACTCGACCGCTTCATCGACGCCGTGGCCTCGCAGTCCATCGGTGCCAAGCCCAACCCCGACTTCTCGGTGGTCTACACGCCGCTTAACGGCACGGGCATCGAGTGCATGAACAAGATTCTGGCCCGTGTGGGCATCACCAACGTCACGGTCGTGCCCGAGCAGGCCGAGCCCGACGGCAACTTTCCCACGTGCCCCTATCCCAACCCCGAGTTCCGCGAGGCGCTCGAGAAGGGTCTGGAGCTGTGCGACAAGGTCCACCCCGACCTCATGCTCGCGACCGACCCCGACGCTGACCGCATGGGCGTGGCCGTGCCGCACGACGGCGACTACAAGCTGCTCACGGGCAACGAGATGGGCATCCTGCTCATCGACTGGCTGGCCCGCATGAAGGCCGAGGCCGGCGAGGACGTTTCGCGCAAGGTCGTCGTGACCACCATCGTGTCGAGTGCCATGCCCGACGCCCTGGCCAACCACTACGGCTTCGAGACCCGCCGCGTGCTCACGGGCTTCAAGAACATTGGCGGCCAGATGGACCAGCTCGTCGAGGCAGGCGAGGGCGACCGCTTCCTGCTGGGCTTCGAGGAGAGCTACGGCTACCTCGTGGGCCTGCACGCGCGCGACAAGGACGCCATCGTGGCGAGCATGCTCACCTGCGAGATGGCCGCCTGGTACGCCGAGCGCGGCATGGACCTGTACGAGGCCATGGAGGCCCTGTACCAGCAGTACGGCTACTACCTCAACGGCGTCGTCAACGTGAGCTTCCCGGGCGCGGCCGGCGCCGACAAGATGGACGGCATCATGAGTGGCCTGCGCGAGAACCCGCCCGCGCAGATCGCCGGCATGCCGGTGCAGGGCTTCGTCGACTACAAGGCAGACGTCACCATGACGGTTGCCGGTGGCGATGGCTCGTGCCCCGAGCAGCTGCTGCCCAAGAGCAACGTTCTCGAGTTCCAGCTGGGAGAGGGCGTCAAGGTCATCGTGCGCCCGTCTGGCACCGAGCCCAAGATCAAGGCCTATCTGTTCAGCAAGGGCGCCACGCGCGAGGAGTCCCAGGCGCTCAACGACAAGCTCGCCGAGGCTGCCAAGACCAGCCTGCTGGCGTAAGCTGCAGACGTCGTCGCTGGGCAAACGGTCTATCTGGCCACAGTCTAGGCACGTTATAGCGATGCCCGAGGGGCCGCCGCGCGCGGCCCCTCTTTTTGCGAGAGACAATCTTACCTATACGTATGATTATGTCGAGAAGAGCCTAAATCTTCCCCAGAGGGAAGACTTCGAGTGCGAGTTCGATTTCCAAGCGGAGAAGACCGGATGCCAGAAACAAGCGAGTCCAAGCCAGTTTTCGACCACATCCTCCTTGCCTGCTGCATCCTGTTTCTTGCGGTAACGAGCATGGCAACGCTGCTCGTTACCTGCGCCATGCCGGGCTACAACGAGGCCATGTACGTGAGCTACGCCCAGGCGCCGCTGGCAATCGTGGGCGTCGTCGCTATGTTCTATGGCATCGCAGCTTGGTGTTTCTTCTAACACGGTTCGCTCGTGGCTTTCCATCCTTGAGCAGTCCTACGTTGTATGTCTGCTGCAGCCTTACTATTCGAATGTAAAAAAGAGATTGATCAAGACCCCTAAGGTCTACTTCTACGATACGGGATTGCTCTGCAGCATTTTGCCTTTTGAGAGCGTCGCCGAACTAACCCAGGACCAGTACCTGGGCCCCGTCTTTGAGAATGCGGTCATTTCTGAACAACTGAAAGCTCACGTCAATAATGGGAGGAAGCCAGAGCTCTACTTCTATCGAGACTCTAACGGGGTCGAAGTTGACCTTGTTGAAGCAACGGATAGACGAAACGTCGAGCTTGTAGAAATAAAGACTTCCATGGCATATCGGAGCTCGTTCCTTCGTCATCTCAACTCTGTTGGAGAAAAACTCGGCATCGACTGCGACCATCGATTTGTGGTCATGAGGTCAGAGTCGGCTACGAGCGTGGCGGGGGCGTCGGTTCTCCCGGTTAGCGAGTGGGTGCTTTCGGAGTGAAGCTGAGCACTGCAGCAGGTGATGTAGCTGACGAATGCTTGTGATGCGAGTGGGGCGTGTGCTCCCGCCGCGGATAAGCAGGGCCTATGCCGGGTGCATTAGGAGCCCTGCGCCGTAGAGCGCGGTCAAGAAGAGACTCCGCAAGCAGTGCGAAATGAGGTGGCGCCTGAGCCTCCCGCCCAATTGTGTAGGAACCGTGGACGCCTTGCCACGCCCCCGCATGCGG
>NZ_CATVTL010000005.1:0-132976 GCF_958346945.1 uncultured Parolsenella sp.
AGAGCGGTGGATTGCAGCAAACGCCCGTTTTGTGTAAGCCGCAGCGCTGCCGAGAGCGGTGGATTGCAGCAAACGCCCGTTTTGTGTAAGCCGCAGCGCTGCCGAGAACGGCGGATTGCAGCAAACGACCGATTCCTTCAGGGCGTGGTGCTGCCGAGAACGGTGGATTGCAACAAAAGGCCGATTTGTGTAAGCCCCTGCCCCTGCCGAGAACGGCCTCTTGCAGCAAACGACCGCCTTGTGTAAGCGCAACACCCTGCAGCAACGTTCGCCAGCCCGCGAAATGTAAACGAAACGTAAGCCCGCGTCACGCGGCTGTAAGGAGTCGTCAGGCAAACGTAAGGGACGGCCGTTGAACGAGGAATCGCAACCGCTGGCCTATAGATTGATTCACGACACGGAGGCGCGGGCCCAAAGGCCGACAGGGAAGCCGGTCGCCCGCACGCCCCCACACACCACTCTCAAGGGAGAATCATGAGCATGGACATGTCTCGTCGTCAGTTCCTCGGTGGCCTGGCCGGTGGCCTCGCCGCGTTCGCCGGCCTCGGCCTCGTTGGCTGCGGTGGCTCCGGCTCCGCCTCCACCGCCGCCGCCAGCACGGAGACTGCCGCCGACCTCTCCGGCTCCGTCACCTGCTCGGGCGCCACGAGCTTCCAGCCGCTCGTCGAGGACGCCGCCAACGCCTTCATGGACGCCAACGCCAACGTCACCATCACCATCTCGGGCGGCGGCTCCGGCCAGGGCCTGTCCGACGTCAAGGACGGCAAGGCTCAGATCGGCCGTTCCGACATCTTCGCCGAGGAGAAGCTCGAGGCCGCCGACGCCGCCAAGCTCGTCGACAACCAGGTTGCCGTTGTGGGCATGGGCCCGGTCGTGAACAGCGACGTCGACGTCGACGAGCTCACCACCGAGCAGCTCAAGGGCATCTTCACCGGCGAGATCACCGACTGGAGCCAGGTGGGCGGCACCGCCGGCCCCATCCAGGTCATCAACCGCAAGGCCGGCTCCGGCACCCGCGCCACCTTCGAGAGCGCCGTCCTCGCCGGCGCCACCGTGCCCGACTCCTTCAAGCCGGTTGCCGAGGAGGACTCCTCGGGCACCGTTGTCGAGAAGCTCCAGCAGACCGCTGGCGCCATCTCCTACCTCGCCTTCTCCTACTTCGATGACACGAAGTTCAAGGCCCTGAAGGTCAACGGCGTCGAGCCCAAGAGCGAGAACGTCGAGTCCGGCGACTTCAAGATCTGGTCCTACGAGCACATGTACACCGCCTCCGACGCCGACGAGGTCACCAAGGCCTTCATCGACTACATGCTCTCTGACGAGGTCCAGGGCTCGCTCGTCGAGGAGAAGGGCTTCATCCCCCTGACCGGCATGAAGGTCAAGAAGGACGCCTCGGGCACCATCTCCGCCGCCTAGTCTCACCTCCCTTCGCGGGGCGCGTCTTCGACTCGGGGGCGCGCCTCGTCCCTTTTTCTCCCCACTCGCAAAGGACACTTCATGGCAAAACGCCTGATGCCAAAGAGGAGCCTGGAGAACGTGGGCCTGGGCCTCACGGGCGCCTGCGTGGCGCTCGTGGCGCTCGTCGTCGTGACGCTCATCGTCATGGTGGCGACCGAGGGCCTCACCACGTTCTTTACCGATGGCGTTGACTTTGGCAGCTTCATCACCGGACAGAATTGGATCCCGTCCGACGGGCGCTACGGCGCGGCCCCGCTCATCGTGGGCTCCTTCTCCGTGACGCTGCTCTCCACCCTGTTCGCGCTGCCCATCGCCCTGGGCTCGGCCATCTTCGTGGTCGAGGTCCAGCCGGTCTTTGGCCGCAAGGTCTTCCAGCCGCTGGTCGAGCTGCTCGTGGGCATCCCCTCGGTCGTCTACGGCCTCATCGGCCTCACGGTGGTGAACGCCGCGATGCGCGCGATCTTTGGCGAGGCTGCCGGCACCGGCGCGGGCATCCTGTCGGGTGCCATCGTGCTTGCGGTCATGATCTTGCCCACGGTCACGACGCTGTCCATCGACGCGCTCACCGCGGTTCCCAACGAGTACCGCGAGGGCTCCTACGCCCTGGGCTGCACCCGCTGGCAGACCGTGACCCACGTCGTCCTCAAGAGTGCGCTGCCCAGCCTCATGACGGCCGTCATCTTGGGCATGACCCGCGCCTTTGGCGAGACGCTCGCCGTGCAGATGGTCATCGGTGGCGTCGAGAAGGCCATGCCCTCCGGCCTTCTTGACCCGGCGGCCACGCTCACCACGGCCCTCACGAGCGGCCTCGCCAACGCCACCACGGGCTCGGTCGAGTACCACGCCCTGTGGAGCCTGGGCTTGCTGCTCATGGGCATGTCGCTGCTGTTCATCATGATCATCCACGTCATTGGCAAGAGGGGAGCAAAGAAGAATGGATAGCTCTACGTTTGCCAGCGATCCCGCCGAGTTCCGCGCCGACCAACCCGCCGACCAGGGCGTGGCCGAGAAGGGCACCTATAAGGGCGCCGGGCGCGTCGCCGCCGCGGCCGCCACCGACTCCGCGACCGCCGCCGTCGACCTCGACGCCCACGCCCGTCGCATCGGACGTCAGGACCGCATCGCCACCGGCGTGCTCACCGCCATCGCCGGTCTCGTCCTGCTGCTGCTCGCAGCCATCGTCGCCTACATCCTCTCGCGCGGCATCGGCAAGGTCTTTCAGCCGGGATTCCTCGTGAACGACTCGGCCGACAAGGTCCTGCCCGGCATCGCCACGCAGCTGTTCGACTCGTTCTACATGCTCGTCATCACGCTCATCATCAGCCTGCCGGTGAGCCTGGGCGCGGCGATCTTCCTGGTCGAGTACGCGCCCGACAATTGGGTCACCACCGCGGCCTCCACGGCCATCGAGACCCTCTCGAGCCTGCCGTCGATCGTCGTGGGCATGTTTGGCAGCCTGTTCTTCGTCGTGGTGCTGGGCTGGGGCATCTCGATCATCGCCGGCGCCCTCGCCCTCACGATGTTCAACATCCCCATCCTGGTGCGTGTCATCCAGCAGGCGCTCGCCGACGTTCCCCAGTCGCAGCGCGACGCCGCCCTGGCCATGGGCCTCACCCGTTGGGAGACCACCATCAACGTGCTGCTCCCGGCCGCCATGCCCGCGATCGCGACCGGCGTGGTCATCTCGGCCGGCCGCGTGTTCGGCGAGGCTGCCGCCCTGATCTTCACCTCGGGCTCGGCCGCCGCGCGCATCAACTTCGCCGCCGCCATCACGAGCCCGCGCAGCCCGTGGAACATCTTCCGCCCCGCCGAGACGCTTGCCGTGCACATCTGGAAGCTCAAGATGGAGCCCACTCCCGGCAACGACGAGATCGTCTGGGGCACCGCCGCGGTGCTCATCATCTGCGTGCTGCTGTTCAACGTGCTTGCCCGCGTGACCGGCAAGGAGCTCTCGAGGAGGCTGACGAGCGAATGACCCAGACCGTAAACGAGGAGCTGGCCGACAGGATCATCGCTGCCCAGGCGGCCGCCGCCTGCGCCCCCAGCCCCGACGAGCACCTGCTCGCCACGCAGGACGTCACGGTGCGCTACGACCACACCCACGAGGCTCTGCACCCCACGAGTCTCGCCTTCGATGCCGGCACCGTCACGGCCCTCATCGGCCCGTCGGGCTGTGGCAAGTCGACCTTCCTGCGCTGCCTCAACCTCATGAACCGCGAGATCGCCCGCTGCGACGTGGGCGGCCACATCTACTACCACGGCCGCGACGTCAACACGCGCCAGGAGAACCTCTACGAGCTGCGTTGCTCCATCGGCATGGTGTTCCAGCAGCCCACGCCCTTTCGCAAGTCGATTCGCGAGAACATTCTCTTCGCCCCGCGCCGCCATGGTCGCATCGCGAGCAGGGAGGCCGCAGACGAGCTGGTCGAGAGGAGCCTGCGTCAGGCGGCCCTGTGGGACGAGGTCAAGGACAAGCTCGACCGTAGCGGCCTGGGCCTTTCCGGCGGCCAGCAGCAGCGCCTGTGCATCGCGCGCACCCTGGCGATGCAGCCCGACGTGGTGCTGTTCGACGAGCCGTGCTCGGCGCTCGACCCCATCTCGACCTTCACGGTCGAGCAAACGATTCGCGCCATCGCCGACGCGGGCATCTGCGTGGCGATCGTGACGCACAACATGGAGCAGGCCACGCGCGTCTCAGACCGCACGGCGTTCTTCTACATGGGAGACATGGTCGAGTGCGGCCCCACGAAGCAGGTCTTCATGGCGCCCAGGGACCAGCGTCTCGCCGACTACCTGAGCGGAAGGTTTGGCTGATACGGATGGCTAAGGAGTTCGAAACGAGGACCGGCCGCGAGATCGAGGGCGTCGCGAGCGCCATCAGCGTGCGCGACTTCAACCTCTGGTACGGGGATTTCCAGGCCCTCAAGGGCATCTCCCTCGAGATTCCCGAGAAGCGCTGCTGCGCCTTCATCGGCCCGTCGGGCTGCGGCAAGTCGACGCTTCTGCGCACGTTCAACCGCATGTGCGACTTCGTCGAGGGCGTGCACACCAACGGCACCGTCGAGTTCTGCGGCCGCGACGTCTTCGAGATGGACGCGAACGTCCTGCGCGTGCACGTGGGCATGGTCTTCCAGCACCCCAACCCGTTCCCGATGAGCATCCGCGACAACGTGCTCTACGGCCCGTCGCGCATGCGCAAGCTGGGCCGCGCCGAGGCCGACGAGCTCGTGGAGCGCTGCCTTACCGAGGCGGCTCTCTGGGACGAGGTCAAGGACAAGCTCGACCACAGCGGCCTGGGGCTGTCGGGCGGCCAGCAGCAGCGCCTGTGCATCGCCCGAGCGCTTGCCACGAGTCCCGACGTGCTGCTCATGGACGAGCCCACGAGCGCCCTCGACCCCATCTCGACCCTCGTGGTCGAGGAGCTCATGCTCAAGCTCGCCAAGCAGCACACGGTGGTCGTCGTGACGCACAACATGCAGCAGGCCGCCCGCGTGGCCGACAAGACCGCCTTCTTCTACCTGGGAGAGCTCGTCGAGGCCGGCCGCACCCGCGACCTGTTCTCGAACCCCCAGCAGACCCGCACGCAGGAATACCTCTCAGGAAGGTTCAGCTAATGGCTACCCGCACCGAGTTTCTCAAGCAGCTCAAGGACATGGAGGCGCTGATCATGCGCTTTGGCGAGAAGTCCGCGGCAGATGTCCGCGCGGCGGGCCTCGCCGCCACGGGCGACGCCGGTGCCGACGCCGGCATCATCGAGGGCCGCAAGGCCGCCGAGCGTCTGCGCACCCAGATTGAGGGCATCTGCCTCGACACGATGCTGCTCCAGCAGCCCCTCGTGGGCGAGGACCTGCGCTTCGTTTCGGCGACGTTCCGCATCGTCTCCGACCTCGCCCAGATTGACTCGATGACCCGCGACGTCGCGTTCATCTACTCCGAGATGCCCGCCGACGCCCCCACCGAGCTCGGCGGCAACTTCCAGGCCATGGCCGACCGCGCCGCCGCGATGGTCGAGGGTGCGGTGGCGGCCTTCGTGGGCTCCGACACCGTCCAGGCCCGTGCCGTCATCGACGCCGACGACGAGCTCGACCGCCTCTACACGGCCTGCGAGCAGGAGGTCGTCGACCTCATCAAGGGCGGCCAGGGCACCGCGGCGAGCCTGCCCGAGCTGCTCATGGTGGCCAAGTACTTCGAGCGCATCGGCGACAAGGCGCAGCGCGTCGCCGATTGGACGTTCTTCCGCGTGAGCGGCGAGCGTATCCTTTCCTATGGGGATGCGCCGTCCGGCTCCGAGGAGGCGTAGTCCCGAGGTGGAGGCCAACGGGATGGGGAGCGCCCCTGTGATCTACTACGTCGAGGACGAGAAGAACATTCGCGAGCTTGTGGTCTATGCGCTGGCGCAGGCCGGCATCGAGGCCAAGGGCCTGGCGGACGACGCGGCCTTTCGCCGCGCCTGCGCCGAGCGCGTGCCCGACGCGGTGCTGCTCGACATCATGCTCCCCGACACGGACGGCCTGTCCATCCTGCACCGCATCCGCCAGACGCCCGGCCTCGCGCACGTGCCCGTGATGATGCTCACGGCCCGCGACTCCGAGCTCGACACGGTGACCGCCCTCGACGACGGCGCCGACGACTACCTCGCCAAGCCCTTTGGCATGATGGAGATGGTGAGTCGCGTGAGGGCCCTGCTGCGCCGCTCGCAGCAGGGGCCCGCGGACGCGCCCGCGGCCTCCGACGTGGTCGAGGTGGGGCCGCTGCGCCTGTCCGACTCGCGCCACGAGGTCTCGTGCGCCGGCGACCCCATGAGCCTCACCGTGCGCGAGTTCGAGCTGCTATCCTTCCTTATGAGGTCTCCGGGGGTCGTCTTCAACCGCGAGACGCTGTTGCAGCGCGTGTGGGGCTGGGACTTCGACGGCGGTAGCCGCACGGTCGACGTCCACGTCCAGACGCTGCGACAGAAGCTGGGCGAGCATGCCGACCTCATCGAGACGGTGAGGGGCGTCGGCTACAGACTGAGAGGCTAGCCATGAGCGACACGGCCACGACGGACACCACCCCCACCGAGGACGCCCGCGCGCGTCGGCAGCCCTCGCTTGCCCGGCGCTTCTTCGTGGCCCTGGCGGTGCTCTCCGCCGTCGCCGCGGTGGCCGTGCTCGTGTGCTCCTCGCTCATCTACCAGAGCGCGAGCGTCGACGACGCCGGCAAGATGCTCGAGCGCGAGTGCCGCATCGTGCGCTCGGCGCTGTCGGGCAGCGACGTGGACGTCATGCGCCTTACCTCGTTTGCCTCGCAGGACGTGCGCGTTACGCTCGTGGCCTCAGACGGCAACGTGCTCTATGACAACCAGAACAACGTGGCCGAGATGCCCAACCACGCCGATCGCCCCGAGATCGCCCAGGCCCTGCAGACCGGCGCGGGCGCGGCCGAGCGCGACTCCGAGACGAGTGGCTACGTGTCAATCTATCGCGCCGTGCGCCTCTCCAACGGAAACGTCGTGCGTCTCGCCGTCGACCGCGACGGCGCCATGACGGCCATCAAGCATGACATGCTGCTCGTCTGCACCGTGGTCGCGGCCGTGGTGCTGCTGTGCTGGGCGGCCTCACGCCTCGTGGCAGACCGCCTCGTGGCGCCCATCGACGCGATCGACCCGGCAGACCCCGAGCCGCACTCGAGCTACGTCGAGCTCGAGCCGCTCATCGAGCGCATCTCCGACCAGGTGGAGGAGCTGCGCGGGGCCGACCTCATGCGCCGCGAGTTCACCTCCAACGTGACCCACGAGCTTAAGACGCCGCTCTCCTCGATCCAGGGCGCGGCCGAGCTCATCCGCGACGGCATCGCCCGTCCCGAGGACGTGCCCGAGTTCGCCGGGCGCATCTACGACGAGGCCCACCACATGACCGAGCTCGTGAACGACATCCTCACCCTCTCCAAGCTCGACGAGTCCGAGCGAAGCGGTGACCAGGGCCTGCTGGGCTCGGTCGAGCCGGTCGATTTGGGCCGCACGGTGAGCGAGGTGGCGCGCCGTCTCGCGCCCGCCGCCGAGGCCGCGGGCGTGGAGATCGCCGCGACGGGGGAGAGCTGCGTGGTGCGTGGCATGCCGCACCTGCTCGACGAGCTCGTCTACAACCTGTGCGACAACGCCATTCGCTACAACCGCGAAGGCGGCTTCGTCGACGTCTCGGCGCGCATCGAGGACGGCCGGCCCGTGGTCGTGGTGGCAGACTCCGGCCGCGGCATCCCGACGGCCCAGCAGGGAAAGGTGTTCGAGCGCTTCTACCGCGTCGACGCGAGCCGCTCGCGGGACACCGGCGGCACGGGCCTGGGCCTGGCCATCGTGAAGCACGCCGCGATGCTGCACGGCGCAGAGCTCACTCTCGACTCTGAGGAGGGGCGCGGCACCACCATCTGCGTGCGCTTCCCGGCCGAGTCGCTCGTCTCGACCCTGGGGGAGTAGGGCACCTGCCGTGCGCTTCTCGGCCGCCCCGGCGCCCGCCGCGTCTGCAATCCACCTCTAGCGCGAGGGCGTGCCCGTGCCTCTCGGCCGCGTCCGGGTACTGCCGCGCGCTTCTCGGCCTGCGTGGCTGCGCTAGAATAAACAGGTTATCTAGCTCAACAGAGAGGCTCACATGGCAACTGACGCTTCCACTTCCTCGCGTCCCAGCTTCCCGGCGCGTGCCGTCGTCACGGCCGGCATGCCCTATGGCAACAAGGACCTGCACTTTGGCCACATTGGCGGCGTGTTCGTTCCGGCAGACTTCTTCGCCCGCTTCCTGCGCGACCGTATTGGCGAGCGCAACGTCCTGTTCGTCTCAGGAACGGACTGCTATGGCTCGCCCATCATGGAGGGCTACCGTAAACTCACCGAGGCCGGCGAGTTTACCGGCACCATCACCGACTACGTGCGCGGCCACCACGACAACCAGAAGGCGGCGCTCGACGCCTACGAGATCTCTCTCGACATCTTCTCCGGCTCGGGCCTGGAGCCGGCCGCGCCCTTCCATGCCGAGCTCTCCGACGAGTGGATCCGCCGCCTGTACGAGGCGGGCGTCCTCAAGAAGCGCTCCACGCTGCAGTTCTATGACACCGAGGCCAAGACGTTCCTCAACGGCCGCCAGGTCATTGGCCGCTGCCCCGTGCGCGGCTGCAAGTCCGAGAAGGCCTATGCAGACGAGTGCGACCTGGGTCACCAGTTCGACCCCGAGGAGCTCATCAACCCCGTGTCGCAGCTCACTGGCACCAAGCCCGAGCTGCGCCCGTGCGACAACTGGTACTTTGACCTGCCCGCCTTCCGCGACGCGCTCGACGAGCTCATGGACGAGTGGGACGCCGACCCGCAGGTGCGCTCCATCGTGACCAAGACGGTGCGCGAGAGCCTCGTGGCGCCGGTCATCTACATCAAGAACGAACTGCGCGCAGACTTCGACGCCGTGGCCGAGAAGCTGCCTAAGCACACCGTTCACGAGGCGCAGGGCAACCAGGCGTCCTTCTCGGTCGAGTTCGCCAACTGGGAGGCTCGCGACGAGGCGCGCGAGGTGCTCGAGGGTGCGCACGTGCGCTTCCGCACCGGCAAGTGCCTGCTGCCGTTCCGCATCACCGGCAACATCGACTGGGGCGTGGCCGCGCCCGACCTCGAGGGCACCGAGGGCCTCACCGTGTGGTGCTGGCCCGAGAGCCTGTGGGCGCCCATCTCGTTCACGCAGGCCGCGTTGGCCGGCGCCGACGAGGGCCGCTACAGCAGTGACAACTGGCGCGACTGGTGGTGCTCCGACGACGCGCGCGTTTTCCAGTTCATTGGCCAGGACAACATCTACTTCTACTGCGTGGCGCAGCCCGCGATGTGGGAGGCGATGGGCTGGGGCCTCAAGCAGACGACGCCCGTGGCCAACTACCACATCCTGTTCATGAACAAGAAGGCCTCGAGCTCGGGCGCCATCAAGCCGCCCATGGCCGCCGAGCTGCTCGACCACTACACCCCCGAGCAGCTGCGCGCCCACTGGCTGTCGTTGGCGCTCGACGCCAAGGCTGTGAGCTTCTCGCCCAAGGTGTACGACACGAGCGTGAGCCACAAGGACAAGAAGACGGGCGAGGACGTGCTGGTCTGCAACGACCCGCGCGTGGTCGACCCGGCCCTCAAGGAGAGTGCTTTCCTCACCAACATCTTCAACCGCCTCGCGCGCAGCTGCTTCTACGGCGCGCAGAGGGCGTGCGGCGGCAAGCTGCCCGCGGTCGAGGCGTCTGCCGAGGTCATCGAGGAGTGCCGGGCCGCCACGCTGGCGTTTGAGCGCACGGTGCACGGGATGGACTTCCACGGAGCGCTTGCCGCGGTGGAGGAGTTCGCCCGCGCGGCCAACAAGCGCTGGGACGCGGCGAGCAAGGCCGCGGGCGACGACGAGGCCGCCTACGTGGCCGCCCTGGCCGACGCGTTCGCCGCGCTTCGCACGACGGCGCTGCTCATGCACCCCGCGGTGCCCGCCGGCTGCGAGCTGATTTGCGAGCACATGGGCTTTGAGAAGCACGACTTCTTCAGCTGGGAGCACGCGCTCGAGACGCCGCGCCAGCTGGCGGAGGCCCTGGGCGAGGATGCGAGCGAGCACGCGCTCATGGAGCTGCCCCCGCGCTTCGACTTCTTCCGCAAGCACGAGAGCCAGTACAAGAAGTAGGGCTCATCGCTTGGCCGCCGCCCGCATGCCACATGCGGGCGGCGGCCTTTTTGTATGCGCCGCGAGCGCGGGCGGCGGGCGTGCCCGCGTGCTCGTGACTGCCGTTTGCTGCAAAGTGCCGGTTTGTGTGGGGCGATGGGTCGCTCGTCCGTGGTCGTTTGCTGCAAAGTGCCGTTCTGTGTAGGGCTATGAGCCGCTCGCGCATGGTCGTTTGCGGCAAACGACCGATTCCTGTAAGTCGGTTGCCTTCCCGTGGGTGCCGTTTGCTGCAAAGTGCCGTTCTGTGTAGGGCTATGAGCCGCTCGCGCATGGTTGTTTGCAGCAAACGGCCGATTCCTGTAAGGCACCCATCTTCCCAAACCGATTCTTCGCAACAAACTGCCGGTTTGTGCAGATCGTTTTGCCGCATAAACTGGTCAACTGCAACAAACCGCCAAATCGTGCATTACACAAAACGGCTGTTTGATGCAAACGTCGGACGGTCGGTGGGCGAGATGCCATCCCGGCGATTGACGAGCCGCCATTCCAGTGGGTCCTCAATCGCCGTTAGACCTATACAGTTTCTTCCACAGCGAATACTGCTGCTCGAGAATGCGCGGACTGGGAAGCTCGAGCCGCACGTGCAGGTTGAGTCTGATCGTCTCCATCAGCCCTCGATAGAGGTCATAGTTGTTGACCTGCTTGCGCGTGATACGCATGACCTGATACCCCATTGCGAGAAGGGCGTTGTCGCGCCCGGCGTCCTCTTCCATCTTCTTTTGACTCGCATGAATCGCTCCGAGGTACTCGTACATCAGGCCCTCGGCAGCCCAAAGGCCATCGGGCATGACGATTCGCTTCTTGGTTAGCGCTCGCGCATCGCCCGTAAGAATCACCTCGCTGTTGAGAATCGGCTTGGGCAGGCCAAATCCGCCCGCGAGTCGCGGCGAAACCATGGCGAGACACAGTTTTGCCTCTGCGGGCGAGGCCGCAGCATCGACAACGGATGCGAGCAGGTTCCTCACCCTGGCCCTTCTCCTTCGACCCACTGTGTCGTCAAGCTCGTCGGCAATCCTTGCGATGGAGCCGGTCGAGCACAGGGGTGCCAGGTCGCATATGCAACCAACCGTACTCGTATTGTCCGGAACATATGAGCCGCAGGCTTCGTAGGCCATGAGTTCGACGTCCGTGGGGTGCTTAACCCCTGCAAGCTGCCAAAGGGCAAGTTCGGGGGTGCTGATGCGCAAGCCTGGGACAATCGGCGTGGTGAACGAGAGGGTCTCTCGGGAGCTTGCGTGCTCGCGGACGTCTGTGTGCCGCGAACGGTTGTGTCCATCCAACACCAGGACGTCGAGCTTTGGTTGGCCGAGGAGGGCGAGAAGGTCGGTCACGCTTTCTACCTCGAGGTCATTGCCGCGGGCCTCGGCCAGGCGACGGGCACGGTGGTAGAGCAGGGCGCTCTCGTGGGACACGATGACCTCATCGCTGGGCATGACTCCTCCTCGCTCGTTTGGGCCATGCTAGCGGTTGCGTCTAACAAATCCCCGTGCTTGGGCAAACACAAACCTAACACGCGAGGTGGACGGCTTGTGGCGCGCAAGTGGCGGGGTGGCGCAATCGGCGGGCGGCGGCATCGCGGCCGCAAAAGGTATCATCGTGGATAAGAGGTGCGAGAGATGCGGCCACGCGAGGGTCGTCGACGCGTTGCGATTCGCATGAGAAACGCGAGCAGCACGAGAAGCGCGAGAGGTGCGAGCAGCACGAGAAGCGCGACGAGGCCGGGGCGCTCAGCGCACAACGGACGGGACGCGCCCGCGTCGTGCCGGAAGCGTGGTGCGTAGCGGGCGGGACGCGCCCGCGTTGTGCCGAAAGCGTGGCGCGCAGCGAGCGGGGTCCACGCGCGCGCCGCAGGTGTGGCACGCAACGGGCGGGGCAGAACGAAAGGGGAGGGCGAGGATGAAAGCAACCTGCGAGGTGGGGGTGCGTGTTCCCAGCGGCATCACGGCGGGCGCGCGCGTCTTCGCTCCCGCTGGCGTCACCGACGAGCCGGGCACACCGTTCGCGGTGACCTACGGCCCGGCACCCCTCATCTTCGTGGACAGTCGGCCCGTCTCTGGGATGCTCGAGGACCGTGTCTCCCGTGGTGGCAGCGTCGTGGTCATCGAGGACAACGTCGAGCCGGCCGACGTCCTCGAGGTGGCGAGTCGCCTGGGCATCACGCAGTTTTGGCTGGCCGGGCCCGACGTCGACGAGGCGCGCGCCCTCGCCCCCGCCCGCATCCTCGATGCCGAGCCCGTGCGCCGCCATCGTCCCCTTGTGACGTTTGGCGAGCTGGGACCCCAGGTGCGCGAGACGGGCGACTCGCTTGTCGTGCGCCGCGCCATCATGGACGACGAGCCCGCCGTCCAGGCGATGTATGATCACCTGCTCGACTCCTGCGACGTTCCCGGTGCCGAGACGTGCGGCTGGAAGCGCGGCTACTGGCCGCTGCCCAACGACGTGCGCAATCGCATCGAGGCGGGCACGACCTGGGTGGCGCAGGACGCGGCCGCCAGCGGTCCCGGCGACGCCGTCCTCGGGGCCATGTCGCTCGACGGCGACCTTGGCCTTCCCGGCGTCGAGCTGCCACTTGCTCCCCTCGAGCCGGGCGAGTGGCTCACGTGTCACCTGCTCGCGGCTGACCCCGCGGCGCGTGGCCGTGGCGTGGCGACGGCGCTGCTCGCCGTCTATGCGCGCGAGGGCATCGCACGGGGTTGCAAGGCGCTGCGTATCAACACCTCGCCGCAGAGCCTCTCCAACAACTTGTACCATGAGCTGGGATTTGTTCTCCACAAGCCGGTGTGGTTCCCCTATGAGGGGCTGTCCCTTACGGGGTGGACCAACGTCTACGAGCTACGTCTCGATGGCGAGGGGATCGTGCCCCAGGGCGACCCCGCCGCGCCCCGTGCCGTGTGCTGCGCGTCCCACACTGAGGACGCTGCGCCCCGCGCCTCCGCCGTCTCACCTGACGGGGAGCCCGTGCGATGACCGAGCTTCTTGACATCGACTTCCTGGGAGACGAGCGGCTGCGTGCCCGGCTCACGCGCTGGAGCCTTGTGCTCCTCGCGTGTGGCCTCGTGGCGACGTTTGCGGTAGCACCCCTGCTTACGAGCGGCGTCGCCCTTCACCCGCTGACGGCGCTTGCCCTGCTTGCGGGCGTCACGCTGGTGTCGCTGCCCGTCCACGAGCTCGTCCACGCCCTCTTCTTCAGGCTCCTGGGCGGCCGCGGCGTGCGTGTGCGCTTTGGGCACGCGGACGGCATGCTCTACGCGGGGTGCCCGGGGCTCGTGCTCACCCGCGGGCGCTTCCTCGTTGTGCTGCTTGCGCCCACGGTGGTGCTCACCGTTGCGCACGTTCTAATTGGTATGGTGTTTGACCTGCTGTTTATTGCTCTTCTTGCGGCGTCTTTCCACCTGTCTGGATGCGCGGGAGACCTGCTCGCCGCCTGGATCGTTACCCGCGAGTCCGCCTGCACGCACTGCCAGGACACCGAGGTGGGCGTGCGCCTGCTCGCCGCCAAGGCGTAGGCGCGTTCCTGCCCCGCTCGCGCCCGTCACAGGCCCGCGGTAGGATGCTGTGCGAGAAACCTCTGCCTGTCAGCCGTCTTGCGGCCGCGGCGGGCTTGCGAAAGGTATGCGTATGGATAGCTTGAAGATTGCCGTCGCCCAGATGAACACGACGCCGGGCGACTTTGACCGCACGGTGGCCGCAATGCTCGCGTATGGCAACCAAGCAGCCGAGCAGGGCTGTGGCCTCGTGGTTTATCCGGCCGCTGCCCTCATGGGCCCAGACCCCCAGACGCTTGTGGCCGATGAGTCCTACCAGCTTGCGATGATTCTCGCGCTCAAGCGCCTGGCCTGCGGGCTCAAGGTCGACGCGCTCGTTCCCTTCGTCTCGTGCGCGTCCGGCTCGCCGCGCTTCGACGTCGCGGTCATCTGCGGCGGCGCGCTCAAGGCCGCCTCGGCGGTCGACGGGTCGCTGCCGCTGGGGACCTTCGGCGACACCGGACGAGGCATCTTCCCCGCCGCCGACCCACTCGCGCCGCCCGTCGCCGCAGACGTGGCGCAGCTCGTCGAGCCCACGGTCGTCGACTATCGTGGCATCGCCCTGGGCCTGGCGCTCTCCGCGGCCGACCTCGCGGCCTTTGCCGAGGACCTCACCGCAGACGTCATCTGCTACATGCCCGTCGACGCCTTCAACGCCGATGACGAGCAGAGCTGCCTGGCCCCCTCGGTGGCCGACGGCTGCTACGCGCGCGAGGTTCGCGACGCCAACGCCTGGCTGGTGGCAGCGGGTGCTGCCGGCGCCTACGACGACATGGTCTACGTGGGCGGCAGCTTCGTGATGGCGCCCTGGGGCGAGCTCGCCGCAGTGGCCCCCTCGAACACCGAGGACCTGCTGACCTGCGATATTGGCGTGCTCGACGAGGGGCCGCTCGCGCAGCCCGTCGATGCGCCCGCCTACGATCGCCCCGCACTCATATGGGAGGCCCTCGCGGCCGCCGTGCGCGACCAGGTCTCCAAGCGCGGCCTTTCCGGCGTGGCGCTCGTGGTCGACGGAACGCTTGCGAGCAGCGCCGTTGCGACCCTGGCGGTCGACGCGGTGGGGCCGCTGCGCGTGCACGCGCTCGTCTCGGCACGGGACCGCGCCGCGCTCGATGATGCCCGGGCGCTCGTGCGCCTGCTGCGCATCCGCGACGTGGACGAGGTGTCCGCCCGCGACCTCGATCAGGCCGCGTCTGCCCTGGGCGATGACGAGGCCGACCTCACGGCGGCGCTTCTGCAGGTGCGCCTGGGCGCGCTTGCCCGGGGCGAGGGGCTGCTTGCCCTGTCGAGTGCCGACAAGACCGAGCTCGCGGTTGGCGCCGGCGCGCACCTTGGCGGCGCCTGCGTGGCCGCGCGGGCCTTCGCGCCGTTTGGCGACGTCTACCGCTCCGACGTGGCACGAGCCGCACGCTGGAGAAACACCGTTTCGCCCGTGATGGGCGCGGGCTGCTTCGAGCGTCTGTGCGTTCCTTGCGGCCTGGGCCTCGAGTCCGTTGCCACAAGCGACGAGGGGCGCCTCTCCGAGCTCGACGCGGTGCTGCTGCTGCGTATCGAGCGACATGCGCAGACCTCCGAGCTCGTTGCCTCGCGCCTGGGCAAGCAGGGCACCCTGCGCGTGCTCGGGCGCCTGGCCCTGTGCGAGGCGAGCCGTCGCCAGGGGCCAACCTACCCGGTGGTCTCGGCATGCTCGCTTGCGGAGTGCGGCCGCCCCGTGGCCGACGCCTGGAGGGACCGCGTGATGAGCGAGGCGGAGCTGGCCGAGGTCGACCGCGTGCGCCCCAGCGGGCCTCGCGCGATGCCGCGCGCCGCCTCGACGAGGCCCGCTGGCGCTCCCATGGCGCCGGCGTCGTCCGCGCCCGCGGGATGGCAGGCGGCGGGCGCCCCGGCCGCAGGGCTCGACTTCTCCATTCCCGACGAGGTCAGGGACCAGATTGGCCCCAAGGCCGGCGAGCTCATGGGCTTTCTCAAGGAGCTTGCAGACGGCCGACGCCTGCGGGGCGAGTCGAACAGGCCCGGCAAGGACGGCCCTGGCCCCTGGATGGGTGGGCTCTTCTCGGATAACTAGGCTTGTGAGCTGCGCTTATGGGGGCTGGTTGCCTGGGCTTGCCATCTTCTCGAACATATTTTCGTATACTGTGCGAGAAGTGCCCGCGGCCATGCTAGAATAGAACCTGTGTTCGGGTAGTGACGCTGGCCGGCGCTTGCGCGGTGGCCACGAACTCGCGGGGAGGTGCGCATGATCGTCCTGGGAATCGATCCCGGCCTGGCAAACACGGGCTGGGGCGTCATCGAGACACGCGGGTCGCTTGCGCGTGCCCGTGCCTACGGCTGCATCCACACTGAGGCCGACGAGCCGCTCCACGAGCGCCTGGGCCGCATCTGCAACGAGCTGTCCGAGGCAATCGGCCGTTACGAGCCGGCAAGCGTCGCCATCGAGGACATCTTCTTTGGCCAGAACACGCGCTCGGCCATCCTCACGGCCCACGCGCGCGGCGCCGCCCTCGTGGCGTGCTCGCAGTGCGGGGTCGAGGTGGCCAGCTACACGCCCATGCAGATCAAGCAGGCCGTGGTGGGCACGGGCGCCGCGGACAAGCGCCAGGTAACGTACATGGTGCGCAACGTCCTCGCGCTCGACCACGACCCAAAGCCAGACCACTGCGCGGACGCCCTCGCGGCGGCCGTGTGCCACGCAAACCTCAGCCGCACCTTCGCGGCCTCGGCCGTCCACGGCGCCGCGGCTGCCAAGGCCATGGCGGCCACGAAGTCGGGGCTCACCGCCTCGACCGAACATGACAGGAGGAGGGGCGCATGATCGTCCAGCTTACTGGTACGCTCATCGAGCTCACGGCCTCGTGCGCCGTGCTTGACGTGGGCGGCGTTGGATACGAGCTCGGCATCTCGGCCGTCACGGCCGGGTCGCTGCCCGAGGTGGGCACCCCGGGCGTCACGCTGCTCGCGCGCCTGCAGGTGCGCGAGGACGCCATGACGCTCTTTGGCTTCTCCACGCGCGAGGAGCGCTCGCTCTTCGACAGGCTGTGCGCCATCTCGGGCGTGGGTCCCAAGCTCGCGCTCTCCGTGCTCTCGACCTTTACGCCCTCGCAGCTCGCGGGCGTGGTCGTGGCGAACGACGCCGGCATGATGGCGACCGCCCCCGGCGTGGGCAAGAAGCTCGCCGGACGTCTGCTGCTCGAGCTCGAGGGCGTCTTTGCCAAGGACCCCACGCTCGTGGGCCTTGCCACCGCCGCGAGCGTTCCCAGCAAGTCGGGCATCGTGGCGCCCACCCCGGTTGGCGTCTCGGGCGTCGAGGCAGACGTCACGGCCGCGCTTCTCGCCATGGGCTTCACGGGCGAGGAGGCCACGCTTGCGCTCGATGGCTACGAGCAGGCGGGCGCCACCACAACCAAGACGGCCCTCGAGTACGCGCTCAAGCGCCTGGGGAGGAGGTCGTAGATGTGGGAGGCAGACCCCTCGCGTGACCTGTTCGCAGACGGCGCGGGCGCCGGCACCGCGCATGGTGCGGGCTCGCAGCAGCCGCGCGGCGTGTCGGCCCAGCTCACGGCCGACGACCTCGACATCGACCGCAGCCTGCGCCCCCAGACGCTCGACGAGTACTGTGGCCAGATGCGCGTGCGCCAGAACCTGCGGGTGCTCATCGAGGCCGCTAAGAGCCGCCACGAGCCGCTCGATCACGTGATCTTCTCGGGCCCCCCGGGTCTTGGCAAGACCACGCTCGCCTCGGTCGTGGCGAACGAGATGGGCACCAAGATCCACACCACGAGCGGCCCGGCCATCGAGCGCACGGGAGACCTCGCGGCCATCCTCACCAACCTCGAGGCCGGAGACGTGCTCTTCATCGACGAGATTCACCGCCTCAACCACAACGTCGAGGAGGTTCTCTATCCGGCGATGGAGGACTTCTTCCTCGACATCGTGATTGGCAAGGGCCCCGCGGCCCGCTCGATTCGCCTCGATGTGCCGCGCTTTACCCTGGTGGGCGCCACCACGCGCACGGGCCTGCTCACCGGTCCCTTGCGCGACCGCTTTGGCATCTCGTTCAGGCTCGACTACTACTCGGTCGACGAGCTGGCGCAGATCGTCGAGCGCAGCGCGGGCATCCTGGGCGTCGCCATCGACCATGACTCCGCGCTCGAGGTGGCAAGCCGCAGCCGTGGCACGCCGCGTCTGGCAAACCGCCTGCTCAAGCGCGTGAGGGACTACGCGCAGGTGCGCGCGGCCGGCGCCATTACCTCCGAGGTAGCCGCCGAGGCCATGACCTTCTTCGAGATCGACGAGCTGGGCCTCGACTGGATGGACACCAAGATCTTGCAGGCGCTTGCCGTGACATTCCGCGGCAGGCCCGTGGGGCTTTCGACCATCGCGAGCTCGGTGGGCGAGGACCCCTCGACCCTGGAGGACGTCTACGAGCCCTACCTGCTGCAGCGTGGCCTCATCATCCGCACGCCGCAGGGAAGGCAGGCAACGCTTGCAGCCTTCGAGCACCTGGGGGTCACGCCGCCCACCCAGGGGTAGGACTTGCGGGCGATTGGGCGGTTGGCGACCGCTGCGTTCGCCAATCCGCTCTACTTACGCCGCCCGCCCAGGGGTAGCAAGCCCGTGTATTTGTGCCAGCGCGCATATACAAGGTGCCAAAACGCATAGAATGAGTGAGACCGGAATAGAGAGAAGGGCCCGCCACCTGCATCATTGCAGCTGGCGGGCCTGCTCAAAGCGTATAGGACTGACCATGCTGCAACGTGATTACCTCACCGAGATGGTGCGTCGCTTCGCCAACGTCCTCGCGCGTCGCCTGCGCGCGGCCCTCCTCGACACCGACCCCGAGGCCATCAAGGACCTCGAGGACGCCGTGGGGTCGCTGCTCGACCTCGACGGCGTCACCGCGATGTCGCTCGATCCCAGCTCGCTCGTGACGATGATGGAGCTGTCGGGCGTGGCAGACTCGCTCGCGTCCTATGCCAACTATGCGCTGCGTCGCATCGCTGACGCCTACGATGCCCAGGGCCAGCCCGCGCTTGCGCAGACGCGCCGCGTCCAGGCCGACGCTGTGTGCACCTCGTTTCTCTGCGAGCCCTCCTTCGTGCCGGCTGAGCTGGCCGAGCTTGACGCCAGCCTGGGGGAGCACTAGCATGGCCGCCGCTAACGTCGGCGCCGTCCAGGCCCGCCCCGCGTCCGAGAGCCCCCTTCACGTGCCCAGCGAGATTGGCCGCCTGCGCCGCGTGTGCCTGCACCGCCCCGGCGAAGAGCTGCTCAACCTCATGCCGGCAGACCTGGGCCGCCTGCTCTTCGATGACATCCCCTTCCTCGAGGTCGCCCAGGCAGAGCACGACCGTTTTGCCGAGCTGCTGCGCAACGAGGGGGTCGAGGTCGTCTACCTCGAGCGTCTCGTGGCAGATGCCCTGGCCGCCGTGCCGGGCGCGCGCCAGGAGTTCACGAACCAGTTCCTCGCCGAGTGCGGCGTGCACGACAACGTGGCGCTTGCTGCCATCCGCGAGCTGCTCGACTCCATTCGCGACCCCTATGACCTCGTGCTCAAGACCATGTCGGGCGTCACGCGCCGCGAGCTCGAGCTGCCGCTGGGCAGCCGCTACGTCGCGGGCACGGGTGTGGTGGCTGCGACCAGCGCACGACTCGGCTCCACCTCCACGCTCGTCGCCGCGCTTGGCGACTCGGCCGAGCCCGACACCGAGCTCATCGTCGACCCCATGCCCAACCTCTACTTCACGCGCGACCCGTTCTGCGTAGTGGGGCCGGGTGTGAGCCTTAACCGCATGTACGAACACACGCGCCGCCGCGAGACCATCTACGGGCGCTTCCTGTTTGCGTGCCATCCTGGCTACCGCAACGTTCCGTTGTGGTACGACCGCGACCTTGCCTATCACATCGAGGGTGGCGACGTCCTCGTCTTGGGCCCCGACACCATCTGCGTGGGTATCTCGCAGCGCACCGAGGCGGCTGCGATCGACACCCTCGCGAGCCGCATGATCTGGGACGACGCCTGTCCCATCGAGCGCCTCTTTGCCCTGCGCATCCCCGAGAGTCGTGCGTTCATGCACCTCGACACCGTGCTCACCCAGATCGACGTCGACAAGTTTACCGTTCACCCGGCCGTCCTTGGCACGCTGCAGGTCTTCCGCATCACGCGCGGCTCCCAGCCGGGCGAGCTTACCGTCGAGGAGGTGCGCGACTCGCTCGACCGCATCCTCGCGCGCATCCTCGGGCTCGACGCCGTGCAGCTCATCCGCTGCGGCGGGGGAGACCCCATCGCGGCCGCGCGCGAGCAGTGGAACGATGGGTCCAACACCCTCGCCATCGCTCCCGGGCGCATCTGCGTCTACCAACGAAACTCCGCCACCAACGAGGCCCTCTATCGCGCGGGCCTCGAGCTCGTGGTGCTGCCCAGTTCCGAGCTATCGCGTGGCCGCGGGGGCCCGCGCTGCATGAGCATGCCGTTCGTGAGAGACAACCTGTAGCCTCCGGGAGGGCTGCCAGCCTTGACGGTTGGCGGCCCGTCTCCGTTGGGGGCGTGGGTGTCGTGCCTCTCCTCCTGGCCCCGCGTCCTTCTCGCATGGATGGGTTGAATTGGCTATATCATCTCGCTATAATCACAAAACATTGGATTACATACAGATTTATGCAAGAATTTGAATATTCAAAGCAATGATGCACGGCATCTGAGAGGGGCCACCATGAATCACACGAAGACAGACGAGACCTACGCAGCCAAGGGCGTCGACCTCTCGGGCCGCAACTTCCTCAAGCTGCTCGACTACTCCACCGATGAGGTCCTCTACCTCATCGACCTTGCGGCCGAGCTCAAGGCCATGAAGAAGGCCGGCGAGCGCCACGACTGGCTGCACGGCAAGAACGTCGTGCTTCTGTTCGAGAAGACCTCCACGCGCACCCGCTGCAGCTTCGAGGTGGGCGCAATGGACCTGGGCATGGGCGTCACCTACCTCGATCCCAAGAGCTCGCAGATGGGCAAGAAGGAGTCCATCGAGGACACGGCCCGCGTGCTTGGCCGCATGTATGACGGCATCGAGTACCGCGGCTTTGCCCAGACGATCGTGGAGGACCTCGCCGCCAACGCCGGCGTGCCCGTGTGGAACGGCCTTACCACCGAGTTCCACCCCACGCAGATGATCGCCGACATGCTCACCGTGCGCGAGCACACCGGCAAGCTCGCCGGCAACAAGCTCACGTTCATGGGTGACGCTGGCAACAACGTGGGCAACTCGCTCATGGTTGTGTGCGCCAAGCTGGGCATCGACTTCTGCGCCTGCGGCCCGGCCGCCCAGATGCCGCCCGTGGAGCTCGTCGAGCAGTGCCGCGCCATCGCCGCCGAGAACGGCTCGACCGTGACGCTCACCGAGGACCTCGACGAGGGCCTCGCCGGCACCACTGTCGTCTACACCGACATCTGGGTGTCGATGGGCGAGAGCGCCGACCTTTGGGGCGAGCGCATCAAGCTGCTGAGCCCCTACCAGGTCAACGCCGCCGCGATGGCCAAGGCCGCGCCGGGCGCCATCTTCATGCACTGCCTGCCGAGCTTCCACGACCTCAACACCACCACGGCCGTCGAGGTCCACGACAAGTTTGGCATCGCCGAGATGGAGGTCACCGACGAGGTCTTCGAGTCCGACAAGTCCGTCGTCTTTGACGAGGCGGAGAACCGCATGCACTCCATCAAGGCCGTCATGTACGCCACGCTTAAGTAGGCGCAGGTAGACGGGCTGGCGCGGGCAGTCCGAGTCCCTCTTTGTCCCAAATCCTCTCATGGAAGGGCCGCTCGCCATCGCGCGGGCGGCCCTTTTCGTTGGCGAGGCAGGTGTGTGCCCGTGCGTCAACGTAGGCGTGAGCCGCGCGGGCGGCCCTTTTTGCTAATTAGGTGGGTTGTCGGGCTAATTATGACGCCCGCGCGAGCCACCTGCCGGGCGCAAGGCGTGGCGATGGGTGGGCGCTGGCGTCCCTGCGAGCCATTTGCCGGGTGCGAGGCCGTCCAATTTCATCCGCACAAGCCATCTACCGGACGCATGCGCTTCGTTATGGTCGTTCGACCGAGTTCTGAACGAGGTCGAGCCAAATTAGAGGACAGCTGCGCAGCAAAACCGCAGGTAACAATTAAAGGAATACTCGGGCTAAAGCCAAATTCAGCCGTTAGTTCGTTCAGAACTCGGTCGAATGACCAAATTCTAGAGCGCCTCCCCGGTAGATTGCGTGCAGCTGCCGATAGGCGGCTCCCGCCTGCCAAAAACTTGCAACTAACTTGCCCCGCATCCTCTACGCTGCGTCCCGTTGGGCGCCCGGGGTCACACCTCGGGCAAGTTGCCGGGCGTCTTGCCCGGCCAAGCAGAAGGGGAACCATCATGAGAAGGCTCGAGGGCAAGGTCGCCGTCGTCACTGGCGCAAACTCCGGCGTGGGCGCCGCCATCGCCAAGCTGTTCGCAGCCGAAGGCGCAAGCGTTGTCATGGCGGCGCGCCGCAAGGAGGCGCTCGACGAGGTCGCCAACGAAATCAACCAGGCTGGCGGTCGCACGCTCGCCGTTCCCTGCGACATCTCCAAGCCCGACGACCCCGAGCGCCTCATGGCCGCCGCGGTCGACGCGTTTGGCAAGATCGACGTCCTCGTAAACAACGCCGGCATCCTCGAGAAGGGTCTCAAGCCCATCGACCGCTTCACCGACGAAGACCTCGACCGCATCGTCGAGACCAATCAGAAGGGCACGATGCGCTGTATGCGCGCGGCCGCCAAGCGCATGGCCGCCGGCGCGAGCATTGTCAACATCGCGTCGGTCGCGGGCGAGAAGGGCTGCGGCGGCGCCGTCTACGTCTCGACCAAGGCCGCCGTCATTGGCGTGACCAAGCACACCGCGCTGCGCTTCCAGGCCGAGGGCATTCGCTGCAACGCCATCTGCCCGGGCACCATCGTGACGCCCATGGTCGCCGGCACCACCGCCGCCGACATGGATCCCGACATGATGGGCGCCATGGCGACCCACTCCAACCTCCGCACGCAGCCCTGCATGCCCGAGGACGTTGCCAACATCTCGCTGTTCCTGGCAAGCGACGAGAGTCGTGCGCTCACCGGCCAGATTCTCGTGAGCGACTTTGGCTCCATGCTGTAGGCGACGCCAGACAACCTGGCCTTAGCTTCGAGGGCCGCTCGGCAATCGCCGGGCGGCCCCTCATTTGTGCGCGGCCGCGCGGCGCTACAATCAAGTCACTGGGCCCAAGCCTGCGACGCAAGGAGTCACCATGGCAAACTTCACCCTCACCTGCTGCTCGACGGCAGACCGCCCCAAGTCGTTCTTCGACGTCCGCGGCGTTCCCTTCGCGTGCTTTCACTGGAACGAGTCGGGCGTCGACCACCTCGACGACCTCTACCAGTCCATCAGCCCCGACGACTTCTACGCCCAGATCAAGGCGGGCGCCACGCCCACGACGTCGCAGGTCAGCGTGGGCGAGTTCGTCGAGCTGTGGGAGCCCATCGTGGCGGGCGGCGGCGACGTCCTGCACGTGAGCCTGTCGAGCGGGCTTTCGGGTGCGTTCGAGAGCGCCCAGATTGCGGCGACCCAGATGATGGAGGCGCACCCGGGCAGGCGCATCCTCGTGGTCGACTCGCTGGGTGCGAGCTCGGGCTACGGCATGCTCGTCGAGTACCTGGCCGACATGCGCGACGCGGGAGCTACGCTTGACGAGGCCTACGAGTGGGCGCTCGAGAACCGCCTGCGCGTGCACCACTGGTTCTTCTCGACCGACCTCACGAGCTACGTGCGCGGCGGCCGCGTCTCGCGCGTGAGCGGCTTCGTGGGCACGGCGCTCAAGATCTGCCCGGTGCTCAACATGAACAACGCCGGCAAGCTCATTCCGCGCGACAAGATTCGCACCAAGGCCAAGGCCATCGACGACATGGTGAGGCGCATGGAGCAGCACGCGCAGGACGGGCACGACTACGCGGGCAAGTGCCTGCTGTCGATGAGCGCCTGCCGCGAGGACGCCGAGCGCGTCCGCGACCTCATTGAGCAGCGCTTTCCCGCGCTCGCGGGCAAGGTGGAGATTAACGACATCGGCACGGTGATTGGCTCGCACACCGGGCCTGGCACCGTGGCCCTGTTCTTCATGGGAGACGTCCGCGGGGAGTAGCGGGCTGCGCGGCGGGGACAGGGGGACGTGCCTTTTGTCCCCGTTTCGCCATGAGCGCGAAGGGCGCGGTGGGGGAGCTGGGCCCCGCCGCACCTCTTTCCTTTATGCGCCGCCCTCCTTCGCTCCGCTCGTCTGCTGCCAATGAGTTAAACTAGGCTAACAATTGCCAACGGCGAGCGAGAGCGGAGGCGCCATGACGCCCGAGGAGTACAAGCAGCTTTCCATTAGGGAGTTTACCGAGGCGGCGCGCGCCTACGACAGCGATCACGCGGGCATCTACGAGATGTGCCGCGACGACTATCCCCAGATGCTTGCCGAGCTCGAGAAGGAGCCGTTCGACGCGGTGCTCGACGTTGGCTGCGGAACCGGCGCGGTGCTCGCCCTGCTCCACGAGAAGTACCCGGATAGGCGCTACGTTGGCCTTGACCTTACGCCCGAGATGATCGAGGTGGCGCGCACCAAGGTGGCGCCTGGCATGGAGTTCGTGGTGGGCGACGCCGAAAACCTGCCGTTTGACGAGGCGAGCTTCGACGCTGTGCTGTGCTCCAACAGCTTCCACCACTATCCTAACCCGGCAGCGTTTCTCGCCGGCGCCCTGCGCGTGCTGCGCCCGGGTGGCCGCCTCATCCTGCGCGACTACACTTCGAGCGACCCCGTCGTGTGGCTCATGAACCACGTGGAGCTGCCGCTTGCGCGCCTGGTGGGTCACGGTGACGTGCGCATCCTTAGGCAACGCGAGTTTGTGGAGCTGGCCCAGGCCGCGGGCTTCGAGGTTCTTGTGATGGAGGCCCAGAAGGGCTTTCGCGCCCATCTCGTAGCGCGCAGGCCGCGTAATGTTGCCGTCCTGAAACATATCAAGGTGTGAACCATCTCGTCTGTTACCATGGCCGGACTGACCCCGGAGTAGGGAGGCCGCATGGCGAGCAGCGAAACCACAGCAAATCAGTCCGCCCCCGCTAAGCGCTTCAAGGTGCCGCGCATCCCCGGCGATATCATGATCTACCCGATGATCGCAGGCCTGTTGATCAACACCTTCTGCCCGCAGGTGCTCGAGATCGGTGGTTTCTTCACCAACGCAACGCGCGGCGGAGCCAACGCTGTCGTGGCCGCCATCCTGCTGTTTGTTGGCGCGGGCATCTCGTTCAAGTCGACGCCGGGCGTCGTCAAGACCGGCATCGTGGTGCTCATCCCCAAGCTCGTGCTGGCGGCGGCGCTGGGTCTGGGCGTGGCCTACCTGTTCAACGACAACTTCCTGGGCCTCTCGAGCGTGTCGATCATCGGCGGCATCTCGTTTTGCAACATGGCGCTCTACACGGGCATCATGAGCGAGTATGGCAACGAGTCCGAGCAGGGCGCGGTTGGCATCCTGTTCTTCACCGCGGGTCCCACGGTCACGATGATCATCCTGGGCGTGAGCGGCCTGGCGAACATCCCCCTGGGAACGGTGGTTGGCTCGGTGCTGCCGCTGGTCATTGGCATGGTGCTGGGCAACCTGTTCCCGTTCATTCGCAACCTGCTCGTGCCGGGCACGAATCCCGCCATTGCGGTGCTGGGCTTTCAGCTGGGCTGCTCGATGAGCCTCGTGAGCTTCGTGACGGGCGGCATCTCGGGCATCTTGCTGGGCCTCATCACGGTGTTCGTGGCGGGTCCGGTGACGTTTGCGTTCGAGCGGCTCATGGGCGGTACGGGCAAGCCGGCCGTGGCATGCTCCACGATCGCGGGCACGGCCATGACCACGCCCGCGGCGCTGGCCGAGGTTGCGCCCAAGTACGCGGCGATTGCCCCGGTGGCCTACGCGCAGATTGCGACGGCCGTGATTATCACGGCGGTGCTGGCCCCGATTCTCACGGGCTGGGTTGACAAGCGCTTCTGCCAGGGCGAGGCCGAGTCCAAGTAGGCGTGCCACGGGAACGGGCCTGCTGGTACATTGCCGAGAAGGGCGAGGCGATGTCTAAATAGACTGGCACATCCGCAACTACAACCAAATAGTGTCCGAATGACGTGCTAGCATGGCTCGCAAACCAAGCCGAGGGCGAGGGGAGCGGGCCATGCTTTGGTTTACGTCTGACACGCACTTTGGGCACGCGAACGTGCTGGGGTTCACGGACAGGCCGTGGAGCGGCATCGATGCCATGAATCGCGGCATCATCAACAACATCAACGCGCGGGTCATGCCGGGCGACGAGCTGTACGTGCTGGGAGACTTCAGCTTCTCGATTACGGTACAGCAGGCGCTTGAGCTGCGGCGGCAGATCAGGTGCCGCAAGGTGCACCTGGTGCGGGGCAACCACGACAAGGACTGGAGCCAGCCGGCGGTGGCTGGGGCATTCGTCGTGGAGCAGCCCATCTGCGTGCTCAAGGTTGATGGGCAGAAGCTCGTGATGAGCCACTATCCCATGGCGGACTGGCAGGGCATGAGCCACGGGAGCTGGCACTTGCATGGGCACATCCATTCGCAGGGGAGCAGCTACAACGAGGCCAACCTGCGGCAGGGGTTGCTGAGATACGACGTTGGGGTCGACGCCAACGGGTACATGCCCGTGAGTCTGGCCGAGCTGGGCAGCTGGTTTGCGGGCGTGGAGTATGCGAACCGCGTCAAGTGGCCATTCTGGGTCAACCAGACGGGCGATGCCGAACTCGAGCGGGACCTGGCGCCATTCCAGCAGCGTGTGCTCGAGGAGGATAGGGCGAGAAGGGCGGGAGTGTAGCGAGCGGCGGTGGCGTGGGTAGTTGGCTTGTGGTCTCACGCACAGACTCATTAGTGCACATAAGTTGCTAAGTGCCCCTCACTCAACTGGGGTTTGCTCGTAACTAAGCCACTTTCGATGACATTTGTTCACTAATCAGCCCGTGGACCTTTTATAGCTAGATGTCGCAATGGAGGGCGAGCGAATGACTGACAGCATGCGGATGGTAAAGCTCGTCGAGGCGCCCGAGGATACCATGTGCGCCCAGTATGTGGGACGCTGCGGCGTCGTGCGCCAAAGGTATGACATCCGAGCGTTTGAGGAGAGGTATTACGGGGAGTTCACCTTTCTCGATGACGCTGGAGAGGTGCAGAAAGTCAGGACCTCCCATTGCTATACGTGCTCCGACAAGCATCGCTGCTTGACGTTCTTTCGCCGTGGCTCTCGCGGCGGCGGCAAGTTCGTTTTTGAGTGCCTGGACGAGCGCGCTCCTGAAGAGCTGGCAAGTTGGTTCCATCGCCATTGCTAGGCGATTGCGTGGACGCCGTCTTGCATCCGTTGATGTGAGGCGGATGTGATTGCGGGGCATTTCACTATGGACGAAGCGAGGGGATTTAGCTAGCGGTTGGAGGCGTTGACCATCGAGCGCATGGGCAAAACTGCGATACTTAGAAATAGTGTATAAGGCTGCATTCCGGTGTGTATGACGCCGGTCTTGGTTCTTGCTATCAGAGGAGTCAATGGTGAATTCGGTAGTCGAATACAACTCGGAGACTTGCTGCATGAACGAGGATTTCTACGAGCAGGTCATCATTGAACATCTGAGGGACTGCGAAGGCTATGACTACTTGTACGGGCCTGACGTAGCGAGAACATCTGACGGATATCATGACATTTTTCTGCCTGGCGTTCTTTCAATGGCTTTGAGCTCGATTAATAAGAACCTTCCTTCCAGCGCGATTCGTGAGGCAATTCTCAAGATCTCGAACATTGAAGGCCGATCTCTTGCTCAGCGAAATGAGACCTTCACGGATTATCTTCAATCCGGTGTCGAGGTTCGCTATTTCGATGGCAAAGAAGACCGCAACGATATCGTTAAGCTAATCGATTTTGAGCGTCCTGAAAACAATTTCTTCCACGTTGTGAACCAGTGGACCTTCGTAGAGTATTCGGAGAAGCGCCCCGATATCATCTGTTTCGTTAATGGCATGCCGCTTGTGCTGTTCGAACTGAAGAGTCCCTCGCGCGAGGAGACCGACGCTTCGGATGCCTATCTGCAGCTGAGGAACTACATGCATCACATTCCCAGCATGTTTGTCCCTAACGTCTTCTGCGTTATGAGCGATATGGCCGAGACGCGCGTGGGAACCATCACCGCCGACGAGGACCGCTATGTGGCCTGGAAGTCGGTCGACGGAGACTACTCCGAGACCAAGGCAGCGACCTGGAAGACGATGATCGACGGCATGATGCCCAAGGCTCGCCTGATAGATATCATCAAAAACTTCGTCTGCTTCAATGACTCGGGCGAGAAAGTCATAAAGATCCTCGCCGCTTACCACCAGTACTTCGGCGTGACCAAGGCCATCGACCGCGCAGTTGAGGCCGTGGACGGCGACGGCAAGATCGGCGTGTTCTGGCACACGCAGGGATCGGGAAAGTCGCTTTCCATGGTGTTCTTCGCGCACCTCCTGCAGGAGCGTTTGAACTGCCCCACCATCGTGGTGATAACCGACCGCAACGACCTGGACGACCAACTGTTTGGCCAGTTCGGGCGCTGCAAGGACTTCCTGCGTCAGTCGCCTATTCAGGCAACGAGCCGCGAGAGCCTCAAGGAGCTGCTCGTGGGTCGTGAGGCAAACGGCATCATCTTCACCACCATGCAGAAGTTCACCGATGGCGACGAGCCCCTGTGCGACCGAAGCAACGTCGTGGTGATGGTGGACGAGGCGCACCGCGGTCAGTACGGCATGACCGAAAAGATGGACGAGCACGGCAAGGTATCGGTAGGTGCGGCCCGCGTGGTGCGCAAGGCTCTCCCCAACGCCTCATACATCGGCTTCACCGGTACGCCTATCGCCTTGGAGGACCGCAACACCCGCGAGATTTTTGGTGACTACATCGACGTCTACGACATGACGCAGTCGGTGGAAGACGAGTCGACAAAGCCCGTTTACTACGAGAGCCGTGTTGTCGCACTCAAGCTCGACGAAGGCACTCTGGCGCAGCTCGATGCGACGTATGCCGAGTTCGCCGAGCAGGCCGATGAAGCCAGCGTCGAGAAGGCCAAGCGCGACACCGGTGGACTCGATGCCATCTTTGGCGCGCCCGAAACGGTCGACGCGCTGTGCCGCGATATCGTGGAGCACTACGAAAACAACCGCGCCGACGTGCTGGCCGGCAAGGCCCTCATCGTAGCCTACAGCCGCCCCATGGCAATGAAGATCTACTGCAAGCTGCTCGAGCTGCGCCCCGAATGGAAAGACATGCTAGGCGTAGTGATGACCATGTCGAACCAGGACCCCGAGGAATGGTTCGATGTCTGCGGCGGCAAGACCCACAAGAAAGAGATGGAACGCCGCTTCAAGGACGATTCCGACTCGCTGAAGATCGCCATCGTCGTCGACATGTGGCTTACGGGCTTCGACGTTCCGAGCCTTTCGACCATGTACGTCTTCAAGCCCATGAAGGGCTACAACCTGATGCAGGCCATCGCCCGCGTCAACCGCGTGTGCAAGGACAAAGAGGGCGGCCTGGTGGTCGACTACATCGGAATCGCGCGTGCCCTGAAACAGGCCATGAGGGACTACACCAACCGCGACCAGAACAATTACGGCAACATGGACGTCGCGGCCACCGCCTACCCCAAGTTCCTGGATAAGCTGGATGTCTGCCGAGACTTGCTGTACGGCTTCGACTACCACGAAGACATATTCAGTGGTAACCGCGGAAGATTGGCCGATGCCATCGCCGACGGCACCGACTGGCTGCTTGCACCCGAGCGCTCAGACGACATGGAGGACTTCCTCAAACAGTGCCAACTCATGAACCAGGCGCTCTCCTTGTGTAAGAGCCTCGTATCGGAAGAGGACCAGCACGAGGCAGCATATCTCTCAGTCCTGCGTGTTCAGGTCTTAAGGCTTACTGGACGCAAGGGCACAGGCGGTAGCGGGATGACCTACGCCGAGTTCAACAAGCGCGTGACCGCGATCCTGGAGCAGACCGTGCGCGCCGAGGGTGTCATAGACCTGTTCGACGAGAAGAGCGTCGAGATATCCCTCTTCGACGAGAGCTTCCTGGCCGAAGTCGCCGCTATGAAGGAGAAGAACGTGGCGGTTGAAGCTCTGAAGAGACTCGTCAAGGAGCAGGTACGTGCGTACCGGCGCGCGAGCGTGGTGAAGGCCCGCAAGTTCAGCGAGCTTCTCCAAGGGACGCTCAACGCCTATCTGAACGGCATGCTCAGCAACGCCGAGGTCATCGAGGAGCTCGTCAAGATGGCCAAGGAGATGATGGCCGACCGCGACGAGGCCGCGAAGCTCGGCCTCTCCGACGAGGAGATGGCTTTCTACGACGCCATAACCAAACCGCAGGCTGTAAAGGACTTTTACGACAATGATCAGCTGGTGGCAATCAGCCGCGAGCTGACCGACGCGATGCGCAGGAACGCCACCATCGACTGGCAGAAGAAGGAAAGCGCCCGCGCTGGCATGCGCCGCGCCATCAAACGCCTGTTGCGCAAGTACAAGTACCCGCCCGAGGGCGTGGCCGACGCAATGGAAACCGTCATGGCCCAGTGTGAGCTGTGGGCCGACACGAAAATCTACGACTAAGGAACCCATATGGCAAAGAAAAAGACTGACAACACCGCCGAAATAGGCTTTGAGGAGCAGATTTGGAAGGCCGCCGACAAGCTGCGTGGCAACATCGACGCCTCCGAGTACAAGAACGTTGTGCTGGGACTCATCTTCCTGAAGTACATCTCGGACAAGTTCGAGCAGAAGCACGAGGAGCTGGTAGCCGAGGGCGAGGGCTTCGAGGAGGACCGCGACGAATACACCGCCGAGGGCATCTTCTTCGTCCCCATCGAGGCGCGCTGGGAAACGGTAGCCGCCGCCGCTCACACGTCCGAGATCGGCAAGGTCATCGACGAGGCGATGCGCCAAATCGAGGCCGAGAACGACAAGCTTAAGAATATCCTGCCCAAGAACTTCGCCCGCCAGGAACTTGACAAGCGCCGCTTGGGCGAAGTGGTGGACCTGTTCACCAACGTGCAGATGGCCGAGAAGGGCGACACACGAGACATCCTGGGACGAACTTACGAGTACTGCCTGGCTAAGTTCGCCGAGGCCGAGGGCAAGAACGCCGGTGAGTTCTATACGCCCGCCTGCATCGTGCGGACGCTGGTCGAGATCATCGAGCCCTATCACGGGCGTGTCTACGATCCGTGTTGCGGCTCGGGCGGCATGTTCGTGCAGTCAGCCGAGTTCGTGCGCCGCCACTCCGGCAACATAAACGACCTGTCCATCTTTGGCCAGGAGAGCAACCCCACCACCTGGAAGATGGCCACCATGAACCTGGCCATCCGCGGCATCGATGCCGATTTGGGACCCTACAACGCCGACACGTTCTTCAACGACGTGCACAAGAATGAGCGCTTCGACTTCATCCTGGCAAACCCGCCGTTCAACCTGAAGGACTGGGGCGGCGATAAGCTCAAGGACGATCCACGTTGGGATTACGGCATCCCGCCCGAGGGCAATGCCAACTTCGCCTGGGTACAGCACATGGTTCACCACTTGAACGCCACGGGCCGCATGGGCATGGTTCTGGCGAATGGCTCGCTCTCCAGCCAGACGGGCACGGAGGGTGACATCCGCAAGGCACTTGTGGAGGCCGACCTGGTAGAGGGCATCGTAGCTATGCCCGACAAGCTGTTCTACAGCACGGGCATCCCCGTGAGCCTATGGATTATCTCTAAGGCTAAGAAGCAAGCGGGCAAGACCCTCTTCGTCGACGCTCGCGAAATGGGCACGATGGTGAGCCGCAAGCTACGCGAGTTTTCGGACGGGGACGTAGCCAAGGTCTCGAAGGCGTTCGACGCCTTCCGCAACGGCGAGCTTGAAGAGGAAAAGGGCTTCTCCAAGGTCGCGACGATCGATGAGGTCGCCAAGCAGGACTTCATCCTAACGCCCGGCCGCTACGTGGGCATCGCCGACGCCGAGGAGGATGACGAGCCTTTCGACGAGAAGATGGCGCGCCTGACCGGCGAGCTTTCCAAGTGCTTCGAGGAGTCCAACCGTCTGCAGGAGCAGATCAAGAAGAATCTGGAGGCGATTGGTTATGGGATGTAAGGTTGCTTTGGGCGAGATTTGCTCATTTTCTCGCGGAGCGAGTATTCCGCGTGCGCGCATGTTTGATCGGGGGGACTATCTTTATATTCACTACGGCGACCTTTACAAAGGGTTTGACGTCCGCATCGACGTAGATAATCCGCAGAAGCCCATTCCATACATTGTCGACAGTGAAACCATCCGTGAAGATCAATGGCTAAGCGATCAGGACATCGTGTATGTCCTGACCTCGGAAACGGTCGATGATTTGGGCCATGCTTTCTTGTTTAACAACCCTGATGGTCTGCCTGCAGTCGCTGGCACCGAGACGACTGTTGTGCATGTTAACCGTCCAGATCTTGTGCTTCCCTCTTACCTGAACTGGCTGCTTCAATCTGACCGTTTTAAGCGACTTCTCAGGCAGTATGTGAAGGGGATGAAAGTCTTTCGCGTCCATCCAGATGATTTGGCTCGAATTGAAATCGAGATTCCTTCCATTGATGATCAGCGACGGGTCGTTGGCATCCTTGATGCGATATTCGAGCGTTCTCTTATCAACAACCAGATAAATGGCTATTTAGCTGCGTGAGGTCAACCTTCGAGACATCAATCTCGCCGGACATAAGCTTGGGTAGAAGGGCATCGCGAAGAGCTGAAAGCTGCTTGTTCTCGGCTTGATTGGAGACAATAGCTTTCACCGCCGGTTTTGCGATTGTATTGAACCTGTCTAGTGTCTCGGCGTCTGGCAGCACTAAGCTCATCGACTTTACGTAGTCACGTGGGAGCTCAGTCTGCCCTGTGCTGCCAGTATGGAGCGCTTCGATATAGCGTTCATGAGCAAAAGCCCAAAAGCCAAGATAGAGAGCATGCTCCGGGTTTGAGGTTCTGACTATTGTGATATGCGAATCTACCGTGAGTTTCTCTGGGTCAAACCAAACCTGAGCGGTGCGTCCGAGCGATCCAACTCCCGTGGAGTTGATAAGCAGGTCGCCTCTCTGAAGCCATTTCTCGTTAATCCTTTTTGGACAGTGACGTCTTCCGTTCTCAACAAGAACGAGGTTGCCGCGTATGCAGGTTTGGCCAAGAACTATCTCGTTACTATGCTCGTTGTACTTAGGGGTTATCCCTCGTGAAACGAGCTTGGCGATATCTTCGATATGAACCCATTGCCAATCAGCCGGTAAATTTGTGCCATTCGTCTCGTACTCCCAATACAGCTTTTTGGAAGCCGCCGTTACCAGATCAGCTAAATAGCCATTTAGTTGTATGCGCTGAGTGCGACGAGAATATTTGCTGAGGATGTACGCTACGACGCGGTATACAGCTACCTGGACTTGTTTGACATAATACAGGGCACGGAGTAGAGCTTGGCGTCCAGGCTGCGTGATGGCCTGGGTGCCGTCCGTGTGGTTCGTCCCAGCTTCGTCCTATTTGTGTCCCGCCCGACTCCTACGATGTGAGCGCATTGAAGGAGGACGCGTGAAAAGAAACGTTTACCAGATGGGCGATGCCACGTATGCCTTTTCGTCCGGATCATTCGACGCTCTTCTCGGCCATGGGAGCGTTGGCGCGAGCAAGATGCGCGAGCTGTCCCATGTCGTGAATGTCTCCGTCTCGTCAATCAAGGATTGGCGCAGTGGCGCCCACGTGCCGTCCGATATCGCAAAGGTCAGGGACGTGGCGGGCTGGTTGGGTGTCGAGACCTGCCAGCTTCTTATTAAGATGGGAGACGAAAGCATGGAGGAACATCTTACGGAGCGACAGCTCGACGTGCTGTGCGACTTGTGGGCTCAGGCCTTTGATTTCCTTGAGCTCGCAAAGGAAACCGACTATTTCGTGTGGAGCGACTACGACCTTGACCGTATCCCTCCCTCGCTGCACCGTGACGCCGTTGTTGTTGAAGACGCTTCTGTGGATGGGGAGCCCAACTCTATCCTTAGCCTGGGTCTTCATGAGCAGGTGCTAAACGCGTATAGCCGCTCTCTGCGTCGAGCCTATCCCGTCGTGGGGAATACGGAAGCCTATGCTTCCTTGCAAGAGTTCGAGAGCTCGATTCTTGATGGCATGTGCTACGACGAGACGGGTGAGTGGCTTCCCGACCCCGATATGCTCTACGACCCCCAGCCTGAGGGATACGTTGCTCCCATGGTGGCCAAGGCCAGCGAGGGGCGCCGGCTGCTCGACGAACTGGGCGAGCAACTGCTTGCCTATCGCGAGAGACTTATCCAAGCGTAGGCGTGCGTGCTTAATTGGCGTTGTCGGGAAGCATGGAGGCCTATGGATGAGGCGGCAGTCTCGGCGATTCTGAGCTTGATCTCTAAGCTCTAGCCCTCGTGGGTCGTGCCGCTAAACGTAAAACAGCCGCCCTGGCCGGCGGCTGTTTCTTGGGCATGGCCCACAAAACAGAAGTTGTAACAGGAGGGCGTAAGCCCCTGTTGCTATCTATCTTACCCGTTTCAGTCCTGCCTGCGCGATTGACCGAGGTCATTGGCATCAGGCCTGCCGCGGTCGATTGGTGGAGCGTATGGCGTCCGAGCAGCGGTTTGCCGCGCCGATACCCGGGTATTAATCAAACGAGTCTGCGGCGGAGGGAGCCGAACATGTCTGGTCTCAGGAGCGTCTTCAAGTCTGATGGTTCGCTGCATTTCGAGAGCGAGATTGGCACGGGGACGGTCCGCACACGCATGGACCTTTCGACGGGCGAGGTGAGCACCGTAATTAGCAGTGACCCCATGAACACCGTCACCAGCAACAACGGATCTCACTTTGAGTACACCGTTGGCAACATGCGCTTTAACTCCGAGACGGGAACGCCTGACTACCTGCTGTAGTTTGATCGCGTTGGCGTGGTGCCCCTTGTCGGGCGAGCGCGCATTTTGGGTACCTGGTTCCTTTGGGCCGTGTGCCCTCCCTGTGCGCATCTTTGGCGAGCTAGTGTGCACAAGTTGCGAACGTGCCAATGCTCAACTCTGATTATGCTCGTAACTAGTGGGCGTTTCTCTGACTCATGTACACTAATCGTGGCTCGTGGCTCGTGGCTCGTGGCTCGTGGCTCGTGGCTCGTGGCTCGTGGCGCAAGTCTAAATAGACCACTCCCGCGTTTTTGTCCGCATATCTCGCAAGGTTTGCTTGCCTGCGGTACAGGCCCGCCGTGGCCAGCATTGCGGCACTTCGCTGTCCTGGAAGTTTGGCTGCTCGTGGGAGCAGTTCAAGAGGTGGGGCCGCACCGCTCGCACGTTTAGCTTAGAGGAAGAAGCCCGCGCCTACTGGAAGCGCCACTACAAGTATCGGTAGCGGCGGGCTCGCTTGCGTGTTCGAGTAAATAGCAATAGTTGCTAATTTGATGCCTCTTATGTCTTGAGGGGCAAGACCGTTTCTGCGGCGGAGGCCTTGCGCATGCTTGGCGTGAGTGCCGGCCGCGTAACCCACCTGCTCGACTCTGACAACCTGCAGGGCTATCGCAGGGGGCGCAGGACGTACGTCACCGTTGAGTCCATCGAGAAGCGTGCGGCATCCCATCCTAGCGCGGGAAGGCCTAGGGCGCACTCGGCCTAACCCCTTCGCCCCCTTCTCGCAAGCCATTGCTCGCGAGTCTGGCGCATGAAGACCTCGGTGCGCACCTCGTCCAGAAGCTCAACGGGTTTGTTGGGCTCAACGTGGTGGAAGGCAAAGCCGCACTTCTCCTGGCACCGCCGCGACTTCTCGTTGCCTTCGTAATAGCCGCACCAGACGGCATGGCAAACGGGGTCGGCAAAGCATTGGCCGAGAAGCGCGTCCACGGCCTCGGGGATGAGACCGCGACCCCAGTATGGCTTGCCAATCCAAAATCCCAGCTCGCGGTCGCCGCTCTGAACGTCTGCGTGATGCATGCGCGGGCTCATGACGCCAATGCTGCCCACGGGGAATCCCGTCTCCTTGAGCACGATGGCGTAGGTGCCGCGGGTGGAAAGAACGTCGCGGATGATCTGGCGGCTCTCCTCGGCCGAGGTGTGCGCAGGCCAGCTGGCGGCAGGCCCTACCTCGGGATCTTTCGCATAGCGATAGAGCTTGGCTGCATCGCCCTCGTTCCAGGGCCGCAGCGTCAGGCGCCTCGTCTCGATGACGTTCGGCAGTGTTGGCATTCGCGTTCCTCCCATTGGGCCTTTTCCAATTATCGCGCTTGTCGCGGGGTGGGAAGGCCCGTTGCCGTATTGTGGCTTGCGTCTAGGTGCCGCGGCCGGCAACGCCTGGCAGCAGGTGGCCGACCAGGTTGGCTGGGCCACCGACATGGCCAAGCTCGTGCTCTTTGGCGTGCTTGCCGTCGCCGCCGTCTGGTGGATCGTGCGCCGCGCCCTTCCCGTCTGGCGCGAGCATGCGTAAGGGGAGCGCGAAACCTCAGGTTAAGCGGGGGAGTGGGACAATACCTGCCTGAGCAAGTGTCCCAGCGCGACAGAGGCTCCAGGCGCGTGTTCCGCCGCCGCGCCTAAGCCAGGGCAACGTCTCCGTACCAGCCCCAGCGAGGAGGGGCCTGCACACCGTAGTTGCTGAGCCACAGGTCGAGCGACAGCTTGCGCACCTGGGCATTCGCGCAGTCCATGACCTGGTCGTCCCCGATGTAGAGCCCCACGTGGCCAAAGCGCGCGGCGCCCGGCGTGTAAGGGGCGGCGGGCACGGCCACGATCATGCCCACGAGCAGGCGGGCGGCGTTGCTCTCGTGGCAGTAACGCTCATAGAGCTCGCGGGCGTCCCCGGCATAAAGCCGCAGACCACAGCCGGCAAAGACCGCCTCGACCCATCCGGCGCAGTGCTCGCCCGCAAGGGCTGGCGTGGCATGCGCGCGAACGACGACGTTTCGCTGCGCCATGGTTGCGTCATCGAGCGCCTGTGGCTCGCTACCTGCGGCGATATGGCGCCAGGCGGGCTCTCCCCAGATGGTGAGGCCATCCTCGCCCAGCATGTCCCGTCGCGCGAGCGCCGCAAGGAAGCGGCCGCGCGTCTCGTCGTTCGTCTCGTATGTCACGCGCGCCTCCTCTTTCGCCTCCTGCTACTGTAGTCGCAAGAGGCAACGAGGTGCGTCCGGAGGATGCCATGACCGAGAAGGACAAGATGCTCTCGGGCGAGCTGTACGACGCCAACAACGACGAGGCGCTGCTTGCCGAGCGCGCCCATGCCAAGGAGCTGTGCTACGACTTCAATCAGCTGCGGCCCTCCGATGCGGCGGGCCAGCGCGCGATTCTTCGCGAGCTCCTCGGCGAGGTGGGGAAGGGCGCTTGCGTCACCGTCCCCTTCTGGTGCGACTACGGCTACAACATCGAGCTGGGCGAGAACTTCTTCTCCAACCATAACCTCGTGGTTCTCGACGGTGCCAGGGTGACGTTTGGCGATAACGCCTTCGTGGCGCCCAACTGCGGCTTCTATACGGCGGGGCATCCCGTTGACGCCGCGCTGCGTCGCCAGGGCATCGAGTACGCTCGCCCCATCCGCGTGGGGCACGACGTCTGGATTGGTGCGGGCGTCCACGTGATGCCGGGCGTGACCATTGGCGACAACGTGGTGATTGGCGGCGGCAGCGTCGTCGTGCGTGACATCCCCTCCAACTGCGTGGCGGTGGGCAATCCCTGCAGGCCCATTCGCTCTCTCGAGGTGGGCGAGAAGGCCTCGTCCGCCTGTGATTGTGGCGCCTAGCGAGGTCGCGGACGGCCTTGCTGCTCACAAGTCGGGGTTGTGCATTTGTCCGTGGCACTCGAGGGCGTTGGGCTGCACAACTTTTGGGGTTGTGCATTCAATTGAGGTGACCGAGTTCTTTTGGCTGCACTTAATTCGGCTTCGTGCGTTCCCCCGTGAACGCACGAAGCCGATTTTCGTGCAGCAGACCGAATCAGCCAGGCCTGCGGGGATGCACGAAGCCGATATCCGTGCAGCGAGTCGGACCCGCCATGCCCACGTGAACGCACGAGCCCGGTATCCGTGCAACGCCCTGCGAGCCCCGCCCTTCTCGCATGCATCGGCCGCCCGCGCCCATCCCACTGCGCTTCACAAGAAATGGATATTCTGCCCGCAAGAGCGCATAACCGCGTGCCTACCTGCTCTACCTGCAGGTATGTAAGGTTGCCAAACCAAAAGTTAGCTGTCGCTCATCAAAACAAGGCGTTATAGTACCCACGACCTTTAAGCACGGTACGGGATACCTGCAAGGCAAACGGCCTGACTCGGCGCTGGACATGCCGGGTTTACGTTGGGCCAAAGGGCGCGCGGCGCATGCGCACCCGTCTTGTGGGGACGCCCTCGGCCATGCCGGGCGTCTATTTTTATGGCGTTCGGGCACCCCGGGCGTCTTTTTCTTGCCGCGCGAACCCAACCGAAAGGGGAACGCGTGAACCCACTTCTGGCAAAGGGCGCCACCAAGGCGCTGCTTGCGCTCGAGGACGGCACCACGTTCGAGGGTCTGTCGGTGGGCGCCACCGGCGAGACGTTCGGCGAGCTCGTCTTCAACACCTCGATGTCCGGCTACCAGGAGGTCATCTCCGACCCCTCCTACGCCGGCCAGGTCGTTGCCTTCACCTACCCGCAGATTGGCAACTACGGCGTGTGCGCCGCCGACATGCAGTCCGATGGCGTTGACCTTGCGGGCGTCGTCGTCTGCGACATGTGCCACACGCCCAACAACTGGCGTGCCGAGGGCACCTTGCCCGACTTCCTCGCCGAGCATGGCATCGTGGCCATCGAGTGCGTCGACACCCGCGAGCTCACGCTGCGCGTGCGCGAGGCCGGCACGATGCGCTGCGCCATCTCGACCACCGACCTCGACCCGGCGAGCCTCGTGGCCCGCGTCAAGGGAGCCCCCTCCATCTCCGAGACCAACTGGGTCGCCAAGGTCTCGACGGCCGACGCCTACGACGTCGACGCCAAAGTCGATCTCGACCGTCCGCGACGCCGCCTGCGCGTCACCGCCCTCGACTGCGGCGAGAAGCGCGGCATCCTGCGCGGCCTCATCGGTGCCGGCATCGACGTGCACGTCGTGCCCTGGGACACCCCGGCCGAGAAGATCTTGGCCGACAACCCCGACGGCGTGTTCCTCTCCAACGGCCCCGGCGACCCCCGCGAGCTGCCCGAGCCCGCCGCCTGCGCCGAGCAGCTCCTGGGCCGCGTCCCCGTCTTTGGCATCTGCCTGGGCCACCAGATGGTCTGCCAGGCCGCGGGTGCCCAGATCGAGAAGCTCCCGTACGGCCACCACGGCGGCAACCAGCCCGTCATGAACCTGCTCTCGGGCATGGTTGAGGTCACGGCCCAGAACCACAACTATGGCCTTGTCTTCCCGAGCCTGGGTGAGCTCGACGTCGAGCTGTCCGGCGGGCAGGAGGTCGTGGACGCCTGGCGCGCCGCCAATACCTCCGACCTGCGCTTCTGGAGCGAGCGACGCATCGCGCCGGTCGCCAACACCGAGCGCTTCGGCCGCATCCGCCTCACACACGTGAACCTCAACGACGGCACGCCCGAGGGCATCCAGTTCCTCGACATCCCGGCGTTCTCGGTGCAGTACCATCCCGAGGCCTCGCCCGGCCCGCACGACGCGGTCTACCTCTTCGAGGCGTTCCGTCGCCTCATCGAGGGCGAGCCCGACTATCTTGCCATCGACGTCCGCGAGGGGAGGCGCTTCTAGTTGCCGAAGCGTACCGACATCAAGAAGATCCTGGTCATTGGCTCTGGCCCCATCGTCATTGGTCAGGCGTGCGAGTTCGACTACTCGGGCACGCAGGCCTGTGAGAGCCTCAAGGCCCTGGGCTACGAGGTCGTGCTGGTGAACTCCAACCCGGCCACGATCATGACCGACCCCAACATCGCCGACCGCACCTACGTCGAGCCCATCACGGCCGATGCGGTCGCCAAGGTCATCGAGCGCGAGCGCCCCGACGCCCTGCTGCCCAACATGGGCGGCCAGACGGGCCTCAACTGCGCCATCGAGCTCGACGAGGCGGGCGTGCTGTCCAAGTACGGCGTCGAGGTCATCGGCTGCAACACCGAGTCGATCCGCATCGGCGAGGACCGCAAGCTCTTTGCCGAGGCCATGGAGGACATCGGCCTGCACATCTGCCGCTCGGGCTTCGCCTACTCGGTGGCAGACGCCGAGCGCATCGTCTCCGAGCTGGGCTTTCCCGTCATCATCCGTCCGAGCTTCACGCTGGGCGGCGCCGGCGGCGGCATCGCCTATGACATGGACGACCTGCGCCGCATCGTGGCCCAGGGCGTCGACCTGTCGCCCGAGGGCGAGGTCCTGGTGGAGGAGTCCATCCAGGGCTGGAAGGAAATCGAGATGGAGGTCATGCGCGACTGCGCCGGCAACGGCATCGTGATCTGCTCCATCGAGAACCTCGACCCCATGGGCGTCCACACCGGCGACTCCATCACCGTGGCGCCGGCACAGACTCTGGCCGACACCGAGCTGCAGAAGCTGCGCGACTACTCGCTCGCCATCCTCGAGAAGGTGGGCGTGGCCACCGGCGGCTCCAACGTCCAGTTCGCCGTGAACCCCGAGGACGGCCGCATCATCGTGGTCGAGATGAACCCGCGCGTGAGCCGCTCGTCGGCGCTCGCCTCCAAGGCCACGGGATTCCCCATCGCCAAGGTCGCGGCGCGTCTGGCCGTGGGTCTCACCCTCGACGAGGTCACCAACGACATCACCCAGGCAACGCCCGCGTGCTTCGAGCCCTCGATCGACTACTGCGTGGTCAAGGTCCCGCGCTTTGCCTTCGAGAAGTTCAAGGGCACCGACGCCACCCTCTCGACCCGCATGAAGGCCGTGGGCGAGGTCATGGCCATTGGCCGCACCTTCGAGGAGAGCTTCAACAAGGCCATGCGTTCGCTCGAGACGGGCGAGAACATGCTCGGCGCCGACGACCCCGCGCTCTATGACGTACCCGACTTCCGCCAGCGCGTCTCGGTACCCACCGCCCAGCGCATCTACTACGTCATCGAGGCGCTGCGCCGCGGCTGGGACATCGACGAGATCCACGACCTCACGGGCATCGACCCGTGGTACCTGAACCACCTCAAGAACCTCACGGACACGGAGGCTTGGCTCGCCGAGCGCCGCCTCACCGACATCTCGGGCCGCGACATGCGCTCGGTCAAGCAGATGGGCTTCTCCGACGAGCAGATCGCCCACTTCACCGGCGCCACCGAGCTCGAGGTGCGCGCCTGGCGCAAGGCCAAGGGCGTGACGCCCGCCATCAAGACGGTCGACACCTGCGGCGGCGAGTTCCCGGCCCGCACGAGCTACCACTACAAGACCTACGAGTGGGGCGCCACCGAGCGCCGCGACACCGACAAGCCGCGCGCGATGATCCTCTCGGCCGGCCCCAACCGCATCGGCCAGGGCATCGAGTTCGACTACTGCTGCTGCCACGCCGCCTACGCCCTGCACGACAAGGGCTACGAGACGGTCATGGTCAACTGCAACCCCGAGACCGTCTCGACCGACTACGACACCTCCGACCGCCTCTACTTCGAGCCGCTCACCTTCGAGGACGTCATGGACATCGTCGACGTCGAGCAGCCCGAGGGCGTCATCTGCACGCTGGGCGGCCAGACCCCCATCAACCTTGCCGCGCGCCTCAAGGCCGCGGGCGTGCCCATCATGGGCACCCAGCCCGACGCCCTCGACCTTGCCGAGGACCGCGAGCGCTTCAGCGCTCTGCTCGACGAGCTGGGCATCGCCTACCCGGTGAGCGGCGTGGCCGAGACCTACGAGGAGGCCGTCGAGGTCGCCAAGCGCATCGGCTTCCCGCTGCTGGTGCGCCCGAGCTACGTGCTGGGCGGCCGCGGCATGGTCATCGCCTACGACGAGCGCCACCTCAAGAGCTACATGGAGGCCGCCACGCGCGTCTCCAAGGACCACCCCATCTACCTCGACTCGTTCCTCGACTCCGCCGTCGAGCTCGACGTCGACGCCCTGACAGACGGGCAGGAGTGCTACGTGGGCAGCGTGCTCGAGCAGATCGAGGAGGCGGGCATCCACTCCGGCGACTCGGCGTGCTGCATGCCGCCCTACTCGCTCGCAGACTCGATGATCGCCGAGATTCGCGAGATCACCCACAAGCTGGCGCTGGCCTGCCACGTCGTAGGCGCGCTCAACGTCCAGTACGCGGTGCACAACGGTCGCCTCTACGTCATCGAGCTGAACCCCCGCGCGAGCCGCACGGTGCCCTTCTCGTCCAAGTCGACCGGCGTGTCGCTCGCGCGCATGGCGGCAAAGATCATGGCGGGCGAGAAGATCTGCGACCTGGGCCTGCCGCCCGAGGACCGCACGTTTGACTACTTTGCCTGCAAGGAGGCCGTGCTGCCCTTCGACCGCTTCCCGGGCGCCGACATGACGCTGGGCCCCGAGATGAAGTCGACCGGCGAGGTCATGGGTGTGGCGCCCACGTTCCCGGCCGCCTACGCCAAGACGCAGCTGGCCATCTCCTACGGCCTGCCCACGAAGGGCCGCGTGTTCATCTCCGTGCGCGACCGCGACAAGCGCGCGATCATTGGCGTGGCGCGCGACCTGGTTGGCATGGGCTTTGAGCTCGTGGGCACCTCGGGCACGGCCAAGGCCCTGCGCGCGGCGGGCATCGCCTGCAAGAGCGTGCGCCGTGCGAGCGAGATGCGCCCCAACATCGCCACGATGCTCTCGGGTGGCGACATCCAGCTCATCATCAACACACCTGGCGGCCACGAGACCCGCGGCGACTTCTACACGCTGCGTCAGCTTGCGGTGCGCTACCGCGTCACGAACGTTACGACGCTCGCCGGTGCCCAGGCGATGGCCGAGGCCATCCGCACGGCGCGCGAGGGGTCGCTTGACGTCGTGGCCCTGCAGGACCTGGGCAGGTAGCAGAGCCCGGCGGGCCTGGGACGATTTAGCCCGGAGCTTTATCGTCCCAACTCCCAGGTAACGTGGGACGAAACAGCTCCGGGCAATTCTGTCCCAGGCTGAGTTGGCTTGCCGAGCGGGGCGAGGGGTGCGTGCCTCTCGCCCCGCTTTCGTGCCGGGGGACGGGTCTGCCGGCACGCGGCCGCCTGCTGTCGGCCCGCTCGTCTCGGCCATTGCGCACACCCGCCGCACCCGTTACCGCGCCGTAACATAACGGGGCTATCCTGTGGCGATACCGCGACATAGAAGTGCCGCTTTACGAACGGCAAGGTACGTGAGGAGCGTTACAGCATGGCAGTTGAGAAGAAGGACCTGGACTGGGGCAGCCTCGGCTTCAGCTATATGCAGACCGACTACAGCTATGAGGCCCACTGGAAGGACGGCGAGTGGGACGAGGGCGGCCTCACGACCGACCACACGATGCACGTCTCCGAGTGCGGCGGCATCTTCCACTACTGCCAGGAGGTCTTCGAGGGCCTCAAGGCCTACACCACCGCTGACGGCAGCATCGTCTGCTTCCGCCCGGACCAGAACGCCCAGCGCATGTACGACTCCGCCCAGCGCCTCGAGATGCCGCCCTTCCCGGTCGACCGCTTCGTTGACGCCGTCAAGCAGGTCGTCACGGCCAACGCCGCCTGGGTGCCGCCCTTCGGCTCCGGCGCCACGCTCTACGTCCGCCCGTTCATGATTGGCTCCGGCAACGTCATCGGTGTCGCCCCCGCCCCCGAGTACACCTTCCGCATCCTCGTGACGCCGGTGGGCCCCTACTACAAGGGTGGCCTCAAGGCCGTCAAGCTGCGCGTCTCCGAGTACGACCGCGCCGCGCCCCACGGCACCGGCAACATCAAGGCCGGCCTGAACTACGCCATGAGCCTGAAGCCCTCCGTCGAGGCCCACTCCACCGGCTATGCCGACAACCTCTACCTCGACTCCGAGACCCGCACCTACGTCGAGGAGACGGGCGGCGCCAACGTGCTGTTCGTCGACGGCAACACCCTCGTCGTTCCCAAGAGCCACACCGACTCGATCCTGCCTTCCATCACCCGTCGCTCGCTGGTCCAGGTTGCCCAGGACCTCGGCATGGTCGTCGACGAGCGCCCGGTCGAGTGGGCCGAGGTCAAGAGTGGCAAGTTCTCCGAGTGCGGCATGTGCGGCACCGCCGCCGTCATTTCCCCAGTGGGCGAGATCGACAACAAGGTCTACGGTGCCGACGAGACCGTCGTCTTCCCGGCCGGCCACGTCGAGTGCGGCCCGGTCATGAAGAAGCTGCGCGAGACCCTCACCGGCATCCAGGACGGCGCCGTCGAGGACAAGCACAACTGGGTCTTCAAGGTCTGCTAGCTCTTCTTGGTTGTTTGAACTTTGATTTGTTGGGCGGCTCCGCCGGCGCGCGTGCGTTGACGGAGCCGCCCGTTTTGTAGGAGCGTGACGGAGGGGCCAGAGCCCTTTGTCACCTTTTCTGAAAAGAGGGGCGGCATGACAGAGGGCCGTGCCTTTTGTCATATCTCCCTAGGACGAAAGGAAGGCGCATGAGCATGGGCGACGTTGTGCACGTCGAGCGCGTTGGGGGAGAGGGACCGCTGCTGGTGATCCACGGCGGCGCGGGCAGGCGCCTGCACGAGATGACTCTCGAGCAGAAGGCCGAGACGAACGCGGCGCTGGCGGCGGCCCTCGACGCGGGCTATGCGGTGCTTGCGGCCGAGGGCACGGCCGCCGACGCCGTGATCGTAGCCATCCACGTGATGGAGGAGGCCCCGTGCTTCAACTGCGCCCGTGGTGCGGCCCTCACGCTCGACGGCACGGCCGAGCTCGACGCTTGTCTCATGCTGGGCAATGGCGAGACGGGCGCCGCCTGCGGCCTTACCTCGGCCAAGCATCCCATCGACGTGGCCCGTGCCGTGATGGGGCGCACACCGCACGTGCTCTTCTCGGCACCGTCGCCGGCGCTTCTCGACGAGTGGGGGATCGAGCAGGTCGACAACGCCTATTTTGTGACGCCAGCCCGCGCGGCGGCGCTCGAGGAGTGGAAGCAGCTGCACGCCGCGGGTGCCAGCGCGGCCGACGTCGCTGCTGCCGACGCGACCCGTCATGGCACCGTGGGCGCCGTTGCGCGAGACGCACGCGGCAACATCGCGACCGGCACCTCGACCGGCGGCATCACGGGACAGGTGAGCGGCCGCGTGGGCGACTCGCCCCTGTGCGGCGCCGGCACCTATGCCAATGCCGGGAGCGTGGCCGTGAGCTGCACCGGCACGGGCGAGACGTTCATCCAGGAGGTGGCCGCCTACCAGGTGCATGCGCGCGTGAGCATGGCCGGCGAGGCGCTTGACGAGGCCTGTGCGCACATGCTCGAGGCGGTCGATGCCCGCGGTGGCAACGGCGGCGTCATCGCCCTGCCCGCCGAGGGCGCGGGCGCCATTGGCTACACGTGCGGCGCCCAGATGAACCGCGCCTGGGCCTGGGAGGGCCAGCGCTTCACCGGCGTGTGACAAAGGGGTCAAAGCCCTTTGTCACCTTTCCTGAAAAGAGAGCGGGGACAAAAGGCACGTCCCTCTGTCCCCGAGCGGCGGAGCGGCCCCGACGCGGCGTCAACCGCATCGGGGCCGCTCTTGTCTCGGGGCGTGCTCGCTACTCGGAGAGGCTGGCCTCGCTCAGCAGCGGCAGGATCTGCGGGCTCACCGTGAGCTCGGCCACGCGCTTGTCGGTGCAGCGGGCGAGCGAGCGGTAGTTGAGCGGCGCGTAGGGCACGAGGTCTGCCACGTAGTCGTCGACGGCCTGCATCGCGGCCACGCGCTCGTCGTGGTCGGCCGTGGCGCGGGCGGTAGCGATGAGCTCCTCGTACTTGTCGTCCGCAAAGTGGCTCACGTTGTCGCCGTTGCCCTTGTGGAACAGCGGGTAGAGGTAGTTGTCGGCGATGGGGTAGTCCGCATACCACGCGCGGGCGCCCACCGAGTAGGTGCCGTCGAGGTAGGACTGGTACATCGCGGCGTACTCGACCTTGTCGATCTCGACGTCGAGACCAAGCTTCTGCCAGTCGGCCTGGATGGCCTGGTACTCGTCCTGCGTGTTGGCGGCGTTGGTCATGAGCTTGAACGACAGGTTGCGCTTGCCGTCGGCGTCGGCGGTGTAACCCGCCTCGTCGAGCAACTGGGCGGCCTGGTCGGGGTCGTAGGCGGCCCACTTCCAGGCGCCCTCGCGGTATCCGTCGATGGCCTCGGGGACGATGTCGTCTGCCGGCTTGGCCGAGCCCTCGTAGATGGCGTCGCAGATGGCCTGACGGTTGATGGCCAGCGACAGGGCGCGGCGCACGCGCACGTCGCCCATCACGGGGTCGTCGACGTTGAACGAGAGGAACTGCGTGTAGAGCATCGTGCCGCCCAGGAACTGGCTACCGGGCGTGGCGGTGTAGCCGTCGGCCGACTCGCCGTAGCTCTCCTTGGCCTGCTTGGTGGCGTTGATGGGCACGAGCGAGCAGTCGAGCGAGCCCGCGTCGAGCTCCTTGTAGGCGGTGTTGGAGTCGCGGTAGATCGCGAAGCGCACGCCGTCGACCTTGGGCGCGTCTCCATTCGTGTAGTCCTCGAAGCGCTCGGTCTCGACGTACTGGCCGTCGACCCAGCTGCCCTTCATCTTGAAGGGGCCGTTGCCCACGGGCCCCAGGGCAAAGTCCTTGTAGCCGTCGCCCGAACCCTGGCCCTCGGGAATGGGCGAGAGGACCGGCGCCGCGCAGACGTAGTCGAAGTCCGCGTAGGGCTGCTCGAGCTCAACCACCAAAGTGTAGTCGTCGGGGCAGGTGAGGCCTGCGAGCTCAGTGGCGGTACCTGCGGTGACGTCCTCGTAGCCCTTCACCATCGACAGGTGGTAAGAGACGTTGGAGGGCTGGTCAGACGTGGCCGGGTTGCACAGGCGGTTCCAGGCGTACTTAAACGACTTGGCCGTGACCTCGGAGCCGTCGTGAAACTTGGTGCCCTTGCGCACGTGGAAGGTCCAGGCGGTGTCGTCGTCGTTGTGCTCGTGGCTCTCGGCAACGAGGTCCTCGAGCTCGCCGGTCTTGAAGTTGTAGTAGGTGAGGGCGTCAAAGAGGTTGAACGCCACGGCCACGGCGTTCTCGTCCTCGAGGGTGTAGGGCTCGATGCCCGTGGGATTCTCGATGTGGTAGGAGAGCGTGCCGCCCGCGGTGCCGGTGGTGGCGACCTGCGCGGCGGTGTCGTCGCCCTTCTTGCAACCGGCGAGTGCGGCGACGGCCGCGGCGGCGCTGCCCGCGATGACACCGCGGCGCGAGAGGGGGGTGGAGAGGAGCTTCCTCGCGTCCATGGGTTCTCATCCTTTCTGGTGCCGGCTGCGCACGTGCGCTGGCCGGCGCTCTTGGCCCGTTTCGCGCGGCGCCTGGGGCGCTGGTTCCGGCGGGTTGCTTTTATTTCCTACTACCTTACTATGAATAAGGGTATTTTCAAGCGCGAGCAGAGCGTCGCGGTCCCTTGTAATCGCATCGTTACAGAATGGGCGGACGGCCCGCCTGCGTGCGTTGTGCAGCTAGTATATGGCTCCACACCCAAGGCATGGTTACAGCCTGGTTGCGTGGCCGGCGATGCGCACGGCCCGCGTGCGCGCCGGGCATTGGACGGGTCGGCCCGCGTGGCCGGGCGGAAGGAAGGGAGACCCATGGAGGAGCTCAAGGTCGTCGAGGGGTACATGCCGTTTGCCGGATACAAGACGTGGTATCGCATCGTGGGCGAGAACGACCTGGGGCGCCTGCCCCTGCTCACCATCCACGGCGGCCCCGGCAACACCCACTGGTACCTGCGCTCCCTCGACGAGCTCGCCCGCAAGTACCACCGCCAGGTCATCTACTACGACCAGATTGGCTGCGGCTACTCCAAGACGCCCTCCAACCCAGATATGTGGAGCGCCGAGCTCTTCGAGGAGGAGCTCGTGGCCCTGCGCCGTCACCTGGGCCTCGAGCACGTGCACCTGCTGGGCCAGAGCTGGGGCGGCATGCTCGAGCTGCAGTACGCCACGCACCGCCCGAGCGGCGTGGCGTCGATGGTGGTGGCGAGCTCGCCGGCAGACGCGCACCTGTGGCTCTCTGAGGCGCTTCGCCTGCGCTCCTACCTGCCTCGCGAGATGGAGAAGGCGCTTGCCCGGGCAGATGTCGACGGCGACTACGACCGCCCAGAGGTCAAGGCTGCGAGCGCCGAGTACTACCGCCGCCACGTGGCCGCGGTGCCCGAGGACGAGCGTCCCGTCGAGTGGCGCAAGCCCTTCGCCGACCCCGTGGGCGACGAGGTCTACCACACGATGCAGGGTATGAGCGAGTTCGTGTTCACGGGCAAGCTCAAGGACTGGAGCGTGGTCGACCAGCTGTCCAACATCTGCATCCCCACGCTCGTGACCTCGGGCACGGCCGACGAGTGCACCCCGCTCATCGCCAAGCAGGTCGCCGATGGCATCCCCGGTGCCGAGTGGGCCCTGCTCGAAGGCACCCACTGCGTGCACCTCGAGCACGTCGAGCAGTACAACGCCGTGGTCGAGGAGTTTCTCGAGCGCCACGAGTAGGCGAGTGTGACAAAGGAGGGCCCGGCAGCCGTGTGGTTGCCGGGCCCTCCTGTGGTTTGCGCACGTTTTGACGCCGCCGCGCTACGCCTCGACGGTCGCGCCGCCCTGCTCGGCAGCGTCGGCAGACTCGGGAGCTTCGTCGGCGCCCAGCGGCATGCCGGAGTAGTTGAGGCCGGCGACCGCGGCGCGCAGCTCCTCGCCGCCGTGCGTGAACGCCTCGGAGAGCGTCGGCCAGCCCTTGAGGGCGCGGTCGAACACCTCGGGGAAGCTCTCGTTGGACGCGACGCGCGTAAAGGGGTTCACCCACTCCTCGTGGTCAAGGTTGGCCGCGGCGCACTCGTCGGAGGTCGAGACGCGGTGGGAGAGGGCCTGCAGCAGCGAGTGCGAGCGCACGGCGCGCTCGATGATGCCCAGCCCCACGCCGCGCAGCGAGCCGTGCGGCTCGATCGAGCGGTAGCACAGCTCCATGTCGGCCACGGCGCCCGCGTACTCGCTCGCGCCCACCTTGAGGCCAAACGTCTCCCACGCGACCTGGCTCATGAGGGCGCCCGCCACGCGGCAGATGCGCTCGGTGTGGACGAGCTCCGACGCCGGCGGGCAGTCGTGCACGGTCGCGCGGCGCAGCTTCCACAGCATCCAGGTGTCGAGGTCGCTCTCGATGACGGCGTGGACCTCGCCGTCCGCGTCATAGAGGTCGTCGGCCGCCTCGACGATGGCGTACTGCTGCGCGTAGACAAAGGGGTGCGCCACGCGGTCGAGCGCGTAGTGGGAGAGCATGCCCAGGGCAAACGCGCGGCCAATGCCGGCGTCTGCGGCGGGCAGGTGCCCTACGCCCTCGCGCAGGGCGGTGAAGGCGCTGGTCATGTGGCCGTCATGCATCTCGTGGGCAAGGGCTCGGGCCTCGGAGCCGCGCTCTGGCGTGGTGAGCATGCGGAAGAAGAAGGGGTCGGGGCCCTGGTTGCCCAGCAGAAACGCCAGCAGCTCCTCCTCGCTGGTGATGACGCCCTCGGGAAGCAAGGTGGCCGAGCGCTCGCCGAACAGGTGATGGGTGATGAGTGCGGGCATGGGATGTCCTTTCATACGCTAAGTCCATCTCATTATGCCCCGTCTGTGCGCGAGAAGAACAGTCTTGCGGGCGTTTCGCTGCCGCTTGCCGCCCGCTCGCGGGCCAAGGCGGGCCATCGATTCTTTTCGGGTACCTTACGTGGGCAAGCGGCCAAACCCGCTACCATGGATGGGACCCGCGCCGCGTGCACCGCGCCGACGCACGACAAACGTTATGGAGATGCCCATGGCAAAGACCAAGTACACCAAGCTCGAGCGCAACTGGGTGATGTATGACGTGGGCAACTCGGCGCTTGTGCTGCTCAACACCTCGATTGTGCCCATCTACTTCAACGCGATCAACACCGGCGCCTCCGCCGCCGAGCTCGTGAGCGCCTGGGCCAACGCCCAGGCCATCGCCTCGCTTGTGGTGGCGCTGCTCATGCCCGTGCTGGGTTCGCTCGCAGACTACGCGGGCAACAAGATCAAGTTCTTCATTGGCTTCTTCCTCACGGGCCTCGTGCTGTGCTTTGCCCAGGCCATCCCCATGGGGGCACTGCCGTTCCTCGTGGCTTACGTGCTGTGCACGATTGGCCTCAACTCGTCCATGACGTTCTATGATGCTATGCTCACCGACGTCACGACCGACGAGCGCATGGACACGGTCTCGAGCTCGGGCTATGCCTGGGGCTACGTGGGTTCCACCGTGCCGTTCATCGTCTGCCTCGCCCTCATCTTTGGCGGCCCCGCCCTGGGCCTCGAAACGATGCTGTGCACGCGCCTGTCGTTTGTGATCACGGGCCTGTGGTGGCTCGCTTTTACCCTGCCGCTCATCCGCACCTACAAGCAGCGCTTTGGCAAAGAGCGCGAGCCGGGCGAGACGCTGGGCACCATCGTGGGCTCCACCTTCTTGGGCCTCGTCGACACGATGAGGAGCATCGCCAAGAACCGCACGCTGCTCGTGTACATGGTGGCGTTCTTCTTCTACATCGATGGCGTCCACACCGTCATCTCGATGGCGACGAGCTATGGCGCGGCCCTGGGCATCGACTCGACCCAACTCGTGCTGGCGCTGCTCGTGACGCAGTTCGTGGCGTTCCCGTCGGCCATCATCTACGGCAAGCTCGCCGGCAAGGTGGGCACCCTGCGCATGATCATCGTGGCGGTGCTCGCGTACTGCGGCATCGTGCTGTTCGCGGCCTTTGCGCTCAAGACGGCTGTCGAGTTCTGGATCCTGGCCATTCTCGTGGGCCTCTTCCAGGGCGGCGTGCAGGCGCTTTCGCGCAGCTTCTTTGGCAAGCTCGTACCCAAGGAGCACAGCAACGAGTACTATGGCTTCTTCGACATCTTTGGCCGCTACGCCAGCGTGTTCGGCACGTTCCTGGTGGGCATCATCACCTCGCTCACGGGCGACGCGAGCCTGGGCGTGCTGTCGATTGGCGTACTGCTCGTCGTGGGCCTCGTGATGCTGTTGACGCTGCCCGATGCGCGTGGCGAGCGTGCCTAGCACGCGCGTTTGCTTGACGTAATAAGTTGACCGCCTGCGGCGGGGGAGGACGCGTTCCTCCCCCGCCGCTTCTTTTGTGCGAGAAGGGGGAGGGCCTCTCTGTCACATCAGATGTTGCCGTCTTCACCGGGCGTGCATGTTTGCCTGCGCTTACTGTTGTGAGCGGGGTATCATAGCGGCTCGTTATGCATCTCAACCTTGGGAGAATGACTTTGGGCCTTCTCGAGATCATCTTGCTGGGCGCGGCCCTTTCGGCCGACGCCTTTGCCGTGACCATCTCCAACACGTTTGTCTACGCAAGCGAGTCCAAGCGTCGCCTCGTGCTCATGCCCGTGATGTTTGGCCTGTTCCAGGGCCTCATGCCGCTACTGGGCTACTTTGTGGGAGGCCTCGCGGCCGAGGTCATCGAGCGCTACGCCGGCATCATCACACTCGTGATTCTGGGCATCGTGGGCGGCAACATGATCCGCGAGGGCGCCGAGGCGCTGCTGCACCCCGGCGAGGACGAAGCCGAGCACGCGGGTCCCGTGGCCAAGCGCCTCACGATGGTCACAATCCTCGCCCAGGCCTTCGCCACTGCGATCGACGCCTTCGCCGTGGGCGTGAGCCTGCGCGCCCAGGCGGTGAACATCGTGGTCGCGGCCTCGATCATCGCCCTCACGACGTTCGTGCTGTGCCTCGCGGCGCTTGCCATGGGCCGCAAGCTGGGCGAGGTGCTGGGAGACCGCGCCCAGGTCGCCGGCGGCATCGTGCTGGTGCTCATCGGCCTCAAGGCGTTCTTCGCGTAGGGGCCGCCAGTTCCGTCTTGGCCCATGCCCCGCTTTTCTCGTGCCCCTCGTCTTCCCCGCAGAAGGCGAGGGGCATTTTCGCGCGGAGACACAGGGACGTGTCTTTTGTCCCCGCCAAAAGGTGACAAAAGACACGTCCCTGTGTCCCCGATGTCTTGGGCTGGCCGCAGATGGGTATGCCAAGGGTGAGCGAGAGCGAGGAGGTTCGCATGGATTGGTTCGAGAGGTTCTTTAGGCGCACGAAGACGACGGTCATCCTCATGGGCGTGGCGCTGCTCGTCCTGGGCATCGCGCTGTTCGTGAGCCCCATCGGGGCCACGCTGCTGGTGGTTCGCGTTGTGGGCTGGGTGCTGCTCGCCGCGGGCGCCCTCACGCTCGCGGGCTGCTGGCGCCACTACAGCGAGGGGCTGCGGCAGGCAGACCTGTTCATGGGCCTGCTCGAGTGCGTGCCCGGCGCCTGCCTCGTCATCTGGCCCGACGCCTTCGTGAGCGTAGTCTACGCGCTCATTGGCGTCGTGATTCTCGTGACGGGCATCAACGACATCACCGAGGCCAACGCGCTGCGCCACGTCGTGGGCGTTGGCTGGGGCTGGCGCATGGCACTAGGTGTCGCCACGGTGGTCGTGGGGCTCGTCGTGGTGGCCTCGCCCTTCACGATGGCCGAGCTGGTGATGCTCGTGGCCGGCGTGGCCCTCGTATTCGACGGCATCACCGAGATCGTCGCCGGCATCTCGATGCCGTAGCGGAGACGGCCGACATATCGCCACGTAAGAAGGGCGCGTCCTTGCGGGCGCGCCCTGTTTGCTACTGGTCGATGATGTCGAGAGCGCGCATGAGGTCGCGCTCCTCGATGGCGTAGGGCGCTGCCTCGCGCACGCGTGGCTTGGCACAAAACGCGATGCCCGTCCCCGCCGCCAAGATCATGGGGATGTCGTTGGCGCCGTCGCCCAGGGCAACGCAGCGCTTGAGCGGAATGCCCAGCTCGCTAGCCCAGTCCTTGAGGGCCTCGAGCTTGCGGTCCTTGGTCACGATGGGCGCGGCCAGCTTGCCCGTGAGCTTGCCGTCCACTACCTCGAGGCGGTTTGCCAGGCAGAAGTCGATGCCCGCGGCCGCAACGATGCGGTCGGCCACCTCGTGGAAGCCTCCGGAGACCACGCCCACCTTCCAGCCGCGCTCGTGGGCGGTCGAGACGAGCTCGAGCGCACCCTCCGTGAACGTCACGCGCTCGTAGGCGCGGTCGAACACGTCTTCGTCGAGACCGGCGAGCAGGCCCACGCGCTCGGTGAGCGCCGCGGCAAAGTCGAGCTCGCCGCGCATGGCGCGCTCGGTGATGTCCGCGACCTTCTCGCCCACGCCGGCCTCCTCGCCCAGAAGGTCGATGACCTCCTGGTTGATGAGCGTGGAGTCGATGTCCATCACGATGAGGCGCGCGTCGGGCGTAAGCGCGGGCACCTTCTTCTCCATGATGTAGTCGTCCATCAAGAAGCCCTCGCCGATGCTCGTCTCCACCGCGTCGATAACTGCGAAGCCGCGGCCGCGGTAGCAGCGGATGCCCAGCTCGTTGTGCTTGTTGACCGTGAGGTACATGGCGGCAAGGCCGCGCTCGCGGCACAGGCCCACGTAGAAGGAGATGACATCTGCGGCGAGGTGGCGGCCGCGGCAGCTGCTCTTGAGGTAGATCTTGGAGATGAAGAAGCGATTGGTCTCGGGCTCGACGTGGCCACCGGTGTAGCCGCAGGTCTGACCGTCCTCGTCCATGACGAACCAGTATTCGTAGGCGTGCTCCGCCATGTCGCGTTGGATCGCGGGCAGGCTCTGGAACTGCTCGACCATGTAGTTGGTCTGGTCCTGGCCGATGAGGGCGGGCCAGTACTCGTTCCAGATCTGGCTGGCGAGGCTTGCGAGCTCCTCCTGGTCTGCCGCGGTCTTAACGGCCCTCATGCGTGCCCCCATGGCGCTCCTCTCGTATGCGTGTACGATGTCTCTACTGTAGCGCAGCAGCCCGGACGCGGGCGCCTTGCTGCCTGGGACAAATTAGCCCGGAGCTTTATCGTCCCAAAACCCAGGAAAAGTGGGACAAATAAGCTCCGGGCTAATTTGTCCCATCTGCGGGCGAAACCGTTCCAAAGAAAGGAGCCCCGCCCGATGGGGCGAGGCTCCTGGGGATGCGGCGTTGCCGCGGTCGGCTTGCGGCGCCGGGCGTGCCGGGCGCGCGAAGGGCTACACGTAGAAGAGGATCTTGTTGTAGCTCGGGACGGGCCAGTAGTCGTGGCCGCAGACCTTCTCCATCTCGTCGACGGAGACGCGCAGGGCGTCCATGGCCGGGATGACGGAGTCGCGGTAGGCGTTGTCCTGCTCGGTGGGGTCGTCGAGGGACTGGGCGGCTGCGTTCTTCTGCTCGAGGTCGGCGACGAGGTCCGTGATCTTGTCGATGGCGTCCGTGAGCGTCTGGACGAGGGCCTTCTCGGCCTTGGCGGCAATGCCAAGCTCGGCCTTCGTGGCCACGGTCGTGGCGATGTCACCGGAGTAGTCGAACAGCGCCGGCAGGTACATGTGCTTGGTCATGTACACCATCGTGTTGGCCTCGATGTTGAGGAGCTTGGCGTACTGCTCGGCCTTGGAGACGTAGCGGGCGTGCATCTCGTCGGGGGAGGCCACGTGGTACTTCTCGAACAGGTCGAGGTTCTTCTTGTCGATGAGGCACGGCAGGGCGTCGGGCGCGGTGCGCATGTTGAGCAGGCCGCGCTTCTCGGCCTCGGCGGGCCACTCGTCGGAGTAGCCGTTGCCGTTGAAGATGATGCGCTGGTGCGCGGTGAGCGTGGCCTTGACCCACTCGAGGGCCTTGACGATGAAGTCGCACTCGGCAACGTCGGCCATGTCGGTGGCGAACTTGTCGAGCTTCTCGGCAACGGCGGTGTTCAGCACCATGTTGGGGTCGGACAGGTTCTGCTGCGAGCCGCACATGCGGAACTCGAACTTGTTGCCCGTGAAGGCGAACGGGGAGGTGCGGTTGCGGTCGGTGCTGTCCTTGGTGAGGTCGGCCAGCTGCGGCACGCCCAGGTCCATCTTCTCGCGCGGGTGGCTCGAGTAGGGCTTGTCGTTGATGAGCGCGTCGACGACGGCGGCCAGGTCGTCGCCCAGGAAGATCGAGACAATCGCGGGAGGAGCCTCGTTGGCACCCAGACGGTGGTCATTGCCGGCCGAGGCGACGCTTGCGCGCATGAGGTCCTGGTAGTCGTCGACCGCGGCGATGACACTCGAGAGGAAGACGAGGAACTGCAGGTTGTCCTCGGGGGTGTCGGACGGGTCGAGCAGGTTCTTGCCGTCTGCGGAGATTGACCAGTTGTTGTGCTTGCCCGAGCCGTTGACGTAGTCAAAGGGCTTCTCGTGCTGCAGGCACACCAGGCCGTGGTGGGAGGCGATGATCTTCATCTTCTCCATGGTGACCAGGTTGTGGTCGATGGCCTTGGAGCTCGTCTCGAAGATGGGCGCGAGCTCGTGCTGGCAGGGGGCAACCTCGTTGTGCTTGGTCTTGGCGGGCACCGCGAGCTTCCACAGCTCGTCGTCGAGCTCCTTCATGAACTCGTTCACGGTGGGACGGATGGCGCCGAAGTAGTGCTCCTCGAGCTCCTGGCCCTTGACCGGCTCGCACCCAAAGAGGGTGCGGCCGCACATGATGAGGTCGGGGCGCGCGGCGTAGTCCTCCTCCTTGATGAGGAAGTACTCCTGCTCGGGGCCCACGGTGGTGGTCACGGCTTTGACGTCCTTGCCAAAGAGCGCAAGGACGCGCTTGGCCTGCTCGTCAAGGGCGACGGTGGAGCGCAGCAGCGGCGTCTTCTTGTCGAGCGCCTCGCCGGTGTAGGAGATGAACGCCGTGGGGACGCACAGCACCTCGTCCTTGATGAAGGCGGGGGAGGTGGGGTCCCAGGCGGTGTAGCCGCGGGCCTCGAACGTGGCGCGCAGGCCGCCGGACGGGAAACTCGAGGCATCGGGCTCGCCCTGGATGAGGGCCTTGCCGGAGAAGGTCTCCAGCGCGCGGCCGTCTCCGGTGGGCTCCATGAAGGCGTCGTGCTTCTCGGACGTGATGCCCGTGAGCGGCTGGAACCAGTGCGTGTAGTGCGTGGCACCCTTCTCGAGCGCCCATTCCTTCATGGCGTGGGCAACCTCGTTGGCGATGTCGAGGTTGAGTGCCTTGCCCTCCTTGATGACGCGGGAGAGCTCCTTGTAGGTGGGCTTGGGCAGACGCTCGCGCATGACGGAGTCGCTGAACACCAGGCTGCCGTACTCCTCGGTGACCTTTGAAGCCATGTGGACTCGCTTTCTCTTCTGGAGAACTTGGATCCCTGACGTCGAAACACTCTAACGAGGCAATATTACGGCGTAATTAAGCCTTGGCAACGCGCGGACTTCTCGCAAGCGACAAAAGTTTGAACGAGGCGTTGCCAAACGGTTGGCGAGGGCGTGCCAAGGGGACGGGTCTTCTGGCGCGCGGCGGTGGGCGAGAGAGACACCCGCGAGTCGTCGCGCTTCTCGGCCACCGCGCCCTTCTCGGCCCCATGATTGCGCGGGCTACGTGTCCCCTCTGTTACTTGCGCCCACTATTTATGAGGGGCAGGCGCTAGGATAGATACGTTACCTATATGTTCAGCGAACGGGAGGCCCCTCGATGGGCAAGCACTTCAAGACCTCACCCGAGCCGGGCGACTTCCGGCATCAGAGTCGCGTTGACCGCGCGCCCCAGGGCGACGCGCCGCAGTACGTGCCCCAGCCTGGTGCGGGAGACGCGCCGCAGTACGTGCCGCAGGCCAGCACGGACGACGCCTACGGCCACGCGCCCGCGTCCCAGCCTGGCGTCGACGCGCCCACCCAGCGTGGGGCCTACGTCCCCCAGGGTGGCGCCTACGTGCCGCAGGGCGAGAATAACCCCTACGTGGGCGGCCCCGCCTCCGGCGCCGCGGGCTTCACGCCCCAGCAGGTGGGCACGGGCCACGGCCGCCCCGCGCGCAACGCCGGCGTGCCCGGTGCCCCGCGCAAGCGCAAGCGCCGCGTGCCGATGCTCGTGGTGGTCCTCGTCGTCATCGCGGCGCTGGCCGGCGGCGGTGCGTTCCTCTACTTCAACCCGCCCATCTACCGTGTGTCGGTCGACGGCACCGAGCGCATGGTGCGCGCCGGCTCCACGCTGGGCGACCTCATCAGCGAAGGCTTCTCGAGCCCTAAGGCCGGCAACCTCATCGCCGTCGACGGCTCCGTGGCCACCGAGGGCGGCGGCGATCCCTTCGAGGCCAACCTCAATGGCGCGACCACGGCAGACCCCTCCACGCCCGTACCGCGCCACTCGACCGTCACCTTTGCCGACGGCAACGACGTCGACGAGGAGTACACCGAGACCACCGAGCCCATCGCCCACGGCGAGAGCGGTGACGACATGAACTCGTTCAATCTCTACTGGGCGGGCTCCATCCACGTCTACTCCGAGGGCGAGGATGGCGAGCAGGTCACCAAGACCGGCAAGGTCTCGGGCAAGACCGTGACCGAGGTCACCAAGCAGCCCGTCGACACCGGCTACCACGTCTACACGGCCGACACGGGCGACGACAAGGTCATCGCCCTCACGTTCGATGACGGCCCCTGGCCCACCACCACGTCAGAGATCCTCGACATCCTCAAGGAGAACGACGCCCACGCCACCTTCTTCGAGATTGGCAACCAGGTGGACGAGCACGCGGACGTCGTGAAGCGCATCGTGGCCGAGGGCAACCAGATCGGCACCCACACGTATGACCACGCGAGCGGCTCGGGCGGCGGCGTCGACCTCACCAAGATGAGTACCGACGAGCAGGTGAGCGAGGTCGACAAGGGCTTCCAGGCCATCGAGAGCGTGCTGGGCACGAGCGTGACCCACGTGATGCGCGCGCCGGGCGGCAACTACCACGGCGACATCATCAAGACGCTCGCGAGCCACTGCACCGCCGAGATTGGCTGGAACATCGACACCGAGGATTGGAGGCGCCCGGGCGCGCAGAAGATCGCCGACGCGATCCTGTCGGCCAAGCCGGGCGACGTGGTGCTCATGCACGACGGCGGCGGCGACCGCTCGCAGACGGTCGAGGCGCTCAAGATCGCGCTGCCGCAGCTCAAGGCCGCCGGCTACAAGTTCGTGACCATCGACGAGCTCATGGCCTACGGTATGCCGGGCAGCAACTAGTGGATTGAACGTCTGGGCCGGGCCCGCGAACGCCTCGCGAGCCCGGCCATTTTCATGGGCGCTGTCTGCTTGTGGTGAGTGCGCGGACCTTGAGTGCGAGCGCGGCGAGAAGTGCTGCCATCTCTGCGGCGAACCTCGCTAACTGCTGCGCCTGGTCTAGGTTCGGAATCAGGAGAAAGCCCCGTGTGAGAGCGATGACCGCAAGCAGTTCGAGCACGGCCATCGCAATGCCCGTGAGCCAACGTCTGGCAGGGGTGCTGCTGGCGTGCTTTTCGACCGCGACAATGGTGGTGGCCAGGTTTGCATAGGCGATGAGCGTGAGGAGCGTGGCCCCGGTGGCGGGCAGGGCCGCGACCGGGCTTCTCAGCCACTCCGACGGCACCCTGCCAACGACGCAAAGGGCGAGCAGGGCGATCGCGAAGGCCCTGAGGGCGCGCTTCGAAGTGCGGTTCCTCATTGCATTCGGGCCAGCCTCGAGGCCGTTGGTACAATGGGCTGGTCGCATGGTCACCTCCCCGAGTCAAGTATCAGGTAGCGGTTTGCCTGTCGGGTATGGGGTGGATTGCTGCCATCGGCGAGTGCCTTAATTTTTGGGATGAGCGTAAGGAGGCCGCCATGCCGCGCGAGACGAACGCTGCGAAGCGGGAGAGGGCAGTCGAGTTCTGTGGCCGCCTGAACGAGATGTACGGCCCGGTCGAGTGCTTCCTCGACCACACGAACCCGTTCAGGCTGGTCATCTCGGTGCTCCTCTCGGCCCAGACGACCGACGCCCAGGTCAACAAGGTGACGCCCGAGCTGTTCGATCGCTGGCCCACGCCCGAGGCGCTTGCCGCCGCGAGTCCCGAGGAGGTGGGCGAGGTCATCCGCAGCCTGGGCTTCTACAAGAGCAAGGCCCGCCACGCCGTGGAGGCCGCTCAGATGATCGTTGCCGACTTTGGCGGCGAGGTGCCCCGCACGATGGACGAGCTCACGCGGCTGCCCGGGGTGGGCCGCAAGACCGCAAACATCGTCCTCAACGTGAGCTTCGGCATCGTCGAGGGCATTGCGGTCGACACCCACGTGAACCGCATCGCCCACCGGCTGGCGCTGAGCCCCAAGACGCACGCCGCCGAACCCCTCAAGACCGAGCAGGACCTGCTCAAGATCATCCCGCGCGAGCTGTGGCGCGACGTCAACCACCAGTGGATTCGCTTTGGCCGCGAGGTCTGCTCGGCCAAGAGCCCGCGCTGCGGTGAGTGCCCTATGGCAGACATTTGCCCCAGCGTAGGCAAGTAGCTGGGATTTGTTGGCGGGTTGCGTTCCGGGTGCGTGGCCTGGCCATTTGCATGCTTCTAGGCATGCTGATTAACGAGCGGCCGAGAAGTGCGTGTCTATCGCGGCTAGCCTGAGAGGTTGCGTGCCTAACGCGACTAGATTGCCTCTCTGGGAGCCGTGTTTTGTCGCGTTGGACACGCATCTAACGAAGATTGTCGCGTTGGGCACGCAAGACGGCAGGGCTGGATAAACGGGCGCGACCGCGACAGTGACAGCTGGAAGGACGTATCGGACAAGAGGTGGACGAAGACGTTCCGCATCGCGCGCTTGCGGCTCAAAACCTGCCGCTCGGCAGTTTTGCCCACTTCGTCTTTCTCGGCAAAATCTTGCCCTCTACCTCGCGTGTTAGACCTCTGTTAGGTATTTGTTAGATTTTCCGTCCTTCAAATTTGTCATGCTTCCTCCAAAGGGTGGGGAGGCGTCCATGGGCACGAGAAGGACTAGCGAGCAGGTCAATCAAAGCATCGGGTCTCACCTTGCGGCGGCGCGGCGGGCGGGCCAGTGTCTTGTGGCCCGCGACCACAATTCGAGAAGGACGCTCGATCGCTGGGTGAAGCGCGGGCTGCTTGTCTCGCCGGCGTCTGGCTGCTATGAGCAGCCAAAGCTTTGGTATGGACTTAGCGCAACCGACCAAAGTCTGTGCATCATGCGGTCGTTACAGCTTAAGAACCCCGGGCTCGTGTTCTGCGGACCGTCGGCTGCGGTGGCGTGGGGCCTGTACGAGCCTTGCGGCTACATAGCTCGCCCGTATGCCGCGACGCCCCGATGCGCGCATGCATCAAGCTCGCGCTCCCTTGTGCGTGTTTGCCTGCCGTCAGGCCTGGATGTCGAGGAGGTGGCCGGCATCAGGGTAACGAGTTTGGAGCGAACGGCCTTTGATGCTGCGCGCATGCTGGGTTTTCGCCGCGGTCTGGGCGTGTGCGACCGAGCGCTTGCACTGGACGGGTGCTCGAATGATGAGCTGCTGGAAGGGTTTCGCGGCATGGGGAGGCCCCGAGACCGCGAGGTTGCGCTGCGCTGCGCCCTCAACGCGGATGGACTGAGCGAGAACGGCGGCGAGTCATATGCCCGTGCCGTGATGCTCGAGCTAGGGTTTGCGACGCCGCTGCTGCAGGTGCCGGTGGCAGACCCCATGGGCGAGGGGCAACCGTATCGTCTCGATTATCTGTGGATCCCGGCTGACCTCGATGCCGAGAAGGTCCTGGGCGGCCTGGCCGCGGGAACGCTGCTGGCCGGTGGTGTCGCGGGGTGCGTGGCGGGCGAGCTCGACGGGCGTGCCAAGACCTTCGACAAGCGGCTGACGGGCGACCGCGACGCACGGGACCAGCTGCTTGCCGAGCGTCGCCGTGAGGCTCGTCTCACCTACTATGGCCTGCGCGTGGCGCGCTTCTCGTTTGCCGAGGCAAGAGACGATGCCTACCTGGGCCGGCTCCTCTCGTCCTATGGCGTGCCGTGGGCGCCTTCGAGCTGAATGTCGTGTGCCTGATGCGACTTGCTTGCAATCCACCTCGTAAGTTGCGTGCCCGTCGCGACTAGCCTGCGTGACTGCGTGCTTATCGTGACTAGATTGGCCCTCTGGGAGCCGCATATTGTCGCGTTGAGCACGCAAGTTGTCAGGATTGCCGCGCTAGGCACGCAAGGTAGTCTCGATGGTCCCAACAGGCACACAACACCGTTCGCACGCGCCCCACAGCATGGACGCCGCCCGCCTCGGGCCCGCGTGTCCGCGAGCACACGTACAATGGTGGGCGAACAAACCAACGGGAAGGACCCACCATGGCAGACGAGACCAACAGCGCGCAGCTACCGGCAACGGACACCGCCGAGACAAGCGCCGACCTGGCCGGTGCGCCCACTCCCGGCGAGCCCCGTCGCACCATCGCCGTGGTCGACGGCAACTCGCTCATGCACCGCGCCTTCCACGCCATTCCGCCCACGATGACCGCGCCCGACGGCCGCCCCACCAACGCCATCTACGGCTTCCTGTCGATGTTCGTGAAGCTCGTCGAGAAGTTCCAGCCAGACGGTGTCATCTGCGCGTTCGACAAGGGCAAGCCCCGCGTGCGCATGGAGATGCTGCCCCAGTACAAGGCGCAGCGCCCACCCATGGACCCGATCCTGCACGAGCAGTTCCCCATGATCAAGGAGCTGCTGGGCCACATGGATGTCCCCGTGGCCGAGCTCGAGGGCTGGGAGGGCGACGACATCCTGGGCACCCTGGCCCGCCGCGGCGAGGCGGCCGGCTACGACATGCTGCTTGTCACTGGCGACCGCGACATGTACCAGCTCGTCACCGAGCGCGTGAACGTCGTCTCCACCCGCAAGGGCGTCTCCGACGTCAACATCATGACCCCCGAGAGCGTCGACGACCTCTACCACGGCGTCACACCCGAGCTCGTGCCAGACTTCTACGGCCTCAAGGGCGACACGTCCGACAACATCCCCGGTGTGCCCGGCATCGGCCCCAAGAAGGCGAGCGCCCTCATCTGCCAGTACGGCTCGCTCGACGAGGTCATCGCCCACGCCGACGAGGTCAAGGGCAAGATGGGCGAGAACCTGCGCGCCCACATCGACGACGCCCTGCTCTCCCGCAAGGTCGCCACGATTCGCGCCGACGCGCCCATCGACATCGAGCTCGCCGACGCCAAGTTCCCCACGTTCGACCCGGCCGAGGTCAGGGAAGCCTTTGGCGCGCTGGGCATCACGAGCATGACCGGTCGCGTGCTGGCGCTCGCCGGCGCCGCGGGCGCCCCCGGCGTGCCCGCCCTCGAGCTGCCCGAGCGCCTCGAGGGCGGGGAGCTCGTCTCGGCCCTCGAGCAGGCCGTCGCAGACGGCCAGTGGGTGGGCGTGGCGCTCGCCGAGCCCGAGCAGGGCACGCTCTTTGCGCCCGAGATCGAGGCCTGGTTCGCGTGCGAGAAGGCCTGCGGAAGCATGTGTGGCGACGCAGCGAGCGAGCTTCTCGTGCGCGCCCTTCGCGGCTGGCGCGTGGCCTGTGCAGACGTCAAGGCCCTCATGCACGTCGTCTATCCGGTCGACTCGTCGCTGCCCGCCTCCGTCGCGGACGGGCGTCCCTATGACCCGGCGGACACCGACCCCGACAACCTCTTCGACGTGGGCGTGGCCGCCTACCTGCTCGACTCGTCCAAGGGCGCCTACGCCATCGCCGACGTGGCCGAGAAGTACCTCGACGCCGAGCTGCCCGAGGCAAGCGACAAGTGCCCTGCGGCCGCCATCGCCGCCGCGGCGGCCCTCGCCCTCGTGGCCCCGCTCTCCGAGGCGCTCGAGAAGGACGGCTCGAGCAAGCTCATGGCTGCGATTGAGATGCCGCTCGTGGGCGTGCTCACGCGCATGGAGCGCATGGGCATGCACGTCGACCCGGCGGTGCTCGCCGCCCAGTCCGCCGAACTCGGCGCCGACATCGACGCCACGCGCGCCAAGATCTTCGAGCTCGCGGGCCACGAGTTCAACGTCGACAGCCCCATGCAGCTCTCGGGCGTGCTCTTCGACGAGCTGGGCCTGCCCACCGCGGGCCTCAAGAAGACCCAGCGCGGCTACTACTCCACCAACGCCAAGGTGCTCGACGACCTCGCCCGCACCTACGACGTCGTGGCGGACGTCCTGGCCTATCGCGAGAAGGCCAAGATCCGCGGCACCTACCTCGACGCCCTGCCCGACCTCATCGCCGGCGACGGCCGCATTCACACGAGCCTCAACCAGACCGTGGCGGCCACCGGGCGCCTCTCGAGCTCCAACCCCAACCTGCAGAACATCCCCACGCGCAGCGAGCTGGGCCACCGCGTGCGCACCGCGTTCACGGTGGGCGAGGACTGCGTATTCTTGGCCTGCGACTACTCGCAGATCGAGCTGAGGCTGCTGGCCCACCTCTCGGGCGACGAGCACCTCATCGCGGCCTTCTGCGAAGGCGAGGACTTCCACGCCGAGACGGCCGCCCGCGTGTTTGGCGTGCCCGTCGAGCAGGTCACCCACGAGATGCGCAGCCGCGCCAAGGCCGTTAACTTTGGCATCGTCTATGGCCAGCAGGCCTATGGCCTGTCCACCTCGCTGGGCATCTCGCGCAAGGAGGCCCAGCAGATGATTGACCGCTACTTCGAGGCCTACCCGCGCGTGCGCACCTTCCTTGACGGCACGGTCGCCGCGGCCAAGCGCAACGTCTTCGCTACGACGCTCTACGGGCGCAAGCGCCACCTGCCCGACATCCTCTCGCGCAACGCCAACCTGCGCAGCTTTGGCGAGCGCACGGCCATGAACCACCCAATGCAGGGCACCGCGGCAGACATCATCAAGCTCGCGATGATCGCGGTCGACGAGCGCATGCGCGACGAGGGCATGGAAAGCAAGCTCGTCCTGCAGATTCACGACGAGCTCGACTTCGAGGTGCCGCGCGCCGAGCTCGACGCCATGAGCGCGCTGGTCAAGGAGACCATGGAGGGCGTGGCCGAGCTCTCGGTGCCACTCGTGGCCGAGGTCTCCTGGGGCACCAACTGGGCCGAGGCCAAGTAGCGAGGGGCGCGCGCTCGGCGCACGTGTCTTGCGCGCCCTCCACAACCAGGTCCGTGCGAGCGGGGCGAGGGCGAGCGGCCTTCGCCCCGCTTCTTGCTCGGCCTGCCCATGACTCGCGGCGCGAGCAGGGCCGCGAGGTCCGCGCCCGCCTACATCGTCGCCAGCAGCACGGCGTTGAGGGCCACCACCACGAGCCCCAGGCACACGAGCAGCGCGCGCATGCCACGTCCGTTGGCATAGGCGCCCATGACGGCCGGGCTACTCGTGAGCCAGATCTGCACGAACACCGTGATGGGCAGTTGGAGGCTCAGCAGCGCCTGGCTCCACACGAGGCCCGAGAAGGGGTCGGGCACGAGCGCTATCGCCGCGAGCGCCACGGCAAAGCAGGCCACGACGCCCACCGAGCTGTGGCGGTCGCGGATATCGTAGGGCTCGCCTGCCATGCCGGCGCTCACGGTGCCCGCCGCCATGCCGGCCGTGACCGAGCTCGACACGCCCGCAAGCAGCAGGGCCAGGGCAAAGATCGTGCGCGAGGCGGGGCCCAGCATGGGCTCGAGCGTGGCAGCCGCCTGCGCGAGGTCGTCGACGGGCGTGCCCGCCACGAAGAAGGTCGAGGCGGCCAGGATCACCATGGCGCTGTTGATGGCCCAGCCAATCCCCATCGACAACAGCGTGTCGACGAACTCGTGGTCGAGCCGCTCGCGGATGACCTCGTCGCCCGCGCCCTCGAAGTGCTGGCTCTGGATGACCTCCGAGTGCAGGAACAGGTTGTGCGGCATCACGACTGCGCCCAGCACCGACACGATGATCGCGGGCGAGCCCGCGGGCAGGGACGGCGTGACCCAGCCCACCGCGGTGGCCGGCCAGTCGACCCTCACCAGCATGATCTCTGCCAGAAACGCCAGCCCTATGAGCGAGACGAACCCGATGATGACGCGCTCGACGCGCGCGTAGGAGCCGGTGAGCAGCAACACGGCCGAGACGATGGTCACGAGCGCGCTGCCGGCCAGGATGGGAAGGCCGCAGAGCATCTGCAGCGCGATGCCGCCGCCCAGGACCTCGGCCATCATCGTGGCGGCGCAGGCCGCCCAGGCGCTCGCGAGCACGAGGCGCGACAGCGGGCGGGGAAGGTGCGCCGAGCAGCTCTCGGCCAGGCACTGGCCCGTGACGATGCCCAGGTGGGCCACGTTGTGCTGCAAGACGATGAGCATGAGGGTAGAGAGGGTGACGACCCACAGCAGGGCGTAGCCAAAGGTCGACCCCGCCGCCATGTTGGTGGCCCAGTTGCCCGGGTCGATGAAGCCCACGGTCACGAGCAGCCCCGGGCCAATCCAGCGCAGGATGTCGAGGCCGCCGGTGTGCCCCGTGTGCCGGGTGCCCCACAGGGCCCGCCTGATACGGCCGCGACCCGTGGAACGGGCGCCCATCTCGGCATCGCCCGTGCCGGGCGCAGCGGGCCGTTCGGGCGCGTCGCCCCGTGTGCCGGGCATGGCGGGCCGTACGGTCGTGTCGCCCCTCGTGGCCCGCTCGCTCGTGGTGCTCTTCTCGCCCATGGTGCCTCGATTCCTAGAAGTTAACTAAAGCTAACTATAGGGATACGGCATGGCTTGCGCTAGACTCGAAGGCCTGCAAATTCACGGGGCGCGCGTGCGATGGGCCAAGGGCTCCGCCGCGACCGCGCGCCTTGGGCTACGATGGGTGCGCGCTGCGCGAGGGGGTTGTTTTGACGAAGGTCGTCGTCTTCACGGATGGTTCGAGCAGGGGAAATCCAGGCCCCGGCGGCTACGGGGCCGTGCTTCGCTGCTACGACCCCACGGGCAAGCTCTACGAACGCGAGCTGTCGGCCGGGTACGCTCGCACCACCAACAACCGCATGGAGCTCATGGGCGTCATCGCCGCGCTCGAGGCGCTCAAGCGCCCCTGCGAGGTCGAGGTCCACAGCGACTCGCAGTACGTGGTCAACGCGTTCAACCAGCATTGGGTCGATGGTTGGAAGCGCCGTGGCTGGAAGAACGCCAAGAAGGAGCCGGTCAAGAACCCTGACCTCTGGATGCGCCTGCTCAACGCCATGGCACCGCATCAGGTGAAGTTCGTGTGGGTGAGGGGACACGCCGGCACCGACCTCAACGAACGCTGCGACCAGCTGGCCGCAGCGGCCGCCACGGCCCCGCGCGCTACGCTACTCAACGACGAGGGCTTCACGGATTAGGTTGCTATTGTTGCAGGCTGGCGTTCTCGAGGTTGACGCGGTCGACGACCGCGGGCAGCGCGTCGGCGAGCTCGCTCATGCGGCCGCTCCAGGCGGCGCCCCTGGGGCGGGCGTGCCCCACGTAGGCCGTGCGCATGCCGATGCACGGGCGCGGGAAGTCGCGGCTGGCGTCGTTGCCCACCATGAGGCACTCGGCGGGCGTGAGCCCCAGCGATGCGACGAACTCCTCGTAGTAGCGGGCCTTGGGCTTAAGGCGCGTCGAGTTGCCCATGTGGCTCACGCGCGCAAATGGGATGTCGGCGATGCCGGCCCAGCCCATGCGCACGCGGATGCACTCCTCGTCAAAGCTGGGGTTGGTGGCCAGCGCCACTACGAGGCCCATGTCGCGCGCCCTCTCGATGGCCGCGAGGCCGCCCTCCATGGGATGGGCGTTGGTGAGGCCGCCCGAGCGGTGGGGGAGCAGCTCGCGCTCGTAGTAGTGCAGGGGCTCGGCGATCGCGGGGTCTGCGAGGGGCACGCCCGAGAGGCGCTCGAACTCGCGGCAGAAGACCTGGGCGTTGGTGAGGCCGTCGGTGCGGCGCGCGCTGCCCATCGCGAGGTAGCAGTGGGCGAGTACCGGGCCAAACGAGATGGTGGGCCTGCCCGACACGCGAGCCATGATCTGCGAGAAGTCCGCGGCATAGGCGGTCATGAAGGCCGTTAGGTTGATGTCGAGCAGCGTTGCGTCCATGTCAAAGAGTACGGCCTGAATCATGAAACCCCCATCGTGTGCGTGTCGTCCCATTCTACCCACGTTGCGGCCCCGCCTCGCGCGGCCCCGCCGTCCTTGCGCGAGGCTTACAATACTGTGCGTTGAGCAGGCGCCCGCTCCGGTCGCGCGTCCCGCGCAAGCGGCTGCGGGGCCTGCGCGCCGCCGGTCCATCGCGCCCGTTTGCGGGGCGCACGCGTTTTGCCCTACCCATCAGGGTGGCCAAACTTGTTTCGGTCATGAAAAAAGACGTGGAATGCTGCAAAACTCCTTGAAATGTGATAGGGCAGACAGGTATCCTATCTGGACGTGTGAGTTCGGACGCTCACACACCATATCTGTCGGCCCCCGAGCGATGTAAATCCAAGCCGGTGGCTGTGGGCGAGCATCTTGCCCGGAGCTGCTGCAGGCGATGCGCATGAGCATCGGGGCCCCGTTTTCGAAAGGGGTCCACCTTTGAGTGAGATTCAGAACTCGTCCGTTTTCTCGCTAGACGATGTGTCCAACGAGGAGATGAACAACCTCATCGACGGCACCATCACCGATTTCGACGAGGGCGATCTTGTCACGGGCACCGTTGTCAAGATCGAGCGCGATGAGGTCCTGCTTGACATCGGCTTCAAGTCCGAGGGCGTTATCCCCGTCCGCGAGCTGTCCATCCGCAAGGATGCCAACCCCGCCGACATCGTGAGCCTTGGCGACACCATCGAGGCCCTCGTGCTCCAGAAGGAGGACAAGGACGGCCGTCTCGTCCTGTCCAAGAAGCGCGCCGAGTACGAGCGTGCCTGGAACCGCATTGAGGAGAAGTTCAACGCCGGCGAGAACGTCGAGGGCGAGGTCATCGAGGTCGTCAAGGGCGGCCTTATCCTCGACATCGGCCTGCGCGGCTTCCTGCCCGCCTCCCTCGTCGACCTTCGTCGCGTCAAGGACCTCAACGCCTACCTCGGCACCCGCATCGAGGCCCGCGTCATCGAGATGGACCGCAACCGCAACAACGTCGTCCTCTCCCGCCGCGTCGTCCTCGAGGAGGCCCGCAAGGCCGAGCGCTCCGAGATCCTCTCGAAGCTTCAGCCGGGCATGCGCCTCAAGGGCACGGTCTCCTCGATCGTCGACTTCGGCGCCTTCGTCGACCTCGGCGGCATCGACGGCCTGATCCACATCTCCGAGCTCTCCTGGAACCACGTCAACCACCCCTCCGAGGTCGTCAAGGTCGGCCAGGAGGTCGAGGTCCAGGTGCTCGACGTCGACCTCAACCGCGAGCGCATCTCCCTGGGTCTCAAGCAGACCACCGAGGATCCCTGGCGCTCCCTCGTCAAGAAGTACCCGGTCGACGCCATCGTCGAGGGCACCGTCACGAAGCTCGTCCCGTTCGGCGCCTTCGTCGACCTCGGTGACGGCATCGAGGGCCTGGTCCACATCTCCGAGATGGCCAAGCAGCACGTCGACGCCCCCGCGCAGGTCTGCAAGGTCGGCGACAAGGTTCAGGTCAAGGTCATGGAGATTGACCTCGATCGTCGCCGCATCTCCCTGTCCATGAAGGCTGCCGCCGAGACCCTCGGCTTCGAGGTTGCCGTCGAGCCCATGGACAAGCCCGAGGAGGAGGCCGCTGACGCCGAGTAGCGCTCAGCCCTCACATCTCTCGCATGTCGAGCGGGGTCGCCTTCGGGCGGCCCCGCTTTTTTGTTTGCGTGGGAGGTGGGACGCCCCCTCCGTCCCACCTCCCACGCCCGCACGTACGCGCATCGAACCTGTTGTCCCGCTTTTGTTACGCGCGGGCGCGGCTTTGGTATGCGTCCGGCAGGCTGGGTAGAATAGGTTCTCGAAAAGACGAATGGGGGAGACATGCCAAAGGGCGACTTCAAACGTAAGATGGACGACTCGCAGCGAAGGATGGTCGAGTGGGCGCGTGGCCGCAACGGCGCCGACGAGCTCTCGAGCGCCTGCACCAACGTCGCGGTGCTACTCGTCATCATCGACCTGTTCGCGCACACGACGGTGCTGTCGGTGATCGCCCTCGTGCTGCTTGGCTACTCGTGGTTCCGCATCACCTCCAAGGACGTCATGGCTCGCGCCCGCGAGAACTCCCGCGCCATAAGCGCGACTGGTCCCGTGATCACCTTCATCGCCAACCCCGTGGCCTTCGCGCGCGAGGCCAAGGCCTACGTGCACCTCACCTGTCCCAGTTGTGGCCAGCGCGTTCGCATCCCGCGCGGCAAGGGCAAGGTGCGCATCACCTGCCCCAAATGCCACACCCGCTTTGACGGAAAGGCGTAAGGCACATGCACACGACGTTTTTGGCCGGTGGCATCGCGTCGGGCAAGTCGACCGTCGCGCGCCTGCTGCACGAGCGCGGCGCCTGGCTGTGTGACCTCGACCAGGTCTCGCGCGAGGTGCTCGAGGCAAACAGTCCCTGGTACGAGGGTCCCAACCCCGTGCTCGAGCAGGTTGCCGACGAGTTTGGCCGCGACCTTCTCGACCCCGAGAGCGGTGAGCTCGACCGCCTGAGCCTTGCCATGCGCGCGTTTGCCTCGCCCGAGGCCACGGAGCGCCTCGAGGCCATCGAGATGCCTGCCATCAAGGAGCGCCTGGCCGCCATCCTCACCAACAGCTGCTGCGCGGCGACCGAGCCTGCGCTCACGGTGGTGGAGGTGCCGCTGCTCGATCGCATCGAGGACCTGCTGCCGCTCGCCGACGACGTCCTGGTCGTCACCGCCCCGCTGGCCCTGCGCCGCGAGCGCGCCCAGGGCCGCGGCATGGACGCGGCCGACTTCGACCGGCGCGTGCTCCACCAGCCCAGCGACGACTACCTGCGCGCGCATGCAACCCACGTAATCGACAACACCGGCGACGAGGCAGCCCTGGCGCGCGCGGTCGACGAGTGGTGGCACGAGGTGATGGGAGGCTCCGATGCCGCAGACTAGCCCCGCGGCCCAGCCAGAGGTCCAGCTCGCGGGTCACGTCGGCGCCGAGCTGCGCCGCTTTGGCGTCGAGGGCAAGGGCGTGCCGCTCAAGGTCGTCTCGCCCTACGAGCCTGCCGGCGACCAGCCTCAGGCGATTCAAAAGCTCGCGCGCGGCATCAACGAGGGCCTGCGCTACCAGACCCTCATGGGCGTCACCGGTTCGGGCAAGACCTACACCATGGCCAAGACCATCGAGGCCGTGAACAAGCCCACGCTCATCATGGAACCCAACAAGACGCTCGCGGCCCAGGTCGCGAGCGAGATGCGCGAGATGTTCCCCAACAACGCGGTGGTCTACTTCGTCAGCTACTACGACTACTACCAGCCCGAGGCCTACGTCCCGCAGTCGGACACCTACATTGAGAAGGATTCCTCGGTGAACGAGGAGGTCGAGAAGCTGCGCCACCAGGCCACGGCGAGCCTGCTGTCGCGCCGCGACGTCATCTGCGTGGCGTCCGTGAGCTGCATCTACGGCATCGGCAGCCCCGAGGACTACGCGGGCCTTGCCCCCAACGTGAGCAAGGAGGAGCCACTCGAGCGCGACGACCTCATCCACGCACTCATCGACATCCAGTACGACCGCAACGACATCGACCTCGCCCGCGGGTGCTTCCGCGTGCGCGGTGAGCGCGTCGACGTCTTTCCGCCGTACGCCGAGCATCCCCTGCGCATCGAGTTCTTTGGCGACGAAGTCGAGCTCATCGCAGAGATCAACGAGATCACGGGCGAGATTCTGCGCGAGTTCGACGCCGTGCCCATCTGGCCGGCGAGCCACTACGTCACCGAGCGCCCCAAGATCAACCACGCGCTCGATACGATCAACGAGGAGCTCACCGAGCGCCTGGCGCAGCTCAAGGCCTCCGACAAGCTGCTCGAGGCGCAGCGCCTGCGCGAGCGCACGGCCTACGACCTCGAGATGCTCGAGACGATGGGCTTCTGCAACGGCATCGAGAACTACTCGCGCCACCTCGACGGACGCAAGCCCGGCGAGCCGCCCTACACGCTCATTGACTACTTCCCCAAGGACATGCTCTGCATCATCGATGAGTCCCACGTCACGGTGCCGCAGATCCGCGGCATGCACGAGGGAGACCGCTCGCGCAAGATCACCCTGGTGGAGCACGGCTTTCGCCTGCCCAGCGCGCTGGACAACCGACCCCTGCGCTTCGACGAGTTCGAGGCGCGCGTTCCGCAGTTCCTCTACGTGTCGGCCACGCCCGGCGACTACGAGGAGCAGGTGAGCCAGCAGACGGTCGAGCAGATCATTCGCCCCACGGGCCTGCTCGACCCCAAGATCGACGTGCGCCCCGTGCGCGGCCAGATCGACGACCTCACTTCCGAGATTCGCGAGCGCGTGGCGCGTCACGAGCGCGTGCTGGTGACGACGCTCACCAAGCGCATGGCCGAGGACCTCACCGACCACCTGCTCGACGAGGGGCTCAAGGCCAACTACATGCACTCTGACACGGCGACGCTCGACCGCGTGGACATCATCCGCGACCTGCGCACGGGCAAGATCGACGTGCTGGTGGGCATCAACCTGCTGCGCGAGGGCCTCGACATCCCCGAGGTGTCGCTCGTGGCGATTCTTGACGCCGACAAGGAGGGCTTCCTGCGCAATCGCCGCTCGCTCATCCAGACAATGGGCCGCGCGGCGCGAAACGCCCACGGCGAGGTCATCATGTACGCCGACGTCGTGACCGACTCGATGCGCGTCGCCATCGACGAGACGCGGCGTCGCCGCAGCGTGCAGGAGGCCTACAACGCCGAGCACGGCATCGTGCCCAAGACGGTGAGCAAGTCGATCGCTGACATCTCGAGCTTCATCGAGGAGGCGGAGGACACGCTTGGCGACAAGACGCGCGACCGCCACGGAACGGGTAGCCACGGCGCGTTCGAGAGCCTGGTCAACGTCGAGCAGGACGCGCGTGCTCGCAGCGAGGCCACGGCCAAGTCCGTGGCGGCCGAGCTTGCCAAGAAGTTGCCGCGCGAGGAGCTCGTGAGGCTCATGGAGACCCTCGAGGCCGACATGGCCGCGGCGAGCGAGGCGATGGACTTCGAGCGTGCGGCCGAGCTGCGCGACCAGCTGGTCGAGCTGAGGAGCAAGGTCGAGGGCACGACGGAGGACGAGGTCATGGCCAGGCTCAAGGCGGGTGCTCGCAAGGGAAGCGCGCACGCCACGAGGCGTCGCTATCACCCGAGGAAGAAGTAGCGGATGCGCGTCCGTGGCGGCCGGCTGCGACGCACGGCTCGGATGGGCGCGACCAGACGATGACGCGGCCGCCGCGCGAGGCGTGGCGGCGGAGAGGGAGCGGACATGGGATTTGTGGGCAAGTGGCTGGTTGGCGCCATCGCCGTGGGCGTGGCCGTCTGGCTCGTGCCGGGCATCGACGTCGTGGGCGGCACGGTGGGCGCGGCGGCGTTCACGGCACTGTTCCTCGCCATCGTGAACGCGGTGGTAAAGCCGGTGCTGCAGGTGCTGGGCCTGCCCATCACGGTGCTGTCGCTGGGACTGTTCCTGCTGGCGATCAACGCGTTCATGCTCGAGCTCGCGAGCTACCTGTCTCGCAACATCACGCATGCGGGCATTCTCATCGAGGGCTTTGGAGCGGCGCTTCTCGGTGCCATCGTCATCTCGCTTGTCTCGATGATCCTTGGTGGCGTCATCAAGTAGAGAGACCCCGCGAGTGGTTGCTTTTGACCGACGATACAAGTGATGGGGCCCGGGCACGGTGGTGCTCGGGCCCTTTGCTGTGGGCGTCTTGCGTGCGGCGTGTCGCGGCTGTGCTTTAATGCGCTAAAGTAGATGCATCGATTGATGCGAGCGGCCGTTCGATGCGCGCCGCGAGGGGAGGGCGCATGGACGCACGAGAGGCTCTTGCCACCGAGCCGGCACGTAGGCTGGTGGCTGCGTTGTGCGAGCTCACGACCGCCAAGGACGTCGAGGCCCTTCTCGTTGACCTCTGCACCCCGCGCGAGATCGAGGACCTCTCCCAGCGCCTCGAGGTCGCGCGCCTGCTCGACGCCGGCGAGCCGTACCTCTCCGTCCAGGAACACACCGGCGCCTCGTCGACCACCGTCAGCCGCGTCTCAAAGTGCCTCAACGGCGAGGCGGGTGGCTATCGCACCGTCCTCGACCGCCTCTCCACAGAGTAGCGGCCGCCGCGCGCGCCCTGCGGGGCAATGGCGGCAGCCCTGTTGGCTGCGACCTTCTCGCAAGCAAAAGCGCGTGCCAAGTGCAGGTAGAAGTGCGTGCCAAGTGCGGTTAATTATCGAGCTGGAAGGCCAATAACTACCTGCGTTTGGCACGCGTTCTGAATAATTACCTGCTTTTGGCACGCACTCTTGTCGGTTGGCTCGGCTGTGCGTGCCCAACGAGACTAAATGGCCGCTCCGAGACCTTGAGATAGTCGCGTTTGGCACGCGAGTGGCGCATCGGCCGAGGGATTGTCGCGTCAGGCACACACCTTGGGCGAGTGCCCGGTGCGGCCGCCTATGCAAGGGCGAGCTCCAGGTGGCTCTTGGCCCTCGTGAGCGCGCTCTTGATGCGGTCGCGCTTCTCGGGGGAGAGGCGGTACGAGGGGGTCGTGACGCTCAGGCCATACTCGAGCATCCCGTGGCGGCGGATGCCCACGGCGATGCACTGCACGGCCTCGGTGGCCTCCTCGCGGTCGTACGCAAAGCCCGTTTCGCGCACCTCGCCCAGCTGGGCGATGAGCTCGTCGGCACAGTGGATCGTCGCGGCCGTGGGCCTCTCGAGCGGCTCGGCGAGCATCGAGCGCACCTCGGCCTCGGGCAGTTCACTCACGAGCACCTTGCCGATGGCTGTGTAGTGGATCGGCAGCGTGCGGCCAATGCTCGAGGTCAGGCGCACGGGCTGGGGCGAGTCGACCTTGGCCACGTACAACACGCGCCCGTGGTCGAGGACGCCCAGCTGGCAGGTCTCGCCACAGGCGTTGGTGACCTCGCGCATGGCGGCCACGAACAGCCCCATCGAGCTGCTCTCGCGGTCATACGACTTGCCCAGCAGGTAGGTCTTGAGGCCAATCGTGTAGCGCTTCGTTGACTCGTCGTAGGCGACGTAGCCCGAGTCTGCCATCGTGTGCAGGATGGGGGAGATGGACCCCTTGGGCGCGCTCACCTCGCGGCAGACGTCTGCCATCGTGAGGCCGGCCGTGGAGTTTGCCAGGGCCTCCAGGATGTCGAGCACGCGCATGGTCGAGCGATGCTGCGGCCTTGCCTCGCGAGCCTGATTCTCCACTATGTACCTCTCCTCTCGCGCGAGCCCGCGGCGTCCCTGCGGCCCTATCGCGCACTTGGTGCGCGCCCCGTAACGTCCCCGAGGCTCTCTCGCGCATCCACTCAACTACTTGCATAGATATTCTAATCATTTCATTGAACGTTCGTGTATGCGAACACCGTTCGCGGAAGGAATGCAACCGTTCGCGGCGAGCGCTAAAATGAAGTTGCCATCGGCCATCGATGGAATTAAGGTAGAACCGCGTTTTGGGAACACAGTTCGTAAATGCGAACGCAAAGCCTTCGCAGCCAGTCGCCGCACCAGGGCGCAAAGGGGAGGGTCGCGTGCGAGCTGCTACGACACCCACGTACCGAAGAGGAGCGCACATGCGTAACGGCGTCATCATTGACGAGAAGGACAACGTCGTCGTGGCCATCCGCCAGCTCGAGGCGGGCGCCGACGTCGCCTACCCGCTTCCCGCTGGGGGCGAGGGCCACGTCGTGACGAAGGAGGCCATCCCGCTCTTCCACAAGATTGCCCGCACCGACATCAAGAAGGGCGACAAGGTCGTCAAGTACGGCGAGTACATCGGCGTCGCCACCCGCGACATCTCGCAGGGCGAGCACGTCCACACCCACAACTGCGAGAGCTCCGACGAGCTCAAGGACACCGACGCCAATGGCGTGGGCACCGTCGAGACGACCACCGCGGCTGCTCCCGCTCAGCACGAGTGCACCCGCACCTTCCGCGGCTATCGCCGCGCCGACGGCCAGGTGGGCATCCGCAACCACGTCCTGATCCTGCCGACGAGCATCTGCGCGTCGGACACCTCCGAGCGCATCGCCCGAGCGGTTGCCGGCTGCGTGTCGTTCCACAACCAGAACGGCTGCAGCCAGGTCAACGTCGACCAGCAGCTCACGCTTGACACGCTCGCGGGCCTCGCCGCCAACCCCAACGTCTACGCCGTGCTCGCGGTGTCGCTGGGCTGCGAGGGCTGCCAGAACGACCTCGTGGTCGACGCCATCCGCAAGCGTACCAACAAGCCCATCCGCTCGCTCGTGATCCAGCAGGTGGGCGGGGCCATCAAGGCCATCGAGCAGGGCACGCGCATCGCCCATGAGCTCGTGGCCGAGGCCGCGGCCTGCGAGCGCGAGGACGTTCCCGTCTCCGAGCTCATCTTTGGCACCAACTGCGGCGGCTCCGACACCTCGAGCGGCCTGGGTTCCAACCCGCTCATCGGCGAGGTCTCCGACTGGCTTGTTGGCCAAGGCGCCACGACCGTCCTGTGCGAGACGCCCGAGCTCTTTGGCGGCGAGCACATCCTGGCGCGCCGCGCCGCGAGCCCCGAGGTGGGCGAGCAGGTCCTCAAGATCGTGCGCGACTACGAGAAGTACGTCCAGGGCTTTGGCGCCGAGATGCGCGAGGGCAACCCCAGTCCCGGCAACATGGCCGGCGGCCTCACCACGCTCGAGGAGAAGTCGCTCGGCTGCATCCACAAGGCCGGTCACAGCCCCATCAACGCCGTCTACCCCTACGCGGCCCAGCTCAAGAGCCACGAGGGCCTCGTGATCATGGACACCCCCGGCAACGACCCGTCCAGCGTGGGCGGCATCATCGCCGGCGGCTGTCAGCTCGTCATCTTCTCGACCGGCCTGGGCACGCCCACCGGCAACGCCATCGCACCGGTGCTGCGCATCACGGCCAACGGCCGCACCGCCCAGACCATGGCTGACCACATCGACTTCGACGCCCAGGCCACGATCTACGGCCCCGAGACGATGGAGGAGCTGCGCGACCAGCTGATTGACAAGATCATCGCGGTCTGCAACGGCGAGCCCACCTGCGCCGAGGCCCTGGGCTTCACCGAGACGGCCCTGCCGCACCTGTGCAACTACATGTAAGGCGCGGCGGCACCACCCGAGGCGCGCGAGCGTCTCGGCCACGAGGCGGGGAGCCATCCCCAACCTCGACCACCAAGGCATCATCGCGGGCGGGGCGCCCGTGTGAGCTGTGCGGGTCCCCCTACAACCCGCGCATATAGGAAGCCTGGAAACCCCAGGCACAACAAGGAGGAGTACATCATGGATCTGCATCTCGAGGGCAAGGTCATCTTCGTCACCGGCGGCTTCAAGGGCATCGGCAAGGGCATTTCCCTGCAGCTCGCTCGCGAGGGTGCCATCCCCGTGGTCCTGAACCGCAAGGACGGCGTCGAGGACGAGTTCCGCAAGGAGATCTCCGAGATCACCGACACGTTTGAGATGTACTACATCGACCTCAACGACACCGATGCCATCAAGCCCATCGTCGAGGAGGTCTACAAGAAGTACGGCCACATCGACGGCGTGGTGAACAACGCCGGCCGCAACGACAACCTCGAGCTCGAGACCCTCGACTGGCACGACTTCGAGAAGTCCCTGCACGGCAACCTGACGCACTACTTCGAGCTCGTCCACTGCTGCTGCCCCTACCTCAAGGAGTCGAAGGGCTCGATCGTCAACATCGCCTCGAAGGTCGCTCTGACCGGCCAGGGCAAGACGACCGCCTACGCCGCCGCCAAGGGCGCCATCCTCGGCCTCACCCGCGAGTGGGCCGCCGCCCTCGTCCACGACTCCGTGCGCGTCAACGCAATCGTGGTCGCCGAGGCCTGGACGCCGCTGTACGCCAACTGGATCAAGACCTTTGGTGACGAGGAGGCCCAGCAGAAGCGTCTGTCCCTCATCACCGACCGCATCCCGCTGGAGCACCGCATGACCTCCTGCGAGGAGATTGCCGACACCTGCGCCTTCCTGCTGTCCGACCGCGCCAGCCACACCACCGGCCAGTGGTGCAGCGTCGACGGCGGCTACGTCAACCTTGATCGCGCCCTCGACTAGCTCTGGCCTGGAAAGAGGATTTAACGCATGTCTGATTCCGCCAAGAAGGCGAGCACCAAGGGCGCTGCGGCAACCATCGCCATCGTTCTCGTGACCTCGCTGTTCTTCGTCTGGGGCCTGGCCATGAACCTGGTCAGCTCGCTGAACGCCCCGATCGCCAACTACCTTGAGCTGACGACCACCCAGACGTCGCTCATGCAGGTCGCCTACTACGGTGCCTACTTCGTCATGGCCATCCCGGCCGGCGCCATCGCCAAGAAGTTCGGCTACAAGGGTGGCGTCATCGCCGGCCTCGCCCTGTTCGTGATCGGTTCCATCATCACGGTGCCCGCCACGAACGCCGCCTCGTTCGCCCTGTTCCTGGTCTCCACGTTCGTCGTTGCCGCTGGCGCCACCACGCTCGAGGCCAACTGCAACCCCTACATCACCAAGCTCGGTGACGAGAAGCACGAGTCCATGCGACTCAACCTCGCCCAGTCGTTCAACGGCGTCGGTTCCATCGTGGGCCCGCTCATCATGGCCCAGATCCTGAGCACGACGGTCGCCGCCGGTCAGCCCGGCTTCGCCGAGGCCAAGACGGCCTTCCTGGGCAGCACCCGTGGCATCTACATCGTGATCGCCATCGTGCTCGCCATCATGCTCGCCGTGTTCGTCTTCGTAAAGCTCCCCACGCCGCCTAACGACGTCGAGGGGGCCGGCTCCGAGAAGGCCGCCAAGGGCGGTGCCCTCAAGAAGCCCTACTTCAAGCTTGGCGTCGTCGCCGAGTTCTTCTACGTGGGCATCCAGACGGTTGGCTTCTCCCTGTTCGCCACGTATGCGACGAAGGTCGCCGGCCTTGAGATGAGCCTCGCCACGGGCCTCGTGAGCGCCCTGTCGCTTCTGTTCACCATTGGCCGCTTCGGCTCTACGCCGCTTCTGGCCAAGAAGGACCCGGGCAAGCTGCTCGGCATCTACATGACTGGTGCCGCCGTCTGCTTCTTCCTCGTCTTCCTGAACCTTGGCGTGGTCTCGGTCGCCGCGTTCGTCGTGGCCTACCTGTTCATGTCCATCGGCTACCCGACGATCTTCTCGCTGTCGCTGCGCGGCATGAGCGGCAACGAGACCAAGACGGGCTCGTCCATCATCACGATGTCGATCGTGGGCGGCGCCATCATCCCGGTCGTCGTGAGCGCCATCGGCGATGCCTGCGGCCTGTCCGTCGCCATGCTCGTCGCCGTGCCCTGCCTGGCCTTCTGCGCCTGGTACGGCTTTGCCGGCTCCAAGATCGGCTTTGGGGAGGAGTAACCATCATGTCTGATCTCAAGGTTGTCGATTCTCACTTCCACGTGTGGAACCTCGATACGCAGAGCCTTCCCTGGCTCGACGGCACCGACGGCACCATCACGCACACCTACAAGGTGGAGGACCTCGAGGCCGAGTACGCCCGCCAGGCCGGCGTCGAGTTCGTCGGCGGCGTGTACGTCGAGGTTGACTGCGCCGACCACGAGGCCGAGGACAAGATCGCCTATGACCTCAAGGCGGCCCACCCCAAGATGCTTGCCTGCATGCTTCGCAGCGACGTCTCTCCGTGGATGCGCGTCCCGGCCTTTGCCGCCGGCATCCGCGAGCCGCTCCACATCGACTCCGAGCCCAAGGGTCGTTGCCTTGAGCCCAGCTTCGTCGAGGGACTTCACACGCTGGCCAAGAAGGGCCTGCCCTTTGAGTCCTGCAACCGCGTGAACGAGCTCGAGGACGCCTACGAGGCGTTCGCCCAGGCGCCCGAGGAGACCGTCATCCTGAACCACCTCGGCAACGTCGAGGCGCTCACGCCGGAGTGGTGCGCGGTCATGAAGAAGTTCGCGACCCTGCCGAACCTCTACGTGAAGGTCTCGGGCTTCCCGACGGCCGACAAGCAGTTCGTCTCCGAGCTGCTCAAGTTCACGCGCGACACGTTCGACCCCAAGAAGCTCCTGTACGCGTCCAACTGGCCCGTCGTGAAGCTCTACAGCTCCTTCGACGAGCACTTCCAGACGCTTCGCGACGCCTTTGGCGACGACGAGGACTTCTTCATGAACAACGCCGTGCGTGCCTACGGCCTTACGCTCTAACGTCTGAAGTTGGCCCGCGCGTCCAGTCGGCGCGCGGGCCGCTCCATCGGTCCCATCATAGTAAGGGAGTGCATTATGCTCAAGGGTATCTCTCCGGTGCTTCCGCCCGAGCTCCTCTCGATCCTGTGCGAGATGGGCCACGGCGACACGCTCGTCATCGCCGACGGCAACTTCCCGGCGGCCTCCATCGCCAAGGACTGCAAGCTCGTCCGCTGCGACGGCCACGGCGTGCCCGAGATCCTCAAGGCCATCCTCAAGCTCGTCCCGCTCGACCAGTACGTCGAGAAGCCCGTCACGCTCATGGACGTCGTGCCGGGGGACGACTGCGAGACCCCGATCTGGGACACGTACAAGCAGCTCGTCTCCGAGGTGGACGACCGCGGCGCCGACGTCATCGGCACCATCGACCGCTTCCCGTTCTACGACGAGGCCAAGAAGGCTTACGTCGTGATCGCCACGAGCGAGCGCGCCCAGTATGCTAACGTCATCCTGCAGAAGGGCGTCGTGTACGAGAACGAGCAGATCGACTAGCTTCGTTCGCATTGCCCATGGGACCGGCGCGCTTGCGGCCGGTCCCATGTTGCGTCAAGGGGAAACAAACGGGGGACAGCCTGGAGCTGGCCGTCCCCAGAAAGCGAGAAAGTCATGTTCAAGGGCATTTTCTGCCCGTCCATCACCATTACGGACGACGAGGGCAAAATCGACTACGACCTCTGGGGCAAGCACCTCGACCACCTTGCCGACGCCGGCGTGAACGGCGTTTTGCTGTTCGGCAGCATCGGCGAGTTCTACAGCGTCTCGCTTGCCGACAAGGAGGCCGCGCTCGAGTTTGCCGTCAAGCGCGTTGGTGAGCGCATGAAGGTGTTTGCCGGCGTGGGCGACACGACGTACGCCAACGTCATCGAGTTCACGAAGTTCGCCGAGAAGGCCGGCGCCGATGCGGTGCTCGCCGTCTCGCCGTACTACTTTGGCCCGAGCCCCCTCACCGCCGAGAACTACTTTGGCGGCATCGCCGAGGCCACGAAGCTTCCCGTGATCCTCTACAACTTCCCGGCGCGCACCGGCACCGACCTCACGCCCGAGCTCGTGGCCTCTCTTGCCGCCAAGCACCCCAACATCTGCGGCATCAAGGACACCGTGGACACGATCAGCCACACGCGCAAGGTCATCCGCGCCGCGCGTGCCGTGAACCCCGACTTCACCGTGTTCTCCGGCTTTGACGAGTACTACCTGGTCAACCGCGTGAGCGGCGGCAACGGCGTGCTGTGCGGCCTCACGAACGTGGAGCCCGAGACGTTCGTCAAGATGCACGCGGCCTACGAGGAGGGCGACTTCGCGACCGCTGTGGCGTGCGCCGAGCGCATCTCCAAGCTCATGGCCGTCTATGACGTCTGCGACCTGTTCGTCTCTGCCATCAAGGCTGCCGTGAAGGTCAAGGGCCTGTCCATCTCCACGAAGATCTTTGAGCCGGCCGTCCAGGCCACCGAGGCCGACGAGGCCGCGATCGCCGAGCTGCTTGCCTAGGCACCTGCGTTATCGGAGCTCCTTGCTCCTTTTGCTCTTGCGCCTCCTTTCATGCGTCACCATGCCGCCCCGTGGCGGCGAGCGACCCGACCGCACCCCGAGCGGTCGGGTCGCTTTTTGTCCGCTAGGCGCGGTAGGATTGTTGCAGTGAATTGCGAAGCAGGGAGGAACATGGGTCTGAGCATCGTGCGCACGGCAGACGAGCGCCTGGCGGGCGGCGCCGTGCGCGAGCTTTTGTCCCGCGAGCTGGAGCATCCCCGCGGAGGCGGCAACGTGCTCGTGCTGGCGCCAAGCCTTGCGCAGGCGCTTGACGTCCAGCGCGAGCTCGCCGCGGCCAGGGGACTTTCGATGGGCGTCGACTGCACCACGGCCGAGGCCTGGTGCCAGCTGCGCTGGGCGCTCTACGGAGACGGTCGCGCCCTCGTGAGCGCCCCCGAGCGCGCCGTGCTCATGGCGCTCGTGGTGGCCGATGCCGCGGACCGCGGCGAGCTGGATCCGCTCGATGGCGGCAAGGGAACGGTCGAGCTGCTCTGCGATGCCGCACGGCGCTGGAAGCTTGAGCCCGTGGCTGGTCTCAGTGCGGGCGAGGTCCGTGCCGTTGAGCTGCTGGGAGCCTATGAGCACAAGCTTGTCGAGCGCGGCCTCGTCGAGCCGGCGCGTGCCGCGGCGCTGCTGCCTACGACCATGGCGGGCGAGGGCGCCGTGCTGCCCGCCTGCGTCATGCTCGCCCCCGTTGGCATGGGCGAGCTGCGGCGTCCCGCGCGCGAGCTCGCGCTTGCTTATGCCCGGGTGGGCGAGCTCGCCTACGTGGTGGCCGACGACGGTGGCCCCGCGTGCGCGGTCGTGCGCGAGGGCGCGGCACTGCTCGCCGCCCAGGCGCGCGAGCGTGGCATTGCCGTGGAGGAGCGCGAGGCGGGCGCGTGGCCCGTGGAGCGCGTGCGCGAGCTCGCGGACCTGCGTCGCTCGCTCTTTGCCCCCCGTGGCGCGGGCATCGTTCCCAAGGGTGCGGTCGAGCTCATCGAGCCCGCGGGCCCGCTCGCGGTCGACGAGGCCGTGGCGAGCCGCGTGGCGCGCATGGCTGGCCGTGGCACCCACGAGGTCGTGGTGGTCGCGGGCGACGTGGCGGCCGCCTGGCGCGGACTTGCCCCCAAGCTCTTCTCGCGTGGCGTATCCGTGAGGGCGCAGCTCTCGATGCCTGTCCTCAAGACGGACATGGGCGCCGGCTTCGTAAGCTTTGCCCGTGCCGTGGCACGGCTCGACGAGCTGGCGGCTAGCTGGCCCGTCGAGCCGCTTGCGCCCGCGCCGGACATGACCTGGTGGCCCCCGCGCGACGTCTCGGACTTTCTGCTGAGCGATGCCTGCGGCGTTGGCCCCGAGGTCGCCTGGCGCCGCGACGCCTCGTGGCGCGGCAACCGCATCCTCACGCCCGCCTCGGTGCTCGCCACCCTCCAGAACAAGAACGCCACCTCCAACCAGGTGGCGGGCGCCACGCGCGAGCTTCTGCGCGGCCACGTCGCCGCCGCGGCTGCCCGCCTGCTCAACCTGGGCGCGGCCTCCGAGGAGGGCACGAAGCAGGAGGCCAACGCGTCCGGCGTGTCCGGCGCGTCCGACGTGCTCGAGCAGCCCGAGCCCCCCGTGCCGAGTGCTGAGCGCGAGCTCGGGCGCGCCCTCGACGAGGCGGCGCTGCGCGCGGTGGGCGAGGCGGGCCAGGCGCTCAAGCGCTGCGGCGTCTCGCTCGACGCCGGCGTGGAGCTGCCTGCCCTCGTCGAACTCGCCGCCCGCGCGCTTGGCGCCCTCAAGGTCGTGGTACGCCCCGAGCTCGCGTGCGAGAACGCGAGCTGCAGCGTGAGGATCGTGAGTCCCGCCCAGGTCGCCAGGCTTGCCCCCGCAAGCGTCGACGCCCTCGTTTACCTCGGACTCGACGCCGCGGGCTCGCCCATATCGGTGGCAGACGGCGCACTCGACCGCCTGCTTGCCCGCACGGGCGTCGACGACCCGACAGACGGTCTGGCCACCGCGCGCGCCTCGTTTGCGGCTGCCGTGGCGGCACCGCGCAAGCACTTGCTGCTCGTGTGCCCCTCGCACGACGCAAGCGCCTCGGAGACCTTCCCGGCGGTCATGCTCTCCGAGCTCCTCTCGTGCTACGCCACGAACGACAGGGGCCGCTGCCTTCTCGAGGCCGAGCAGTCCTCCAAGCTCGACGAGGGCCGCGTGGTCGAGAACCTCTCGGCCACCGGTGAGGCCAGCGAGGCACGCAAGGTCGCCGCGCCCGCGGCCGCGGGCCAGCTGAGCGAGAGCCTGCGCCGCCTCGTGATCGTCCCGCGCGATGGCGTGGCCGAGCTTCCCGAGGGGCGCCCGTCGCTGTCCGCCTCGCAAGTCGAGACCTACCTCGAGTGTCCGCTCAAGTGGTTCACGCTGCGGCGCCTGGGCCTCGACGACTGCGACGCCCGCTTCTCCAACGTCGAGATCGGCACCTTCGTTCACCGCGTGCTCGAGGTGACGCACCGCAGGCTCTTCCTCGAGGCCGCTGCCGCCCAGGGCCTCGTGAGCGACCCGCTCGCCGAGGCGCCCGAGCAGGGCCTCTTCTGGTTCGACCCACGCGTTCGCGTGGGGGGATCGCGCGTGTGCGAGCAGACGCTTGAACACGCCGCCGAGCTCATGCACGCCGAGTTCGCCGAGCACCTGGCCCACCAGCGCCTGAGCGCTACCACCCGCAACAAGCAGGCGCTCATTGCCCACACGCCCTCGCAGGAGCGTCGCCTGGCCGAGGTCGAGCATGACATCGCCACCACGCTCGAGTACGAGGCGACGCGCCTCGCTGGCTTCGAGCCGCGCCTGTTCGAGGGCCGCTTTGGCGGTGCATCGGGGCTCGTCGCCACCTATGCGGGCGCGGACTTCGTGGGCACGATCGATCGCATCGACGTCGACGCGGAGGGCCGTGCCCTCGTGATCGACTACAAGCACAAGAGCGCCCTGCTCGACGAGTACGCGCTCAAGGGCAAGGGGGACGTGGACTGGGGCGCGGAGTTTGCGCTGCCCAGCCGCGTTCAGACGCTCATCTACGCGAGCATCGCCCGCAGGCTACTTGCCCAGACGGACTCTGGCCTCGAGCTCGTTGGCGCCGTCTACCTGGGCACCAAGGGCAGGCACCAGATCGCGGGCGCCCTCTCGGCGCGCGACGCCGCGGCCGTGCTGGGCGCGGACGCGAGGCCGGCCGACGTCGACCGCATGACCCTGCCGGTGCCGGGCGCCCGCTCGTTCGCTGACCTGCTCGACCGCACCGAGGAGGCCGTGGCCCAGGTCATCGAGGACATGCTCGCCGGACGCGTCGAGGCCCGTCCGTCCTCACCCAAGGCCTGCGCCTGGTGCCCGGCCATGAACTGCGAGAGGAGGCAGTCGTGAGCACGAACATGAGCGGCGCCGCGCCGGCGCCCACCAAGGAAAGCGCGCTCGCCCTGCTCGAGGGCCTGCTTCCCGAGCAGGAGCAGATCGTGCGCACACTCGACCGCCCCGTCTTCGTTGCGGCGGGCGCGGGCTCGGGCAAGACCTTCACGCTCACGCGCCGCATCGTGTGGGCCCTGTGCCCGGGCTCGGGCGAGGGTGGTGCGCCCTTCCTCGACGGCCTCGACCAGGCGCTCGTCATCACCTTCACCGAGAAGGCCGCCGGCGAGATCAAGGAGCGCGTGCGCAAGGCGCTGCGCGAGGCCGGCCTTGCCGACGAGGCGCTCAAGGTCGACTCGGCCTGGGTGAGCACCATCCACCATATGTGCGCCCGCATCCTGCGCGCCCACGCCCTCGACCTGGGGCTCGACCCGAGCTTTGCCATGGTCGCCGACCAGGCCGCCTCGGCGATGCGCGCCCAGGCCCTCGAGGTCGCGCTCGACGAGATGGACGGCGACCCCGGCCTCGACGCCCTGTTCGCCGAGTTCGGCGGCGGCACGGGCTCTGGCCGCGACGGGGTCGAGGGGCTCGTGACGAGCCTGCTCAACCGCGCGGGCTCGGCCACCGACGGGCTTGATTCGCTCGAGTTCGTCAACGCCGAGGCAGACGTCTCGGGCGTCATGAGGGCCGTGCTCTACTCCTACCAGGCCCTGTGCGGCAACAAGATCAAGGACGCCGACGAGCTCGCGCGCTGCTGCCAGGAGCGTGACGCGCTCGAGCGCTTCTTCGTCCTCGCCCCGAGCCGGCGCACGGCCGCCGCCGCGGCCGAGGTGCTCGACGCCGTCAAGGGGCCCAACGGCCAGAAGTGGCGCGCCAAGGCCGTGAATGACGCCTACAAGGAAACCCGCGCCGCGCTCGACGCCGCCCGCGCCGAGGTGGCGCTGGGCCGCGCGGTGCCGCTGCAGGGGCCGCTCATGGTGCTCGCCCGCTGCGTCCAGGCCCACTACGACGCGGCAAAGCGCGAGGCCGGCGTGCTCGACAACGACGACCTGCTCCAGCTCACCGCCCGCGCCTTCCGCGACCACCCCGCCATCGCCGAGGAGTACGCGCACCGCTTTCGCCTCGTGATGGTCGACGAGTTCCAGGACACCAACGCGCAGCAGGTTAGCATGGTCAAGGGCCTGTCGGGCGAGGGTGCCTGCCACCTCACCACGGTGGGCGACGCCCAGCAGGCGATCTATGGCTTCCGCGGTGCCGACGTGAGCGTCTTCGAGGACCGCGGCCGCGAGGTGGGGGAGGCCGGCACGGTCCGGCTCGCCTACAACTTCAGGAGCGACGACGCCATCCTGCGCTTCGTCAAGCGCACCTGCGGCGACACCGGCATCGTGCCATCGTTCATGGATCTCAAGCCCCGCGACAACCGCGAGAGCGACTTTCCCGCCGCCGCGTGCCCGCGCGTGGTCGTCGAGCTCACGCGCGCGTTTCGCGAGGGCCGCAGCGTGGTGCCCGCCGCCGAGCGCACCCGCGTTGCCGCCGAGCAACTCGCGGACCGCCTCGCCACCATCCACGAGGAGGGCGTCGAGCCGCGCCAGATGGCCGTGCTCATGCGCAGCCTCGCCCAGGCGCCCGTCTACATCGACGCGCTGCGCGCCGTGGGGCTCGAGAGCGTCGTGGTGGGCGGCTCGACCTTCGCCTCGGCCGCCGAGGTGCGCGTCGTCGAGGCGCTGCTGCGCACGCTCGCGAGCCCCCAGGACACCAAGAGCGGCCTGTTCGCCGTGCTCGAGAGCGACATGTTCGCCCTCGACGGCAACGACCTGCTCATGCTTGCCACCCGCCCGCAGGACGTCCTCGACGCCCCGGCCAAGCGTCGCATCAACGTGGGCGCCCGTCCCGGCGCCCCCGACTTTGGCGACGTCGCGCCCTCCGAGCGCCTCGTCCGCGCCCGCGAGGTGCTGGGTCGCGCCTGGGAGCGCGTGGGCCAGCTGCCCGTCGCGGACGTCGTCCTCATGTGCGTGCGCGAGTCTGGCTGGCTTGACCGCCTCGAGCGCCGTGGCGTGGCCGGGCGCGCCGTGGCGGCGAACGTGCTCACGGCTATCCGCCACATTCGCGAGCTCGCCGAGGAGGGCGGCCTCGACGCCATTCGCGCGAGCGAGGAGTTCAGCCGCTGGCTCGACGTGGTCAAGGAGGGTCCCGCGTCGCTCTCCGGCGAGGGCCTCAACGCCGTGAGCCTCATGACGGCGCATGCCTCCAAGGGCCTCGAGTTCGACGTCGTGGCCGTGGTGGGCTGCGCGGGATCTGACCGCACGCCCGCCGCCCCGCGCCTGCTTGCCCGTCGCGATGGCGACCGCGAGCTGCTTACGCTTGCGCCTGCGGGCTTCAAGGCGCCTGACCTTGGCGAGGACGCCCCGGCAGACGAGGCAGACTGCGTGACGCCCCTCGACTGGCGCGTGCTCATGGAGGAGCAGCGCCGCGTCGACGAGGCCTGCGAGGACGGGCGGCTGCTCTACGTGGCGCTCACGAGGGCCAAGGAGTGCGTCATCCTGTGTCTCAACGCCACGGTCAAGAAGGGCGGCGGCCTGTCGCCCGCGATGACCGGGCGCATCGCCGAGACGCTCTTTGGCGAGACGCCTGTCGCCGGCGAGGGCCACTTCGCCTATGGCGGCAGGGACGCCGGCCTTTTGCGCTGCGTCGACGTCTCGCCTGCCGAGGGCGAGCCCTATGTCGACGACGGCGACTCGCTGTGCTACACCGCCGAGTCGCTCGAGGGCACCATCAGGCTCAAGGGTGAGGGGGACGGCACGCGCGCCTTCAGGCTCTATGACGTCGATGCCGAGACCCACGCCAAGCTGGACCTCTGGCGCCCGCGCGAGGGCGTGTTCAGCTACTCGGCGGCGCATCGCGTGCTGGGCCGGGAGGGAGGCCCCGCCACCCTCGACGAGGTGATGGCGCTGCCCCAGCCCGCGTCCATGTCTGCGGAGGAGCTCGCCCGCGCCGGTACCTATCCCAAGGGCGAGGCCCCGGCCGCCACGCACGCCGCTCGCCCGCGCCCGGTGCCCGTCCTGGCAGACGAGGACGAGCCGGCAGACACCGACGACGCGGACCGCGCCACGAACCTCGGCAGCGCCTTCCACGAGCTCGCCCGCCTCATGGTCGAGACGGGCCGCGAGCCCGGCGAGGAGCGCGTGGCCCTCGTGGCAGACGCCTACGCCGTCACGCGCGCCGACCGCAGGCGCCTTGCCGAGGCGCTCACGCGCTGGGCGGGCAGCCAGATTCGCGCCCAGGCGCTGGGCCATGCGTGCGTGCGGGCCGAGGTGCCGTTCTTCCGCGCGGTGAGCTCGCCTCTGGGCGAGGACCTCGAGGGCGCCATCGACCTGCTCGCCTGCGACGCGCCGGGGCGGGGCGAGGCACTGCTCGTCGACTACAAGACCGGCGACCACGGGGCCACCTATGCCCAGATTCGCGAGCGCCACGAGATGCAGGCCCGCTTCTACGCAAGCGTGCTTCTCGCCCAGGGGTTCACAGCCGTCACCTGCGCCTTTGTCTGCGTAGAGCTTGAGGACGAGACGGGCGAGCCCGTCGTCGTCCGCTACACGTTTTAGCGAATGAGACGGGGCAGCCCCTTCGTCTCATTTTTGGGAGGAGTATTGGATGAGCGTCATCGAGCTGGTCTGCATCGTGGTCGCGGTCGCGGCGGTTGCCGTGGCCGCCTGGGCGGTTATGCGGTCGGGGAGGGGTGCCGCTGGCGTCGACGAGCAGACGCTCGCGACCTACCTCGGCCACCTCAACGGCTCCATCACCGAGCTCAAAACGCAGCAGGCGGCCGACGCCGCCTCGATTCGCGCGCAGGTCGAGGCCTGCTCGCGCGCCGTCGAGCAGGCGGGCGTGCGCGTCGATGGCATGCGCGCCGACGTCACCCAGCAGCTTGCCGCGGGCTCCCAGGCCACGACCCAGCAGCTTCAGGGCGTGTCGCGCATTACGGCAGACCAGCTGCGCCAGGTGCGCGAGGACACGAACCGCCAGCTCGATCAGATTCGCGCCACGGTCGACGAACGCCTCGCCAAGACCCTGAACGACCGCCTCTCCGCCTCGTTCAAGCAGATCAGTGACAACCTCGAGGCCGTCTATCGAGGCCTTGGCGACATGAAGACGCTCGCCGCCGGCGTGGGCGACCTCAAGAAGACCCTCTCGAACGTCAAGACGCGCGGCATCCTGGGCGAGGTGCAGCTGGGCGCGATTCTCTCCGAGGTGCTCGCTCCCGCACAGTACGACACGAACGTCGCCACGGTGCCGGGCAGCGCCGAGCGCGTCGAGTACGCGGTGAAGCTGCCGGTCGAGAGCGGCGAGCCCGTGTGGCTGCCCATCGACGCGAAGTTCCCCGGCGACACATATGCCCAGCTGAGGGATGCCCTCGATGGTGGCGAGCGCGACAACATCGCCGCCGCGCGTCGCATGCTGGCCATACGCATCAAGGCCGAGGCCAAGGACATCGCCACCAAGTACATCTCCGAGCCCGCCACGACGAGCTTCGCGATCATGTTCCTGCCGTTCGAGGGCCTCTACGCCGAGGTCGTGAACATGCCCGGCCTCATCGAGGAGCTGCAGCGCACCCATCACGTCAACGTTGCCGGCCCCTCGACGATGGCGGCGCTGCTCAGTAGCCTCGAGATGGCCTACCAGACCTTCAACCTGCAGCGCCAGGCCGACGAGGTGCTGCGCGTGCTGCAGGAGGTCAAGGCAGAGTTCCCCAAGTACCAGGCCGAGCTCGCCCGCGCCAAGGACCAGATCGACCGCGCGGGCCGCACGGTCGACAGGCTCATGACGACGCGCACCAACGTCATGGAGCGTAAGCTGAGAAACGTCACCCTCGGCCCGGCCGACGCGGATGGCGAAGACGACGTGGACGATGCGGACGACGAATCCGGTGCCGGCCTTCTCGAGGACTAGCGCGGGCCGTCCCCGGTCCCGCCTGCTACAGGACGTCGCAGCCCAGGGCCCGCACGCGCTCGCAGGCCCACTCGTTGGCGCCATCGGTGACAAGGGCGTCGAAGTCCGGCAGGTCCGCGTAACGCCACGAGCCAAAGGCGGAGAACTTGCGCGACTCGCACAGCAGGTACGTCTTGCTCGCGCGACCCATGGCGCACTGCTTGAGCAGCCCGTCCTCGGCGTCGAAGGTGCTCACCTCGCCCGTCTCGGCGTCGACGCCATAGGCGCCCATGAGGGCAACGTCAAAGCGGAAGTGGGAAAGCGTCTCGGTGGCGAGCGACCCCAGAAGGCCGCGCATCTGCGGGCGCAGCGTGCCGCCGCAGCACAGCGTGGTCACGCGCTCGGCGTCCATGAGGGTCGCGAGCACGTCGACCATGGACGTCACGACGGTGAGCTCGAGCCCCGCGTCGCGGATGAGGCCCGCCAGGTGCACGCAGGTGCTCGACATGTCGAGGTAGACGGTCTGGCCGGGTGCCAGAAGTGCGAGCGCCTTGCGGGCAATGGCGAGCTTCTCGGGCGCCTCGCGGGTGAGGCGGGCGCTCATGGCGCGCTCGCTTACGTTCTCCACGCGGGTGGCACCGCCCCAGACGCGCTGGCAGCGGCCCTCGTCAGCGAGCTGCTTGAGGTCGCGGCGCACGAGGTCCTCGGTGATGCCCAGGCGCTGCGCCACGTCGCTCACGGTGACGCGGCCCACCTCGTCGATCATCGCCTGGATGCTCGCGCGCCTCTCCTCGGGAAACATGGCCGCCCCTTGTCGTCGCTGTGCCAGGCCGGTTGGCCGGCGCGTGGGGCATGCGCCCCAAAACCCTCCGATACTGTCCCCAAAGTATACCGAATGGGGCAAAATACGCCAAAATACGCCGAATACTCGCTCAATATGCTTGAAGAATAGGGATAAACACGCTAACTTGGGGCTAAATGGGAGTCATGCTGCCGAGAAGTGCCAGGCGCGCCAGCGCCCGCGCGGCAGGCGGCAGCGAATTGTCTGCGCGGGAACGCCCCCGGCCGCCCGCGCCCGCCTAAGGAGACGCACGATGCTCACGCCCCGCACCCAAGCCATCAAGGACGCCATCTTCGACGTCCCGCGCGTCGTCGACCTCGAGCGCGCACTGCTCTATACCGAGAGCTGGCGCACCACCGAGGGCCAGCCCGTCGTCGTGCGCCGTGCCCGCGCCATCGCAAACGTGCTCGCCAAGCACAAGATCGTCATCGATGACCATGACCTGCTCGTGGGAAACCGCAGCGCCACGCCGCGCGCGGGCGTCGTCTCGCCCGAGATGAGCCCCTACTGGATTGCCGACGAGCTCGACGAGTTCCCCACCCGCCCCCAGGACCAGTTCCAGATCTCCGAGGACACCAAGCGCCGCTACCTCGAGGAGCTGCTGCCCTATTGGAGCGGCCGCTCGCTCATCGACTGGTACCGGGCGCACCTCGACGAGGACGTGGCCGCCGCCGAGGCCGACCAGGTCTTTGCCGTGGCCCAGACCGACAAGGGCCAGGGTCACATCATCTGCGACTTCCCGCTCGTCCTCACGCGGGGCTATGGCGCCATCCTCGATCGCGCCCGCGAGCGCGCCGCGGCAGATCCCGACAACGCCTTCCTCGAGGCCGCGGTGATCTCGCTCGAGGCGATGGTGGCCTATGTCGGCCGCTATGCTGCGACCGTGCGCGAGCTGGCCGCCACCGCTGCGCCCGAGCGCGCCGCCGAGCTCGCCCGCATCGCCGAGGTCCTCGGCCACATCCAGACCAAGCCCGCCCGCAACCTCTACGACGCGCTGCAGCTCGTGTGGCTCACCGAGGTTGCGCTCATGCACGAGAGCAACGCCTCGTCGCTGTCGCTGGGGCGCGCCGACCAGTACCTGTGGCCCTACTACCAGGCAAGCGTCGCCGCCGGCGCCAGCCCCGAGCAGGTCCGCGAGCTGCTCCAGTGCTTCTACCTCAAGTTCTCGACGATCGTGGCCATCCGCTCCACGGGCAGCGCCCGCTTCTTTGCTGGCTTTCCCATTGGCTTCAACCTCGTCGTGGGCGGCGTGGACGAGCAGGGCGCCGACGCCTCCAACGAGCTCAGCTACCTGCTGCTCGACATCCAGAAGGACACGCGCCTGCCACAGCCCAACCTGTCGCTGCGTGTCCACAAGGGCTCGCCCGCCGCGCTGCTGCGCCTCGCCGGCGAGGTCGTGCGCCTGGGTGACGGCCTGCCCCAGTTCTTCAACGACGAGGTTAACATTGGCGCCTTCATGAACCGCGGCGTGTCCCAGACAGACGCGCGCGACTATGCCGTCGTGGGCTGCGTCGAGCTGTCGATTCCCGGGCGCATGTACGGCCTGCACGACATCTCGATGTTCAACCTCGTGCGCTGCCTCGAGCTCACCCTTGCGGAGCACCCGGAGGGCTTCGCGAGCTACGAGGACGTGGAGGAGGCGCTCAAGGCCACGGTCGCGCGCTACGTGGCCCTCATGGTGCGCGGCTGCAACACCTGCGACCTCGCGCACCGCATGACCTCGCCCACGCCGCTGCTGTCGTGTCTCGTGAGCGACTGCCTCGAGAGCGGCCGCGATGTCACCGAGGGCGGGGCGCGCTACAACCCGTCTGGCGTGCAGGGGGTGGGCACGGCCAACCTCGCCGACTCGCTCGAGACCCTACGCCGCGGCGTCTTTGGCATCACCGGGGCAGACGGCTCCGGCCGCGTCGAGCCCGTCGTGGGCTACGAGCGCCTGGCGCAGGCCCTCGCGCGCGACTGGTCCGGCGAGGGCGACGAGCTTCTGCGCCGCCGCATCGTCGACCGCATGCCCAAGTACGGCAACGACGTCGACGAGGTCGACCTGCTCGGCTCGCGCATGCTCGAGTTCTATGCACGCGAGGTCGAGAAGTACGGCAACGTGCGCGACGGCTTCTTCCAGCCGGGCAGCTACACGGTGTCGGCCCACGTGCCGCTGGGCGCCGCCTGCGGGGCCACGCCCGATGGCCGCCACGCCCACGAGGCGCTGGCCGACGGCGGTCTGTCGCCCATGCGCGGCCTCGACAAGCACGGCCCCACGGCGAGCCTCATGAGCGTCTCGAAGCTCAACAACGGCCTCGAGTCCAACGGAGGCCTGCTTAACGTCAAGTTCTCGCCCTCGACACTCGGCGGCGAGCAGGGGCTGGCCAAGCTTTCCGCCTACCTGCGTGCCTTCTGCCGCCTGGGCATCCAGCACATCCAGTTCAACGTCGTCGACAAGGTGGTGCTGCTCGACGCCAAGGCCCACCCCGAGGCGCACCGCGATCTCGTCGTGCGCGTGGCGGGCTACAGCGCCCTGTTCGTCGACTTGGCTCCGGCCCTGCAAGACGACATCATCAACAGGACCGAGCATGAGCTGTAGGGAGGAAAGTGGCATGTCGGCGCAGGTAGAGGTCGTGGACGTCGAGGCCGGCGGTGGATGTCCGAGTGGCGGCGAGCCAGCCCGCCTCTGCGTCACGAACGTCCAACGCTTCTCGCTCCACGATGGCGGCGGGATTCGCTCGGTCGCCTTCGTGAAGGGCTGCCCGTTTCGCTGTCCCTGGTGCTGCAACCCCGAGAACCTCTCCTTCGAGCCCGAGGTCGCCTGGCACGGGCGCCTGTGCATCGGCTGCTCGCTGCGCGCGAGCGGCGCGCGCGACGCCAACGGCGCGGGCTGCGACACGTCGTGCGAGGAGTGCCCCACGGGTGCCAAGGAGTGGCTGGGCACCTGGCGCACGACCGATGACCTTGCGCGCGAGCTCCTTCGCGACCTGCCCTTTTATGAGGAGAGCGGGGGTGGCGTCACGGTGTCTGGCGGCGAGTGCCTGGCGGGTGCGGCCCGCCAGCGCGCCGTTCTCGACCTGCTTGGCCGCGTGCACGAGGGCGGTGCCTCGACGGCCATCGAGTCGACGCTCGCCACTTCGCTCACGGTGGCGCCGTCGGAGCTCGTGCGGGCCTGTGACCAGCTGCTCGTTGACTTCAAGGTCGCCGACCGCAAGCGCAGCCTCGAGGTCTGTGGCATCGACGTGGCCGTGCGCGACGGCAATCTCGCCGCGTCGCTCGCTGCGGGGGCCACGGTGGTGGCCCGCATGCCCATCATCCCGGGCTTCACCGACGGCGACGACTGCGTGCGCGCCAACGCCCGCCGCGCCCGCGAGCTGGGGATCGCTCGCGCCGACATCCTGCCGTTCCACCAGCTGGGCGAGAGCAAGTACGCGAGCGTGGGCCGCTCCTACGAGATGGGCGGCGTGCCGCAGCTCGCCGAGGCGTCCGCCGAGCGCGCCGCGACCATCGTCGCGTCCGAGGGCCTCGATGTCACCATCCGCGGCGAGTGACGAGCCTGGGACACTAACGCCCGGATCTATTTCGTCCCACATTACCTGCGGTTTGGGACGATAAAGCTTCGGGCTAATTCGTCCCAAGCTGCGGCCCAATGCCGCGTCCGTTGTCCTCTCGCCACTTGTCCCTTTTGTGTCCGCGCGCTCTCCTATAATTGTGGCGTTCACAACTGCGCTGCTGGGATTGCCCGGCACAAAGGAGGACCCATGGAGCGTGCAAACGCCTGGAAGAAGTACACCGAGCAGCAGGGCGAGGAGCTCGAGGGCCTCGCGGCTCGCTACCGCGGCTTCATCAGCGACAACAAGACCGAGCGCGAGTGCGTCGCCTCGGCCGTGAAGCTCGCCGAGGCCGCCGGCTACACCAACCTCGAGGACCGCATCGCCGCCGGTACGCCGCTTGCCGCCGGCGACAAGATCTACGTCAACACGCGCGGCAAGGCCCTCACCCTGTTCAACATCGGCAAACTGCCCCTCTCGAGCGGCCTCAACATCCTGGGCGCCCACGTCGACTCGCCGCGCCTCGACATCAAGCAGAACCCTGCCTACGAGAAGGCCGACCTCGCGTTTCTCGACACCCACTACTACGGCGGCCTCAAGAGCTCGCTGTGGGTCGCCACGCCGCTCGCCATTCACGGCGTCGTCGCCAAGAAGGACGGCAGCGTCGTGCCCGTCGTCGTGGGCGAGGACCCGGCCGACCCCGTCTTCTGCATCTCCGACATCCTGATTCACCTGGCTGGCGAGCAGATGAAGAAGACGCACGCCGAGGCCGTTGACCCCGAGAGCCTCGACGTCATTGTGGGCGGCAAGCCCGTGCGCATCGACGGCGAGGGAGACGAGCCCAAGGAGCCCGTCAAGAAGATGCTGCTCGACCTGCTGGCCGAGCGCTATGGCATCGAGGAGGAGGACCTGCTGTCCGCCGAGCTTGAGGTCGTGCCGGCTGGTCCCGCGCGCGACATGGGCCTCGACCGTTCGATGGTGCTGGGCTATGGCCAGGACGACCGCGTGTGCGCCTACACCTCGCTCGAGGCGATGCTCGCCGTGGAGGACGTGGAGCGCACGAGCGTGTGCCTGCTTGTCGACAAGGAGGAGATTGGCTCGGTGGGCGCCACGGGCATGCAGGCCCACTACTTCGAGAACGCCCTGGCCGAGGTCATGGAGCTCGCGGGCGAGGGCGGCGAGCTGGCGCTTCGTCGTGCTTTGGCCAACTCCAAGATGCTCTCGAGCGACGTGTCGGCGGGCTTCGACCCGGCCTACGCGGGTCAGTTCGAGGAGAAGAACAGCGCGTATCTGGGTCGTGGCCTGTGCTTCAACAAGTACACGGGCTCGCGCGGCAAGAGCGGCTCCAACGACGCCGACGCCGAGTACATGGCCTACGTGCGCGACGTGATGGACGAGGCTGACGTGAGCTTCCAGACCTGCGAGCTTGGCCGCGTGAACGCCGGTGGCGGCGGCACAATCGCTTACATCATGGCCCGCTATGGCATGGACGTCATCGACTCGGGCGTGGCCGTACTGTCGATGCACTCGCTGTGGGAGGTCACGAGCAAGGCCGACATTTACGAGGCCTACCGCGGCTACAAGGCCTTCATCCAGCGCGCCTAGCAGCAATTAATTGCGCGGCACGCCTCACTGCCGAGGCGTGCCGCGCTTTTCTGGTGCTTGGTCTATCTTCTGGCAAACACAGGAAGTTGGAATCTGCATGGCTCGCAAGTTCAGCAACGAAGAGGCGCGTACCCTCATCGACCAGGTGAACTCTCTTGTTGGAGAGGCTGATGGGCTGGCATCCGACGCTACTCGCCTTCACGAGGAACTCAAGCGCGAGGTCGATTCGGCGCTTGAGGCGAGGCTTCTCCGCGTGTTGCGCGAGCTGCCACTTGATGAACTGTCGAGCCGCATTCCCTCGGGCTCCCTTTCGGTTCTGAAGGCTCGAGGAGTTTCCACGCTTGCCGACCTTCGCACATTCAGACCTGCGGACTTTGATTCCCAACACGCTTATGACCTGGCGACCAAGTCTGTCGAGGAGTGCGTCTCCCGAGCTAGAGAGAATGCCCACCTGCGGCTTGATCCCTGCAGACCAACCCATTCCGCCCTTGCCGTTGTTGCGGCGGCTCAAAAGGCGGTGACGGTCGAACCCCTATCTGCCCAGGCGTCGGACGTGGCGACCCGCCTGCATGAGGCCACAGATGAATCGCTTAAGGACCTCAACCTCGGCACGGGTTCAATCAAATGGCTCTTTTCGTCGAGGGAGAAGAAGGATGCCGCCGAGGCGGCATACGACAAGCTGCGTCAGGTCATGGCGTCCGAGATGGCTTCGTCTGTGCGCAGCCTGCACGACCGCCGCCAGGCGATCGAGACGGCTGACTACTGGGCTTCATTCCGTGCAAATCAACAATCTGTGCTCGATACCCTTCTCGGCATAGACTCGTCTTGTCTCGATGAGAACCGGTGGCCCTTTCTTGCCGCCTCGGCAAAGAGCCTCATGGATGAGCGAAATGACCTTTTCGAAAGGCTCGACTCTTCGCTTAGGGTGGGCGAGGCCTTTGAGACCGATGTCCGCAAGGCCGCCGAGCATTGCCTTGCGAGGGAGCATCTCCGTGCGCTTGAGGAAATCCCTGTCGAGGAACTCAATCGAGGGCATAGGGGCTTTCGCATCAAGGCGCTGAGGGATGCTGGCTACGAGAACGTTGCCGACGTCTATGCGGCCTCGGTGTACAACATCGAGGCCGTTCGAGGCGTGGGCGAGTCGTCGGCCTTCGAAATCAAGCTTGCTGCCGCCGACATCGCCAGTCAGGCGGGCAAGGGCGCCAAGCTGCGCATCAGCGCAGATAGGCGGGATGCCGAGACGACATCTGTGGTTTGCTCCCTCTACTCGTCAATCCTCTACGGGCGTCTCGCCGACTCTTGCAGAGGATATAGGGCGCAGCTTGCCGCCGCATCCAAGGAACTGTCCTTGCCGTTGCAAGATGGCGCCAAGGCATTCGAGAGGTTGTATTTTGACGACGCGCGTCGCACGGCTGCCGTCCAGGCCTATGAGGCCGCCCGCGGTCTTCTCGACTCCGACCTCGTGACTTCCACTGAGCAAGCTCTCTCGGAAATTGAGAGGCTGCAGTCCTCGACGCCGAGCGCCGACGAGGCGTGGGCTGCCTTCTCGTCAGACTCCGTTCGGTTTATCAACGAGCTCGAGCGAATCGACCCAGGTATTCTGGGCAATGGCGACGGCATGTATGGCCTGCCCGAGGACCTTGCCCGCGCGGTCCAAGAGGAGTGCTTCTTCCCCGACGGGCTTCTCTGCACGCTGCGCCGCTACCAGGAGTGGGGCGTCAAGTACATCCTTCACCAGAAGAGGGTACTGCTCGGCGACGAGATGGGCCTGGGCAAGACCGTGCAGGCCATCGCGACGATGGTCTCGCTCAAGAACACAGGCGCATCCCACTTCATGGTGATTTGTCCCCTGAGCGTCCTCGAGAACTGGTGCAGGGAGGTTCGCAAGCACAGCAAGCTGCGCGTCTCGAGAATCTACGGACCCGGCTCAAGGCGCGCCTTCGAGAATTGGAAGAAGACGGGTGGGGTCGCGGTTACCACGTACGAGACAACGGGCAGGCTTGCCTTGGGCGAGGGCTTCTCGTTTGACCTTGCTATCGTCGACGAGGCTCACTACATCAAGAATCCCAATGCGGCTCGAACCAAGAACACGGTTCGCCTGTGCGGCGGGGCCTCGCGCCTCCTGTTCATGACGGGCACGGCCCTCGAGAACAAGGTCGACGAGATGGTGACACTCCTCGAGTATCTCCAACCCGACGTTGCGCGCGAGGCCCGCAAGCTCGCGTTCATGTCTGGTGCCCAGCAGTTCCGCGACGCGGTTGCTCCTGTTTACTATCGCCGCAAGCGTGAGGACGTGCTGACGGAGCTGCCCGACCTCATCGAGAACGAGGAATGGTGTTCGCTTGGCGTCCGGGAGAGGGAAGCCTACGAGCGCGCTGTCCTCAGTAAGAACTTCATGGCCTCACGTAGGGTTTCCTGGAACGTCGAAGACCCCGCTCTCTCGAGCAAGGCGAAGCGCTTGCAAGAGATTGCAAGCGACGTTGCCGATGACGGCCGTAAGCTCATCGTCTTCACGTTCTTCAGGGATACGGCGCGCATGGTGGCGGAGATGCTCGGCCGCAAGTGCGTTGGCGTTATAGCGGGGGATGTTCCCGTTGCGCGTCGCCAAGAGATGGTCGAACGTCTGGAGGAGGCAAAGCCCGGCGCGGTGCTGGTCTCCCAGATTCAGGCCGGCGGCACTGGCATGAACATCCAGGCAGCGAACGTCGTGGTGATCTGCGAGCCCCAGTTCAAGCCCTCCATCGAGAATCAGGCTATCTCGCGTGCCTATCGCATGGGGCAGTCGAGAAACGTCCTTGTATACCGACTCCTTTGCGAGGGAACAGTTGATGAGAAGATGATGGACGTGCTCAAGGAGAAGCAGGCCATCTTCAATGCCTTTGCCGATAAGTCCTCCGCGGCGGCCGAGACCGCGGAGCAAGACGTCAAGATCGACAACGGAGGCTTTGGCAAGATCATCGAGGACGAGATCGAGCGCATTCGCAAGGAGAACCCCGAGCTCGCCGCAAAGGTCGATGCCGAGCGTGCCAAGGCTGGTGCAGCGGATGATTCTGCTGGGAGCGATGACCAGAGCATTGGCGACTCTGCCTGGGCCCCTCTTCCCTTCTCTAGCGAAAGGTCGGACGAGGATCCACGATCCGAGGTGCCCGCCTCAAGCGGCAAGGCAAGGTTCTGCATCCATTGCGGCGCCGAGCTTCCCGAGTACGCGAACTTTTGCCCCGTATGCGGAAGGTCGAGAAACGCTGACTAGCCGTTGGCGTCCTTTTCGAGCAATGCCTGAGCGACGGCCTCGATGACCTCGGCGGTTGAGTAACGTACGCCAGTTGAGCATGCCTCCCGCTCGGCTTCCTCGAGATAGCTGGGGATAGAATTCTCGTCTTCGATTATCTCGGGCGGCATGCGACCTCACTCCCTTGGCCGGGGCGAATGAACCGGAAGACCTAGACTATAGCAATCGCAAGATTGGCAGCGGAAGGGGAGCTCCCATGCCCGAGCATCGTGAGTGGTGAGACGGATACGATAGCCCGCAGGCCCGCCCCGACCAGCGGGTGAGCTACGAGTCGCGTCGCGAGCGTGCCCGCCGCGAGCGCCTGCGCCAGGGGGTCGCCGACGAGGGAATGTGGGACCGCGTGAGCTCGTGCGCAAAGAAGCGCAGGTACGCAACGTATGACCAGGCCCGCGCCGTTGCGCGCTGGGGCGAGGAGGAGAACGGCCGGGAGCTGCGCATCTACAAGTGCGAGTACTGTGGCGGCTGGCACCTCACCCACAAGCTTGACCAGAAGGTATATGGCCGCGAGGCAGGTCGCGAGGCTACCGAGCGCATTGCCCGCGAGCAGGCCGAGAGCACCGCTGCGGCGCCTCTGGCCCGCTGGAGTGTGGGCGACCTCGTGCTCGACCTCGCGAGCAACACCCCCTGCATCGTCGAGGCCGTGGGCCAGATGGACGACGAGCCCGCCTACCAGCTCGCGAGTGCCGACGAGTCATGCGAGCTTGGCTGGGTGCGCGAGTCAGACGTTGCGGAGGCGTAACCGGTGGCGTTCGTGGTCGAGAGGCCCCATCTTCCCGGATGAAGTACTCGAAAGTTGACCAGCGAGTACGAATTCTGGGCATTCTGATCAACTTTCGAGTACTTAATTCGCGAGGCCGCGAGTAGACGGGCTCCATCGCGGGCTCAATCACCCTGGTGTGCGCCCTGTGAAGCTCCGCGAAGGCGGGTCCGTCGTCACCTTCGCGGGTATACAACCCGTGCGTGCTTCAAATACATTGGCAGGAGGCCTCATGAAGACCACCACGCTTACCTATCCCAGCCACGACAGCTCCTCGACCGTCCGCGCCCTCATGTGGGAGGCCGACGATGCCGCCCGCCCCGACTTTGTTCCCCGCGCGGTCGTGCAGCTCGTCCACGGCATGTCCGAGCATGTCGAGCGCTACGCCCCCTTTGCAAACTACCTTGTTGACCAGGGATTCGTTGTCTGCGCCAACGACCATGTCGGCCACGGCAAGACCGCCGCGAGCGATGCCGAGCTGGGCCACATGCCCCTCGACGCCGGGGCCGACGTCCTGGTCGAGGACGTCCATGTCCTGCGCGAGCTCTCGCACGAGCGCTACCCCGGCTGCCCCCACGTGATCTTTGGCCACTCGATGGGCAGCTTCGTGACGCGCGCCTATCTCACCCGCCACGCGCAGGGCCTCGCCGCCGCCGTCTTGTGCGGCACGGGCCAGCAGCCGCACATCCAGACCGCGGCCGGCAAGGTGCTGTGCCGCATCATCGCCGCAGCTCGCGGGCCGCGCCACGTGAGCCGCCTCATCGACTCGCTGGGCGCGGGCGCCTACGGCCGCGCCATCAAGGGCGCGCGCACCAACGTCGACTGGATCTGCACCGACCCCAAGGTCGTCGACGAGTACATCGCCGACCCCCTGTGCGGCCAGCCCTTCACCGTGGGCGCCTACGCGACGCTCAGCGGCCTCGTGGCCCAGGCGACCGACGCGCGCCTGGCCCGCCGCATCCCCCGCGACCTGCCGCTCCTCTTCATCGCGGGCGCCGAAGACCCGGTGGGGGAGTGCGGGCGTGGCGTGCGTCGCGCCGTCGATGAGTACCGCAACGCCGGCGTTCGCCTGGTCGAGCAGATCATCTACCCGGGCGTGCGCCACGAGATCCTGAACGAGCCCATCCACGACCAGGTCTTTGCCGACGTGCTCGACTTCCTCACGCGCCAGGGTATCTAGCGGGAGCCGGCACGCCCGTGCCGACCCATGCAACGCGCATTAGTGTCCGCATAGCGCCGTATCGTGGTCTCATCCACAGGGAGCCCGGTGGCCGGTAACGACTCGGCCGGCCACCGTCGCCTCGCCCGAGCGCCTTGGGCCCGTCTTTGGGAGGTCACCATGTACGAACCGTCTCGCCACGTCACCTCGTTTTGCATCGCCGGCTTCAAGTACTGGGACGGCGCGCTTGTGCTCGACCAGCTCAAGCCCGGCATGGCCCTCGACCTCGTGGCCGAGCCCGACAACCCGCACGACCCCAGCGCCATTGCCCTCTATTACAAGGGCACCAAGCTTGGGTTTGTTCCCGCGCATGAGAACGAGCTGCTGGCACTTCTGCTCCACTTTGGCCACGGCGACGTCATCGAGTGCCGCATCCAACAGGTCGACCCAGAGGCCGCTCCTCACCAGCAGGTGCTCGTGGGCCTCTTCGTGACAGACGCCCGCAAGGCCGAGTAGCGCGCCCGTGCAATCGCCTACTCGGCGCTGTTCTTGTATCCCTCGAGCTTGGAGGTGCAGTGCGGACAGCGCGTCGCGTTGCCGGCAATCTCCTGCTTGCAGTAGGGGCAGAGGCGTGGGGCCGGCTTGGCGTCCTCCTCGGCCTTCTTGGCAAGACCCGCCTTCTCGGCCGCGATGTCCCTGATGCGGTTGAGCTCGTTTAAGGCCTTCACGATGGCGAAGACGGCCGCCGCGGTGATCAGGAAGTTGATGATTGCCGAGATGAACACGCTGAAGTCGACCACCGAGCCGTTGAGGTCGATCGAGAGGCCCGGCACACCCTTGGTGCCACCGGTCAGAAACGAGATGAGCGGCTGGATGACGTTGCTGACCAGCGAGTTGACCACCGCGGTGAACGCGCCGCCAATGATGACGCCGACGGCCAGGTCCATCACGTTTCCGCGATTGATGAACTCGGCGAACTCGGCGATGATGCCCTTCTTGCCGTCCCTTGCCATGTCTTCCTCCTGCTTGCTCGTATCATCTTGGTGCGGGGTGCCGCTCCCGTCTCGGCACGGTCCAACGTGCTATTCTAATCGACTAGCTGTACGTCCATGCGAATGCGCCTACCAGCGGCTTGGCCCGCGAGCTCATTGGCAAGCGCATTCCAGAGATAGCCTTGCGAGAGGATGGTTCTTCCGTGGCAGAGAACAAGCCTGCGGCCATCGCCGCCGACATGCCCAAGACCTACGACCCGGCAACCGCCGAGCCCAAGCTCATCGACCAGTGGATTGATGCCGGCTGCTACCAGCGCAGCAAGGGCGTTGGCGACTGCACCGTCGTCATCCCGCCGCCCAACGTCACGGGCGTGCTGCACATGGGCCACGCCATGGATGACACCATCCAGGACTCCATCATCCGCTACAACCGCATGCGCGGCCGCTCCACCCGTTGGATCGTGGGCACGGATCACGCCGGCATCGCCACGCAGACCAAGGTCGACAAGAAGCTCAAGAGCGAGGGCATCTCGCGCCTCGAGATCGGCCGCGAGAAGTTCCTCGACGCGTGCTGGGACTGGAGGCGCGAGTACGGCGGAACCATCATCAAGCAGATCCGCCGCATGGGCTGCTCGGTCGACTTCGACAACGAGCGCTTCACGATGGACCCCGAGTACGCCAAGGCCGTGCGCAAGGTCTTCTGCGACTGGTACCACGACGGCCTGATCTACCGCGGCAAGCGCATCGTCAACTGGTGCCCCAAGTGCACCACCGCCATCTCTGATGACGAGGCCGAGTACAAGGACGAGAAGGGCCACCTGTGGCACCTGCGCTATCCGCTCACCGAGCCGGTCAACGGCCAGGACTACATCGTCGTGGCCACCACGCGCCCCGAGACGATGCTCGGCGACACCGGCGTGGCCGTGAGCCCGTCCGACCCCGAGAAGGCCGCCTTCATCGGCAAGACGGTCATGCTGCCCATCGTCAACCGCGAGATCCCCATCTTTGCCGACTACCACGTCGACAAGGACTTTGGCTCGGGCTTCGTGAAGGTCACGCCTGCACACGACCCCAACGACTACGCCATGGGCCAGGCCCACGACCTCGAGCAGATCAACGTGTTCGACGAGCACGCGGTCGTCGTCGACGGCTACGGCGAGTTCTCCGGCATGGACCGCGACCAGTGCCGCGAGGCCGTCGTCGCATGGTTCGAGGAGCACGGCCTGCTCGACCACATCGACGAGCACGAGCACTCGGTCATGCACTGCTACCGCTGCGACACCAAGCTCGAGCCGTGGCTGTCCGAGCAGTGGTTCGTGGCCGTCGACAGGCTCAAGCAGCCGGCGCTCGAGGCCGTGACCTCGGGCCAGATTGAGTTCCACCCGGCCCGCTGGACCGACACCTACACCACCTGGATGGAGAACCTCAAGGACTGGTGCATCTCGCGCCAGCTGTGGTGGGGCCACCGCATCCCGGTCTTCTACTGCGAGGACTGCGGCTGGGAGGACGCCTGCATGGACGACGTCCACGAGTGTCCGCACTGCCACGGCCACCACGTCCACCAGGACGAGAACGTCCTCGACACCTGGTTCAGCTCGCAGCTGTGGACCTTCGCCACGCAGGGCTGGCCCGACCACCCCGAGCAGATGGAGGGCCACCACCCCACGACGGCGCTCGTCACCGCGCGCGACATCATCGCCCTGTGGGTCGCCCGCATGGTCATGAGCTCGCTGTACTTCACCAAGGAGATTCCGTTCAAGGACGTCGTGATCTACGCCACGATCCTGGCCAAGGACGGCTCGCGCATGTCCAAGTCCAAGGGCAATGGCGTGAACCCGATGGACCTCATCGAGAAGTACGGCGCCGACGCCATGCGCTTCAACCTTCTCACGCTCGTTACCAACAACCAAGACGTCAAGTTCGACGCCAACATTGACAAGAAGACCAAGCAGCTCATCGACAGCCCACGCACCGAGCAGGCCAAGGGCTTCGTTACCAAGATCTGGAACGCGAGCCGTTTCGTCCTCATGAACATGGACGGCTATACGCCCGGTCCCGCCAAGGCCGCCACGCCCGAGGACGCCTGGATGCTCTCGCGCCTCGCCAAGATGGTCGCCGCCACCACCGAGCGCCTCGAGGCCTACGAGATGGGTGACTACGCCCGTGAGCTGCAGAGCTTCTTCTGGGGTGAGGTCTGCGACTGGTACATCGAGCTGTGCAAGGGTCGCCTGCTCGATGGTGACGCCGCCACGCGCTTGCAGGTCCAGCGCAACCTCGTCTACGTCATCGACGCCTCGCTGCGCATGCTGCACCCCGTCATGCCGTTCGTGACCGAGAGCGTCTGGGACGCCATGCCCGCCAGCGAGCTCGACGCCAACGAGCAGGGCGGCTACGACGAGCACGCCGGCCGCTTCCTCATGATGGCCGCGTGGCCCGACCCCAAGGCCGTCGCCAGCTTCGTTGACGACGAGGCCGAGTCGACCTTCGACATCGCCCGTCGCCTCGTGGCAGACGTGCGCTCGGCCCGCGCTCGCTACAAGCTCTCGCCCAAGACCGAGCTTGCCGTCGTGGTGAGCGCCGCCGCCGACGCCGCGGCCAAGCTCTCGAGCCAGGCCGACTTCGTCAAGAGCGTGGGCCGCGTGAGCAGCCTCGAGGTGTCCGAGAACGCCGAGAAGCCCGCCGCCTCCGTGACGCTCGTCGAGCCCGACTTCGAGGCCTTCGTCGTCATGGGCGACCTCGTGGACTTCGCCGCCGAGGGCAAGAAGCTCGAGAAGGACCTCGCCAAGGCCGAGAAGGAGCTGGCTGGCGTCGAGCGCACCCTCTCCAACCAGGGCTTCATTGCCAAGGCCGCCCCCGAGGTCATCGAGGCCAAGCACGCCCGCGCCGCCGAGCTCACCGCCACGGTCGAGCGTCTGCGCGCCCAGCTCGCCGACCTTGCCTAGGCCCCGGTAGCGAGGCTTCGCGTGCCCGCGACACCGGACAACAAGCAGATCCTGAGGACCCAGCTCAAGGCCATGCGCCGGGGGCTGGGTCCTTCCTTGCGCGCCAGCGTCGACGCCGCACTGGCCCGGCACGTCCTCGGGCTGCCCCAGTGGGAGGCGGCACCAATCGTGCTCGCGTACCTATCGGTGCGCGAGGAGGTCGACACGCGCACCCTCGTGGCATCCGCGCTTGCGGCCGGCAAGCGCGTGGCGGCCCCGCGCGTGGTGGGCCCGCGCAGGCTCGCGTGGTATGAGGTGGGTGTGGGGGAAGCCTTCGAGCGCAGTCGGATGGGCATCGATGAGCCGCATGAGCGCCCCGAGCGCCTCGTCGACGTAGGTGCGCTGGGCGCCGACGCCCTCGCGCTCGTGCCGGGCCTCGCCTTCGACGCGCGGGGATACCGTCTGGGCTATGGTGGCGGCTTCTACGACGCGTTCCTGCGCGACTTCGCCGGCATGAGCGTGGGCCTGTGCCGCAGCGCCATGCTCCTCGAAAGTCTCGCCGCCCTGGGCGCCACCGAGCCCCATGACCTGCCCGTCAGCCTCGTCGTGACAGAGATGGGGACACGGGGACAAAAGACCCGTCCCCGTGTCCCCGCTAGCGAAGGCGCAGGGATATCCCCAGCGTGAGGCGCACGTCGGGGTCGTCGAGGTCAAGGCCGCTCACCTGCTGGATCTGTTCGAGGTGGCGGATGCAGGTGCTCCTCGTCATGAATAGGTCGCGGGCGGTGCGCGTCACGTTGCGGTCGTGGTCGAGGTAGCCGCGCAGCAGGCGCACGAGGTCGGTTCCCCGCGCGCGGTCGTACTCCATGAGGCGCAGAAGGCCCGCCGGCGTGAGCGCCGCGGGGATCTGGCGCACGCGCACACGGCGCAGCATGTCGGACAGCAGGTAGTCCTCGTAGCGCCACAGCGCCTCGCCCGGACAGTCCTTCTCGCCCAGTCGGGCGGCCGCAAGCGTCTGGTTGTAGTAGTAGAACGTGTTCTTGAGGTCGCCATACTCGCTGCTCACGCCCACCGCGAGGAGCCCCGGCACAAAGAGCCCGGCCATGCGACGCAGCATCGCGGAGTCGTCTGCGCCCGCGCGCGTGAGGTTGCACACCACCACGAGGTAAGCGCCGTGGAGCACGAATCCCACCTGCCCGACGAGCGGGGCGAGCGACGCCGCCGTGGCCTCGAGGCGCTCCTGGCTCTGCCCGCGCTGCACCGAGGCGATCGAGACGCACAGGTAGCGGTCGAAGACCTCCCAGCCAAAGGCGCGCGCTGCGGCCTCGATGCGCCGCTCGTCGAGCAGCTGGTGGGCGAGGAGCCCCTCGAGCACGAGTTCGAGCTCGCGCGGCTGCCCACCTCCCTCGATTGCGCGCTCCACCGAGCGCTCCCACTGCTCGTGGCGCGCAAAGGTGCGCGTGACACGGGCGAGAAGCGCGCGGGCCGTGATGGCGCTCGCCTCGACCCACAGGACGTCGTGCCTGCCGTGGCGCCACGCGGCCGGCGGCTCGCCCACGCAGACGAGCGATATCACGCCGCCCGTCTGGGGCGACTGGGGCAGCTCCGAGGCGTCGGCCACGTAGACCACGCCCTCCTCGAGTGGCTCGCCGGGCACGTAGGGGAGGGCGTAGCCGCAGGTGCGGCCGGCTGCCCCCGGTGCCAGGTGGCTCGAGAACTCCAGGCCGTCGAGCTCGTCCTTGAGCGTGAGCAGGTTGAGCCTCATGCTTCCTCCCTCGTTTGCGCGCGTGTGAACGTCGCGTGAGCGCCCGTCTCGGTATATGACACACTTTGTAGCATCATCGTGCCACATTTGCGCCCTTTGTGCCTTTCTCGGCTAGACGGCACTTCTTAGAATGCTCTTCGTTGAGATAAGCGGCCTCGCTTTTGCCTGCCTTGCGCCAAGCCCCTGCGCATCAGAGTGCAGGGACTGCGAACAAACTGTTCCAGTCTGGCGCGTATGCCTACCCGGGCGTACGCCGCGGCGGATAATGGCGAGGCGAGGCCCACGCGGACGCGATTGGAGAACCCATGCCCAAGTCTGACATCGAGATTGCGCAGGAGGCCGAGGTCTGGCCCATCGACAAGGTTGCCGCCACCCTTGGCATCACCGACGACGAGCTCATTCCCTACGGCCGCCAGATGGCCAAGGTCGACGTCACCAAGCTGGGCGACCGCCCGCGCCGCGCCAAGCTCGTGCTGGTCACGGCCATCAACCCCACGCCCGCGGGCGAGGGCAAGACCACGACCTCCGTTGGCCTGGCAGACGCTCTGCAGCGTCTTGGCAAGAGGAGCGTCCTGGCCCTGCGCGAGCCGTCGCTGGGTCCCGTGTTTGGCATCAAGGGCGGCGCCGCCGGCGGTGGCTACGCCCAGGTGGTGCCCATGGAGAACATTAACCTGCACTTCACGGGCGACTTCCACGCCATCGGCGCGGCCAACAACCTTCTCGCCGCGATGCTCGACAACCACATCAAGCAGGGTAACGACCTTGGCATCGACCCGCGCCGCATCACCTGGAAGCGCGTCGTCGACATGAACGACCGCCAGCTGCGCAGCATTGTCTGCGGCCTGGGCGGCGTCGCCAACGGCATGCCGCGCGAGGACGGCTTCGACATCACCGTGGCCTCCGAGGTCATGGCATGCTTCTGCCTCGCCACCTCGATCGCAGACCTCAAGGAGCGCCTGGGCCGCATCGTTGTGGGCTATACCTATGACCGCGCGCCCGTCACGGCGCACGACCTGCATGCCGAGGGTGCCATGACGGCCCTGCTCAAGGACGCCATCTCGCCCAACCTCGTGCAGACGCTCGAGCACACGCCGGCCTTCGTCCACGGCGGCCCGTTCGCCAACATCGCCCACGGCTGCAACTCGGTCATGGCAACCGACACGGCCATGAAGCTCGGCGACTACGTCGTCACCGAGGCCGGCTTTGGCGCCGACCTTGGTGCCGAGAAGTTCTGCGACATCAAGTGCCGCATGGCGGGCCTTGCCCCCGACGCCTGCGTCGTGGTGGCCACCGTGCGCGCCCTCAAGCACAATGGCGGCGTGCCCAAGGCGGCGCTCTCCGAGGAGAACCTCGAGGCGCTCGAGGCCGGCATGCCCAACCTGCTGCGTCACGTCCAGAACATGCAGGACGTCTTTGGCTTGCCCGTCGTGGTCGCCATCAACGCGTTTCCCACCGACACGCCCGCCGAACTCGCGCTCGTCGAGAGCAAGTGCCGCGAGCTGGGTGTCAACGTAGCACTCTCCGAGGTCTGGGCCAAGGGCGGCGAGGGCGGCCTCGACCTGGCGCGCGAGGTCGTGCGCCTGTGCGAGCAGCCCCACGAGTTTGCTTGCGCCTACGAGCTGGGCGGCATCCGCGAGACCATCGAGGCCATCGCGAGGCGCGTCTACCACGCCGACGGCGTCGACCTTGCTCCCGCCGCAGCCAAGCAGATTTCCCAGCTCGAGGAGCAGGGCTTCACGAACCTGCCCGTCTGCATGGCCAAGACCCAGTACTCCTTCACCGACGACGCCAAGCGCCTGGGCGCGCCCGAGCACTTCCGCATCACGGTGCGCTCGGTCAAGGTCGCCGCGGGCGCGGGCTTCGTCGTGGCGCTCACGGGCAACATCATGACGATGCCGGGTCTGCCCAGGCACCCCGCCGCCGAGAACATCGACGTGGACGAGAAGGGCCGCATCACCGGCCTCTTCTAGGGCAAGAAATACCAGATAGATTGGGTGGCGTGGCCGCTTGCGCGCGGCCGCGCCATCACGCGTAGGGAGCGTTTGCAAGACATGCAGGACAAGGCAAGATCGATGATGGACGAGAGCTGCCGCACCTTTGCCGAGGCGCTTAGCCAGCGCACGCCCGTGCCGGGCGGCGGAGGGGCGGCCGCCTACGTGGGCGCGCTCGGCGTGGCGCTGTGCTCGATGGTCGCCCGCTACGACGAGGGCAAGCCGGCCTTCGCCGCCAGGCAGGCCGAGCTCGCCCATACGGTGGCCGCCGCCGAGCGCATTCGTGCCGAGCTCACGCGCCTCGTCGATGAGGACGCGGCGGCCTACGAGCTCGTGAGCGCGGCCTATGCCCTCGATCGCGAAGACCCCGCGCGCCCGGAGGCCATCGAGACTGCCCTGCACGAGGCGGCGCTGCCGCCCTACCGCATCATGGTGGCCTGCGCCCGCGCCATCGCCCTGCTCGAGGGCATGGCCCAGGACTGCTCGCGGCTGCTCCTCTCCGACGTGGGCTGCGGCGCCATGCTCTGCCGGGGGGCGCTTGACGCCGCGAACCTCACCGTCTGCGTCAACACCGCCTCGATGCGCGACCGCGAACGTGCCCGCGAGATAGACGAGCAGTGCGTGGCACTGATCGCCGAGTGGGAGCCGCGCGCCCAGGCCATCGCCGACCACGCGATTGGCGTCATGAAGAAGGGATACGGCCATGGCCACACTGCTTAGGGGCGCGCCCGTCACGGCCGCCATCACCCAGGGCGTCGCCGGCCGCGCCGCCGCCCTCGAGGCCCGCGGCATCACGCCGCGGCTCGCGATTATCCGCGTGGGCGAGCGCCCCGACGACCTTGCCTACGAGCGCGGGGTGCTCTCGCGCGCGGGCAAGACGGGCGTGGCCGTCGACCGTATCGTGCTTCCCGAGAGCTGCTCGCAGGCCGAGCTGCTCGACAAGGTCCGTGCGGCGAGCGCCAACGAGGGCATCCACGGCATCCTGCTGTTCCGCCCGCTTCCGGCCCAGCTGAGCGAGGAGGAGGCGGCTGCGGCCATCGCCCCCGAGAAGGACGTCGACTGCCTCACGGACGCCTCGCTTGCCCACGTGCTCACGGGTGCGGGCATGGGTTTTGCCCCCTGCACGGCGGAGGCCGTCGTGCGCCTGCTCGACCACTACGAGGTGCCGCTTACGGGTGCTGACGTCACCGTCGTGGGCCGCTCGCTCGTCATCGGCAGGCCCGTGTCGCTCATGCTGCAGCGCAAGAACGCCACCGTGTGCATGTGCCACACCAAGACGCGCGACCTCGCGGCCCACACCCGCGCGGCAGACGTCGTGGTCGTGGCCTGCGGGCACGCGCGCGCCATTGGCCCCGAGCACCTCGACGCGGGCCAGGTCGTCGTCGACGTGGGGATAAACTGGGACGAGGCGGCCGGCAAGCTCGTGGGCGACGTCGACTTCGACGCGGCCTGCGAGCTCGTGGGCGCCATCACGCCCGTTCCCGGTGGCGTGGGCTCGATCACGACCGCCGTGCTCATGGACCATGTCGTCGCGAGCGCCGAGCGCGCCGCGGCGCGGGAGGGATAGCGATGGGGGAGACCAACGAGATGGCCAACCTGGCGGGCACGACCGGCGAGGTGGGCACGGGCCACGTGGACCGCGCGCGCGTCGAGGCGGCGGTGCGCGAGCTGCTCGCCGCGATTGGCGAGGACCCGAACCGCGAGGGCCTCGTGGGCACGCCCGACCGCGTGGCCCGCGCCTGCGAGGAGCTCTTTGGTGGCATCGGGCAAGACCCGGCGGCCCACCTGCGCAAGCAGTTCCACGAGGAGTCGGGCGGCGGCATCGTCGTGGTGCGCGACATCCCGTTCCACTCGATGTGCGAGCACCACCTGCTGCCGTTCGTGGGCGCGGCGCACGTGGCCTACCTGCCGCGCGAGGGCCGCATCACGGGCCTGTCCAAGATCGCGCGCTGCGTGGCCGGCTTTGCGGCCCGGCCCCAGGTGCAGGAGCGCCTCACCGCCCAGGTGGCAGACGCCATGGTGGCCGAGCTCGAGCCCGAGGGCGTGCTCGTGGTCATGGAGGCCGAGCACACCTGCATGACCATGCGCGGGATCCGCGCGGCCGGCGCCAAGACCACCACGATCGCCACCCGCGGCGCCTTCGACGCCGACGCGTCCCTGCGCGCCGAGGCCCTCTCCCTCCTGGGACAATAGGTGCCTGAGCTGCTGTCCCACTTTGGGACAATGGCCCCGAAGGTTATTGTTTCAACCAACTTTATGCTTGGAGACTATATGCCCGCTACCAGCCACAACGCATGGGTGGCGCCCTTCTCGGCCGCGCCGCTCTCCTACGAGCGCGCCGAGGCCATGGCCCACGACACCGGCTTCTTTGGCAACACCGGCGACCCCCTGCTCGAGACCGTCGTCGAGATGCTCGACGAGCTCGGCCGCCCCGACGCCGCCTTCGACGTGGTGCAGGTCGCCGGCACCAACGGCAAGACGTCGACCTCGCGCTACACCGCCGCGATCCTCGCGGGCCAGGGCCTCGCCTGCGCCCTCTACACCTCGCCCGAGCTCGTCGAGATGCGCGAGCGCATGGAGGTTGCCGGCGCGCCCGTCTCGCGCGAGGCCTTCGCGCACGGCATCGCGCTTGCCGCCACGGCGGGCGAGCGCGTGAGCGCCCGCCGCGCGGCCGTGGGCGAGAGACCCTTCCGCGTGACCGAGTTCGACCTGCTCACGGTGGCCGCCTGCGTGGTCTTCGCCGAGGCGCGCGTCGACGTCGCCGTGCTCGAGGTGGGCCTGGGCGGCCGCTGGGACGCGACGAGCGCCACCCACCCCGCCGCCACCTGCGTCACGGGCATCGGCCTTGACCACTGTCGCATCCTGGGCGGCACCCTCGAGAAGATCGCAGCCGAGAAGGCCGCCGTCATCAAGGCGGGACAGGCCTGCGTGCTGGGTGTGGGCACCTGGTCGCCCTCGACAGTGGAGGACGTGCTGCTGGAGCGTGCCGTCGAGCAGGGCGTCGTGCCCACCCTCCTGCGCCCGAGCGACCCCACGGACGCCCCCGGCGAGGTCGAGCCCGGAAGCGTGCGCGAGCACCCCGAGCTGCCCCATGCAGGCTACGTGGTGACGCGCCGTCCCGAGCGCGTGGGCGACACGCTGGAGCTTGCGGTGACCACGCCGCGCGCCACCTACGAGCACCTCGCGTGCGCAAAGCCCCTCTACCAGGCGGCCAACGTCGCCTGCGCCACCGCGCTCGCCGAGGCCTACCTGGGCCACGCGCTCGACGCGGGCGCCCTGCGCGCGAGCGTTACGGCCTGCCCCACGCCCGGACGCTTCGACGTGCTCCAGGATGCCCCCGTGCACCTCATCGACGCCTCGCACAACCCGCAGTCGGTCGCCGCTCTGCTGGCCTCGCTCGACGCCATCGCCCCAGACGTCTCCACTCGCCCGGCGCTTCTGTGCGCCGTGCTGGCCGACAAGGACGTCGATGGCATCGTGTCGCTGCTGGCGCCCGCCTTCCCGCGCGTGTACGTGACGGCCACGGCAAGCCCCCGTGCCCTGCCTGCCGCCGAGCTCGCCGAGCGCTTCTCGGCCCATGGCGTCGAGGCGTCCGGCACCTACCCAACCGTTGCGGACGCCGCGGCGGCCCTCGCGGACAAGGCTTTCGTCGCCTGCGGCTCGATCACCCTCGCGGGCGAGCTCGCCGGCCTGGCACGCCTCGCGCGCTAGGGGAGCGCGGCCTGTGGTCATGCGGTGGCTTTTGTTGCCGCACGCCTACGAGCTGCTACAATCCTTTGAGTTGACTTTTCGCGGCGGCCGCACGGGCCGCATAACCCTAAGGAGCGCAGGTCCCTTATGTCGAACCTCATCGACCAGATCCTCACGCCTGAGGTGCTCATGGTGCTTTACCTGATGCTTGCCTGCGTCGTGATGCTCTACGTGCTGTCCATCGTCTACGTCATCCGCGACGCCCAGCGCCGCGGCGCCGAGCCCTGGTGGCTGTGGGCCATCATCTCGGTGATTCCCATCGTGGGCCTGCTCGCCTACGTCATCCTGCGCCCGAGCTCCTACCTGGTCGACCGCGAGGAACAGGACCTCGACATCGCTCTGCGCGAGCACCAGCTCTCGCACTACGGCATCTGCCCCAAGTGCGGCACGCCCATCGACAAGGACTTCATTGTGTGCCCCAACTGCAACACGCAGGTCCGCAACGTCTGCCCCACGTGCCACCGCCCGCTCAACGCCGACTGGAAGGTCTGCCCCTACTGCCGCACCCGCATCCAGTAGAGGCCGCAGCCCACGCACAAGCCGCATGCCAGGCCCCGCCGCGCACCCGCGCTGCGGGGCCTTTTCATGCCGAGAAGGGCACGCGACGTCGTGGCCGCGATGCTGTCCCCACGCCCGCGCCCGTCCGGCGGACGCTCGCCTCGGCATGTGAGGCCGTCCCGCCTGCGTCCGCCTGCACCAGCCCGACCGCTCCCCGTAACGTAGCGACCGCGTGGCGAACCACCCTTGCCCCGCACGCGAAATCTCACTTTGTGGTAAACCATTAGCAATCTGCTCGCGTGCGAAGGGTCGCACACATGCCAGAAGGGGCCAACTTGATGCAGCGCAAGCTCGCAGGTGCCATCACAACCCAGACTATCTAGGCGTCTGTCCCTCCACGGGCCGGCAGGTCGCGTGACAGACGCCGCATATTCGCTCGACGTCGCCCAAGGGCGACGTGCGGGCGTTTTTCATGTCTAGTACACTTATCGCGCTCACCAGCAACGGAAGAGGTTTTCCATGAAGATCCTGTACAACGACGGCCATGTCGACGAGTGCCCCGCAGACGAGGTCACCCACGTCGTGCGCCACAGCGCCGCCCATATCCTGGCCCAGGCCATCAAGCGCCTGTACCCCGAGGCCGACTTTGCCTACGGACCCGCCACCGAGAAGGGCTTCTACTACGACGTCGACCTTGGCGACAAGAAGATCGGCGAGGACGACCTGCCTGCCATCGAGGCCGAGATGAAGAAGATCTGCAAGGAGAACCTCAAGTTCTCCGTCTTCGAGCTTCCGCGCGCCGAGGCCATCAAGCTCATGGAGGAGCGCGGCGAGAAGTACAAGGTCGAGCACATCGGCGACCTTGCCGAGGACGCCCGCATCACGTTCTACCAGCAGGGCGACTACATCGACATGTGCGTGGGCCCCCACGTCTGCTACACCAAGGCCGTGAAGGCCTTCAAGCTCACGGCCGTCTCGGGCGCCTACTGGAAGGACGACAAGAACAACAAGATGCTCACGCGCATCAACGGCGTCGCCTTTGCCACCAAGGAGGAGCTCGACGAGCACCTGCGCCTGCTCGAGGAGGCCAAGAAGCGCGACCACCGCAAGATCGGCCGCGAGATGGATCTGTTCATGATGCGCGACGAGGCCCCCGGCTTCCCGTTCTTCCTGCCCAATGGCATGGTCCTCAAGAACGCCCTGCTCGACTACTGGCGCGAGATTCATCACAAGGCCGGCTACGTCGAGATCTCCACGCCGCTCATCATGAACAAGCAGCTGTGGAAGACCTCCGGCCACTGGGACCACTACAAGGACAACATGTACTCCACCGTTATCGACGACGAGGAGTACTGCATCAAGCCCATGAACTGCCCGGGCGGCGTGCTCGTCTACGCCTCCAAGCCGCACAGCTACCGTGAGCTGCCCATCCGCGCCGGCGAGATCGGCCTCGTGCACCGCCACGAGCTGCGCGGCGCCCTCCACGGCCTGTTTCGCGTGCGCTGTTTCAACCAGGACGACGCCCACCTGTTCGTGCGTCCCGACCAGCTCACCGACGAGATCGTGGGCGTCGTGAACCTCATCGACTCCGTGTACCAGAAGTTCGGCTTCAAGTACCATGTCGAGCTCTCCACGCGCCCGGACGACTCCATGGGCTCTGACGAGGACTGGGAGCGCGCGGAGGAGGGCCTCAAGACCGCCCTCAACCAGCTGGGCATGGAGTACGAGGTCAACGAGGGCGACGGCGCCTTCTACGGCCCCAAGATCGACTTCCACCTGGAGGACTCCCTGGGTCGCACCTGGCAGTGCGGCACCGTCCAGCTCGACTTCCAGATGCCCATCAACTTCGACCTCGAGTACACCGACGCCGACGGCTCCAAGAAGCGCCCCATCATGCTTCACCGCGTCTGCTTCGGCTCCATCGAGCGCTTCATCGGCATCCTGATCGAGCACTACGCCGGCAAGTTCCCGACGTGGCTCGCCCCCGTCCAGGTCAAGGTCCTTCCCGTGTCCGAGAAGAGCCGCGCCTACGCCGACGAGGTGGCCGCCAAGCTCGAGGAGGCCGGCATCCGCGCCGTCTGCGACGACCGTGACGAGAAGATTGGCTACAAGATCCGCGAGGCCCGCTCCATCGACCGCGTGCCCTACATGCTCATTCTGGGCGAGAAGGAGGTCGAGGCCGGGAACGTCTCCGTGCGCGACCGCTCCAACGAGACCGTCCAGAAGAGCCTCGACGAGTTCATCTCCGAGGTCTCCGCGGAGATCGCCGAGCGTCGCAGCTAGTCTCGCGTCGTGACTGCCAACGAGAACATCTTTTGGGGGCCTCTCTCGCCGTGCGGCGGGGGAGGCCCCTGCCTGTCCGATCTTCTCGAGATGCAGGTGGGCATGGACGCCTCCGCATGGCGACGCGTCTCGGACAAAGCGCAGGTCGTGGCAAGCTACCTCGCGTGCCATCCGGCCGTTGAGGCCGTGCGCTATCCGGGACTCACGGGCGATGCCAGCTACCACGAGGCCTCGTGCACGCTGCGCGGTGGCTTTGGTCCCCTCGTGGACGTGCTGCTCGCGAGTGGCGCGTGGATGCGCTATGACGCGCGCCGCGCGGCCGGCGACGCCCGCGACGAGGTCTTGCGCCTCGAGCGCGTCCTTGCACGGTGACAAACGGTCCCTTCCCTAACTGTCATATTTCGTCAGTTAGGGAAGGGACCGTTTTGCAGTCTTTGAATTGCCGGCCGGCTCAACAGCGTCAAATAATCCAGCGGTTTGTGGCCGATTTGAGCATTGCGGGTGCTTTGGAATTTGGTTCAGGAAGTAAACCGGGAATTAAAAATGTCTTTAGTGGCGCTGACCGGAATATAAATGCCGCTCGGCGGGTGTCTTCGTGCGAGCCAACCTCTTTTTCGGTAGATAGGAGTTGTGGTTAATTAAAGGACTCGAAATTAGATTGTGAGGTCATTATGAAACGAAGTACTTTCTCGCCCAAAAGGTCGTGTGCCATTTTTTGTGGACTGCTTGCTTCCGCTCTCGCGCTGTTCTCTGTGCCCACTGTTTCGGTTGCAACAACTCTGGATTCGCTATCTTTGACCGCACTTTCTCCTGTTGAAGTACAACGTTCCAAAATTGACGACGTGCTTGATTCATATGGCTACTTTTTCTGCTACCAAACGTCTTCTCATGACATTAAAGTGTTCGAGCCGGTTTATCGCACGCTCACCTATAGAAACGGATACACGAGAAAGTATCCCGATACTCTGCTTTACTCGATCGCACAATATCCCTGTCCAACAGACCCAACGCATAACGGAATGTTGAAGCGGTTTAGCTGCAGTTATGAGACTTACTAGTTTTTGACGATATACAACTTAGGAGGGTGACATGAACGCCAATTTCAATCATCGAGCTATGGGAATGCCAGTTGTAGCTTTGCTTCTTGCATTGATTGCGCTTTTTGCGGCGCTTTCCTTGTCGCCGCAGAAGGCCACTGCTCTTACTTCGTCTTCTTTCGGGGGTCCTTCGCTTGTGCAGTCTTCCGTTGCTGAGAATGATGCCCAGGGAGTCGAGAGAAGGCTCCTGTACGACGACGTCGTAGATACCTATCGGCTCTTTACTGGCATAGCCGGAGGCACTTTTCTTCAGGACTACTATTTCGGAGAAACTACCAAGGGCCTTGCATATCGTCAGTACTATGTCAGAAAGGCCCCAACCCTTCTTGGGACGGTGACCTACGACTTCGGGCAGGTATACATACCCGGTTATGGATCTGGGTCTGGTTATGCAGAGGTATGGCAATACAGCTATGAGGTTCACTAATCGCCGTGCTAGTTCTCTATAGCGAAGGAGTCTAGTACCATGAGAAGGACAGGGACCGTAGCTATTCTGCTTGTCCTTGCGGTGCTATCGGCAGTCATATGGTTGCGGCTGCCCTCTTTGACAGGGCCGGTCTGGGGTTATGCGCTTGTGGAGGCGTATTGCCTTGTCAGTGGCACCCCAAGCACCATCATGGGAATCGATGGGGTGACCTTAGCCGCGATCATCCTGTCTCGCCCGCTTATGTGGCTGTTCATCGGCTACGCGGTTGCCGTGGCCGTTGGTTGCGACCGTCGCGCTATTCTCGTCTCGCTCTTCGTTCTGGCTGGCCTGTCCATTGTCTGCGTCGTCGCACGCCAGACTGCCGGTCCCTTCCTCTTGGGGTTCACCGATGTCTCCTTGACGGGTGGGCCTGCACTCACCTCACTTGGAGGAATCGTCTTCTCCCTACCAGGGCTCACCTGCATTGTTGCCCACTTCATCTTCGAACGGTGACAAAACGACCCCGTCCCCAGCTGTCACGGTGACACTTGGGGACGGGGTCGTTTTGTCACCGCCGTCTGCCGCTCGCGGATGGGCAGATGCTCTCCACAGGGGCGGGCGGTCGAAAATGACCCGCGAGTGGTATCCCTCCATACCGCTCGGCAGGTTTATGACCAGCGACTGGTTTTAACCTGTGGCTTACGCCTGTATGCAATTTCGCTTTTTGCCGCGTGGCGCCTATACAGCGCTAAATTGCCGCCATGATTCACGTCGTATGCAATACATAACAAGCATTATGCATTCCATACCTGCGTTGCCCATAAAACGCTGGTCAACCAGGCATCCCAACTGCCCCCATAAATGACCACAAGCCGCTATTCAACCGCAGGTAGATGGCAACCGCTCGCCCCTTTGCACACCCATTGACCCCATTCGTTAGGTATCATGGGAGCTGTTCGGAGCCTTTTGCTTTTATGCATGTCCAAAGGCCACTGGTCAACTTCTCCCAACGGGGGAGCTGACCATCCGTCAGACGGGGAGGCACCCCCTCCCACGAAGCAATCTGGAGGTAGCTATGGCAAAGGCGGAGAAGGCCATCGACAGTCTCGATGCCCTCACCTCTCGCATCGCACAGATGCGCAAGGCCCAGGCGGAGTTCGCCACGTTCTCCCAGGAGCAGGTTGACAAGATCTTCCACGCGGCGGCCATCGCGGCCAACAAGGCCCGCATCCCGCTTGCCAAGATGGCGGTCGAGGAGACCGGCATGGGCATCGTGGAGGACAAGGTCATCAAGAACCACTACGCCGCCGAGTACATCTACAACAAGTACAAGGACATGAAGACCTGCGGCGTCATCGAAGACGACCCCTCGTTTGGCTACAAGCGCATCGCCGAGCCCATCGGCATCGTCGCCGCGGTCATCCCCACGACCAACCCCACCTCCACGGCCATCTTCAAGACCCTCATCTGCCTGAAGACCCGCAACGCCATCATTATCAGCCCGCACCCCCGTGCCAAGGCCTGCACCATCGAGGCCGCCCGCATCGTGCGCGACGCCGCGGTGGCCGCCGGCGCCCCCGAGGGCATCATCGACTGGATTGCCCAGCCGTCGCTCGAGCTCACCAACGAGCTCATGCGCTCGGCCGACATCATCCTGGCCACCGGCGGCCCGGGCATGGTCCAGGCCGCCTACTCCTCGGGCAAGCCCGCCCTGGGCGTTGGTCCCGGCAACACGCCCGCGATCATCGACTCCACCGCAGACGTCAAGCTCGCGGTCAACTCGATCATCCACTCCAAGACCTTCGACAACGGCATGATCTGCGCCTCCGAGCAGTCCGTGACCGTCCTCGCAGACATCTACGACGAGGTCAAGGCCGAGTTCAAGGCTCGCGGCTGCTACTTCCTCAAGGGCGCCGAGCTCGACAAGGTCCGCAAGACCGTCATCATCAACGGCTCGGTCAACGCCAAGATCGTGGGTCAGAGCGCCCACACCATCGCCCAGATGGCCGGCGTCGAGGTGCCCGAGAAGACCAAGATCCTCATCGGCGAGGTCACGAGCGTCGAGCCGTCCGAGGAGATGGCCCACGAGAAGCTGAGCCCGGTCCTGGGCATGTACAAGGCCCAGACCTTCGACGAGGCCATCGCCAAGGCCGAGCGTCTCGTCGCCGACGGCGGCTACGGCCACACCTCGTCTCTCTTCATCTCCACCACCGAGAAGGAGAAGATGGCCAAGCACGCGGCCGCCATGAAGACCTGCCGCATCCTCGTCAACACCCCCAGCTCGCAGGGTGGCATCGGCGACCTGTACAACTTCAAGACCGCCCCGTCCCTCACGCTGGGCTGCGGCTCCTGGGGCGGCAACTCCGTCTCCGAGAACGTGGGCCCCAAGCACCTGCTCAACATCAAGACGGTCGCAGAGAGGCGTGAGAACATGCTGTGGTTCCGTGCTCCCGAGAAGGTCTACTTCAAGCGTGGCTGCCAGCCGGTCGCCCTCGACGAGCTTGGCCGCGTCATGCACAAGAAGCGCGCGTTCATCGTCACCGACCAGTTCCTCTTCAAGAACGGCTTCATCAAGCCCATCGAGCAGAAGCTCGACGAGCTGGGCATCGAGCACGCCTGCTTCTGGGACGTCGCCCCTGACCCCACGCTGCAGTGCGCGCGCAAGGGCGCCGAGATCCTCACGAGCTTCGAGCCCGACGTGATCATCGCCTTCGGCGGCGGCTCGGCTATGGACGCCGGCAAGATCATGTGGGTCCTCTACGAGCACCCCGAGGCCAACTTCGAGGACATGGCCATGGACTTCATGGACATCCGCAAGAGGGTCTACACCTACCCTGAGATGGGCTCCAAGGCCTACTTCGTGGCCATCCCCACCTCCTCGGGCACGGGCTCGGAGTGCACGCCCTTCTCCGTCATCACCGACGCCGAGACCGGCATCAAGTGGCCGCTCGCCGACTACGCGCTGCTGCCCAACATGGCCATCGTCGACGCCAACAACATGGACACCCAGCCCAAGGGCCTCACCAGCGCCTCCGGCGTCGACGTCCTCACGCACGCCCTCGAGGCCTACGTCTCGGTCATGGCGAGCGACTGGAGCGACTCCATGTCCCTGCGTGCCATGAAGCTGGTCTTTGAGTACCTGCCCCGCGCCTACGACAACGGCGCCGCCGACCCCGAGGCCCGCGAGCGCATGGCCAACGCCTCGTGCCTGGCCGGCATGGCCTTCGCCAACGCCTTCCTGGGCCTCAACCACTCGATGGCCCACAAGCTCGGCGCCTACCACCACATCCCGCACGGCCTTGCCAACGCCGTCATCCTCACCCGCGTCATGCGCTATAACGCGGCCGACGTTCCCACCAAGATGGGCACGTTCCCGCAGTACGCCTACCCGCACGCGAAGGCCCGCTACGCCGAGGCCGCCCGCTACTGCGGCGTCACCGGCAAGAACGATGACGAGGTGTTCGAGAACTTCGTCAAGAAGATCAACGAGCTGTGCGACCACGTGGGCGTCAAGCACACCATCGCCGAGTACGGCGTCACCGAGGAGGACTTCCTCGCCACGCTCGACGAGATGACCGAGAACGCGTTCAATGACCAGTGCACGCCGGCCAACCCGCGCTACCCGCTCATGAGCGAGATCAAGGAGCTCTACCTCGATGCCTACTACGGCCGTGAGCCCAAGAGCTACGAGGACTAGGTTCGCTGTTACCCGCCAGGGCATAGGCCCGCGCTGGTACACATAGGGGAGGGGCAGCCCGCCAGGGGGCTGGAGGGCTGCCCACCTTACCCGCTCACACCCAAGCCTAAAGGAGGGCTTAGCATGGAGCTTCCTCAGAACAAGACGGAGATCGTCCGTCGTGGCAACAAGGTCGTCTACGACTCGGGCGACCGCATCTTCAAGGTCTTCAACGCCTCCAAGGCCGAGAGCGACGTCTTCAACGAGGCGCTCAACCTCGCGCGCATCCAGGAGACGGGCATCCGCGTACCCAAGATTGTCGAGGTCTCGCACTGCGACGAGGGCTGGGCGCTCGTGACCGAGAAGGTCCAGGGCACCACGCTCGCCGAGCGCATGAAGGCCGACAAGAAGAACATCGACGAGTACCTCGAGCAGTTCGTGCGCCTGCAGCTCGAGGTCAACGGCCACACCGCGCCGCTGCTCAACCGTCAGCGCGACAAGTACGCCCGCATGATTAACGGCCTCACCGAGATCGATGCCACGACCCGCTACGAGCTGCTCATTCGCCTCGACGGCATGAAGGTCGAGAACCACGTCTGCCACGGCGACTTTAACCCGAGCAACGTCATCGTGGGCGACGACGGCCTGCTGTACGTCTGCGACTGGGCCCACGCCACGCAGGGCGCGCCCGCCGCTGACGCCGCGATGACCTACCTGCTGTTCGCGCTCGAGGACCTGGGTCTGGCCGACAAGTACCTCATGCTCTTCTGCAAGATGGCTGACATGCCGATGCAGGTCGTCCGCCGCTGGACGAGCATCGTCGCCGCCAGCGAGCTCGCCCGCCACCGCGACGCCAAGGAGGAGGAGTTCCTTCGCAGCTGGATCGACGTGGCCGAGTACCAGTAGGCCGTGCCTGCACGTGAATCCGCCCAGGGCCCGGACGCCTCGTATGGCGCCTGGGCCCTTTTGCGTGTGGGGACAGGAGTGGGGACAGAGGGACGTGTCTTTTGTCCCCATCCAGCGAGGACATAAGACACGTCCCTCTGTCCCCGCGGGCCGATGGCGCGGCTCGGGTTTCGCGCAGCCGTGCTACACTCATCGAACGGATGTTTCAAGGAGGTCGCCGTCGTGAAGGTCCTGCTCGTTCCCAACTACTCGCGCTCCGACGCCATTCAGGCCGCAGCCACCATCGAGGTGTGGCTCGCGCACGAGGGCGCCGAGGTCGTCTGGGCGCACGACAAGCGCCGCGAGCCCAACCGCGTCGTCGACTCCGAGGGGGTCGACCTGGTGGTGTCGCTCGGCGGCGACGGAACGTTGCTGCGCGCCGCCGGCATCGTGGGCTACCGCGAGATTCCCATCCTCGGCCTCTCCTTTGGCCACCTCGGCTTTCTCACCGGCGCCGGATCCGAGAACGTGGTCGAGTCGGTCTCACGCGCGCTCGCGGGCGAGATGCACCAGAGCCGCCGCGCCACGCTCGACGTCTGCATAACGTTCGACTGTGGTGGCGACCTCATGCGCGAGACTCACCATTTCGCCCTAAACGAGCTCGCCCTCACGCGTGGCGCCCTGGGCGACATGATTGAGTTCGACGTGCAGGTCTCGGGCAACCGCATCGACCGCCTGCGCGGCGACGGCTTCGTCGTCTCGACCGCCACGGGCTCCACGGGTTATGCCCTCTCGAGCGGCGGCCCCATCGTGACGCCCGAGTTCAACGGCATGGTCTGCGTGCCCATCGCCCCGCACACGATCCTCGCCCGCGCCTTCCTCACGAGCTCGAGCGACGTCGTGGAACTCACGCTCTCCGACGAGCGCCCGGCCGAGAGCAGCGTCTTCGTCGACGGTCAGCTCATGCGCGCGCCCGAGGGCGGCCGCGTCGTGGCCTGCTCGGTGAGGCGCGGCCCTGGCGACGTGATCCTGCTCGACTCCGACGCCGACGGCTTCTACGAGGCCGTGTCACGCGTGTTCTACGGCCAGATGCGCAAGAAGCAGTAGGGGAGCTCAGATGATTGACGAGCTGCACGTAGCGGGCGTGGCGCTCATCCGCGACGCCACGATCAACCCCGCGCCCGGCCTCACGGTGCTCACGGGCGAGACGGGCGCCGGCAAGACCGCCCTGCTGAGCGCCCTCAAGCTGCTCGTGGGCGAGCGCGCCGACGCCAGTTCCGTGCGCGAGGGAGACGACCACCTGCTCGTCGAGGGCCGCGTCTTCTTGGGTGCGGACGACGTCGACGGCCACGTGGTCCAGCGCCGCGTCGAGGCGGCCGGCCGCGGGCGGGTGCGCATCGACGGGCGCATGGCGAGCGTGGCCGAGCTGTCGCGACTCGTGGGCGCCACGGTCGACCTGTGCGGCCAGCACGAGCACCAGCGCCTGCTCTCCACCGCCACCCATGCCGAGATGCTCGACGCCTGGGCAGGTGCCGATGCCACCCGGGCGCTCAACGCCTACCGCGAGGCGTTCCAGGCCGCCGATGACGCGAAGGCCGAGCTCGAGCGCGTGCGCGAGCTGGCCCGTGCGGGAGACGAGTGCCTCGAGCAGGCGAGCTTCGAGCTGCGCCGCATTGAGGAGGTCAACCCGCAGCCGGGCGAGCTCGAGCAGCTCGAGGAGGACCTGCCGCGCGCCGAGCACGCCGAGACCCTGCTGCGCGCCGCCGAGGCCGCCCGCGAGGCGGTGGCCGGCGACGGTGCCGCCATGGACGCCCTCTCGGGCGCGGTGGCCGAGCTGCGCGCCGCCGCGCGCTACGACGACACCCTGTCCCAGCTCGCGGACTCGCTCGAGAGCGCCCTCATCAACGTCGAGGACTGCGCGGGCCAGCTGCGTAGTTATCGCGACTCGGTGGAGCTCGACCCCGAGGAGCTCGAGCAGATGCAGGCGCGCATGGCCTCGCTGCAGGGTCTGCTGCGCACGTTTGGCCCCGGCATGGCAGACGTCTTCGCCCGCCGCGACCGGGCCCGCGAGCTCGTGGAGGCCGCGAGCGACTCGGGTGCGCGCGAGCGTGCCGCCGAGAAGGCCCTGCGGGCCGCCGAGGCCGCGCTCGCGAGCGCGGCGGACGCCCTCGATTCCGTGCGCTCGACGGCCGCCCCGCGCTTTGTCGCCGAGGTCACGGCCCAGATGGCCCGTCTCGAGATGGGCGGCGCCGAGCTCACGGTGGCGCTCGAGCGCATGCCACGCGAGCAGTGGGGCAAGCTTGGCCCCAGCCACGTCGAGCTCATGTACCGTCCCGGCGCTGGCCTCACGGCGCGCCCGCTGCGCCGCATCGCGAGCGGTGGCGAGGTGAGCCGCGTGATGCTCGCCTGCAAGGTGGTGCTCGGCCAGGCCGATGGCGTCGACACGCTCGTGTTTGACGAGGTCGACGCCGGCGTGGGCGGCTCGACGGCGCGCTCGCTTGCCGCCGTGCTCGTCGACCTCGCCAAGACCCACCAGGTCATCGTCGTGACGCACCTCGCGCAGGTGGCCGTCATGGGCCAGTGCCACTACCTGGTGTCGAAGGCCGCGGGCGCCGACGGCCGTCCCGAGACGTCACTCACCCTCATCGAGGGCGAGGACCGCGTGGCCGAGATTGCCCGCATGCTGTCGGGCGACACGTCAAAGATCTCGCTCGAGCACGCCCGCGAGCTTCTCACCCAGGCATAGGGGCGCCGACTCGGTTGACTGGTCGGATGGGCTGTCAGTCGCGCACGTTTGCTCGGACGCGCCATCGGTTTTGCATGTCTATCTGAGAGGCCCATCGGTTTGGCACGTCCAGGGCCTCCCAGACGTGCCAAACCGATGGGCCGTTGCAGGCAACATGCAAAACCGATGGCGCGACGGGCCCGATGAGCGGCGCCCCGTCGTGGCTAGAGCTCGAGGAGGCGCCGGCTCGTGGCGGCAAGCCTCTCGGCAACGTCCTCGTTGCGCAGCTCGCAGACGGTGGCGAGCGTGTCGCGCAGGCGGCCCACGAGCCGCCCGGGCCCCCACTCGGCGGCGTGCGCGCCCTCGCCGGGCAGGTCGGTCTCGAGCAGCAGCTGGCTGGCCGGGACCTGTCTCACGTAGGCGCGGCCGCGGCGCGTCTCGAGTCCAAAGGCGTTGACCGAGAAGAGGCAGCCCATCCGCCGCGCCCACGCGAGCTCGTCGCCCGACCCCGAGAACCAGTGGAGGATGACGTCGTTGTTGGCGAGCGTGCGGTGACGCTCGAGCAGGTCGAGCACCGCCGTGGCAGACGCCACGGCATGCACCGTGAGCACGTGCCCACCGCCCTCGCAGGCGCCCAGGATCTTGTCGAGGGCGTCTGCCTGCAGCGTCGCCTGTCCGTCTCGCCCATGGGCAAAGTCGAGGCCAACCTCGCCCACGTAGCGGCAGGCGCCTGCGAACTCGGCCGCGCGTGCCGCGTCCGCCTCGCTGGCCCGTCCGTCGCACAGCCACCACGGGTGCAGGCCCACGCCCACGCGCACGTTCGTCGCCCCTGCCAGCGCCGCGCGCGCACCCTCGAACTCGTCGGGCGTCACCGTGGCGCAGAAGCCACCCGCGCCCGCCTGCCCCATGAGGGCGGCGCCGGCGGCTGCGTCGTCCCAAAACGCCAGGTGGCAGTGCATGTCAAAGACGTCGAGCGCCATGGCGGGGCCTACCGTTCGCCAGTGGTGGCGCCAGTGGTAGCACGAGCGACGTCGCCGGCGAGCGCGCTATCCGCACTGCTCGTCTCGGCAGCATCGGTGTCCGCGGAGCTGCTGCCCGCCCCGTCTGCGCCCGGCTCCCAGCGCCAGGGCTCGTAGCCGATGAGCGCACGGATCACGCGGCCGGCCACCATCTGGCCCATGATCGGCGGCATGTAGCTCGCCGTTCCCAGGTTCGAGATGCCGTCGTGGGAGCTGCCGGCAACGGCCGCCGGGCGCACGGGAGGCTCGGGCGAGTAGAGCACCTCGAGGTGGCGCACACCGCGCTTCGCGCACTCCTTGCGCACAGTGCGCGCCATGCGGCAGCCGTGCGTCTTGGTGATGTCTGCGAGCTCGAAGCGCTCGGGGTTGAGCTTGTTGGCGGCGCCCATGCTCGAGACCTCGGGGATGCGCGCGTCCCAGCAGAGCTTCGCGAGCGCGAGCTTCTGGGTGATCGTGTCGATCGCGTCGACCACGTAGTCGAGCTGCCCGCGCCCCACGACGTGGCCCTGCTCGTCCACCTCGGCGCCGGCCCAGGCGAGCACCTCGGGGAGGTTGCCGGCGCTCACGTACTGCTGACGGATGCTCACCCGGCACGCTGGGTTGATCTGGTGGACCATCTCGCGCATGACCTTGGCCTTGACGCGGCCCACGGTGCCCTCGAAGGCCAGCGCCTGGCGGTTGAGGTTGCTCTTCTCGACCACGTCGCGGTCGACGAGGAACAGCTCGCCGGTGGCCGCGCGGGCCAGCGCCTCGACGCAGCTCGAGCCCACGCCGCCCAGCCCTATCACGAGGACGCGCGAGCCCTGGATGCGCGCGAGGCCCTCCTCGCCAAAGATGGGGCGCAGGCGCGTGGTGATGTCGTCGGCGGGCGTGCTGGCGCAGGTCGCGCTCCCCAGGGCGTCTTGGGTCGTCTCGCTCACGTGGGGCCTCCAGTCAGGTAAAGTCTATATGTTGCACTTATGATAGCCGCGCGCGACGGGGGAGTGCGCCCCGCGGTCGCCTCGGCGCTTTTGGGGAGGCCACATGCGACAGGGTTTTGACAACGACAAGTACATCGAGCTGCAGGCCGAGCACATCCGCGAGCGCGTGGGCCAGTTTGGCGGCAAGCTCTACCTCGAGTTTGGCGGCAAGCTGTTCGACGACTACCACGCGAGCCGCGTCCTGCCTGGCTTTGAGCCCGACGTCAAGTTCCGCATGCTCAAGAGCCTCGCCGACGACGTCGAGGTCATCATCGCCATCAACGCCAACCACATCGAGAAGAACAAGGCCCGCGGCGATTTGGGCATCACCTACGACGAGGACGTCCTGCGCCTCGTCGACCTGTTCCGCGGCAACGGCATGGCGGTGGCCGCCGTGGTCATCACCCAGTACGCCGGTCAGGCTGCGGCCGACGCCTTCCGCCACCGCCTCGAGGGCCTGGGCATCTCCTGCAAGCTGCACTATCCCATCGAGGGCTACCCCCACAACGTCGACCTCATCGTCTCCGACGAGGGCTATGGCAAGAACGACTACGTCGAGACCACGCGCCCGCTCGTCGTCGTGACGGCGCCCGGCCCGGGCTCCGGCAAGCTCGCCACGTGCCTGTCGCAGATCTACCACGAGCACAAGCGCGGCGTCGAGGCCGGCTACGCCAAGTTCGAGACCTTCCCCGTCTGGAACCTGCCGCTCACGCACCCCGTAAACATCGCCTACGAGGCCGCCACCGCAGACCTCGACGACGCCAACATCATCGACCCGTTCCACCTCGAGGCCTATGGCAAGACCACGGTCAACTACAACCGCGACGTCGAGGCCTTCCCCGTGGTGCGCGCCCTGATGGACAAGATCTTGGGCGAGAGCCCCTACCAGAGTCCCACCGACATGGGCGTCAACATGGTGGGCTTTGCCATCAGCGACGACGAGGCCTGCCGCGACGCCTCCAAGATGGAGATCGTGCGCCGCTACTTCTCGGCCCTCGAGACGGTTAAGCGCACGGGCACCGGCTCCGAGCAGGTCGAGCGCCTCGAGATCATCATGAAGAAGGCGGGCGTCGACAAGAACTACTCGCCGGCCCGCTCCGCCGCCCTCACGCGCGAGCAGGTCACGGGCGCGCCCGCCGGTGCCATGGTCATGCCCGACGGCTCGGTCGTCACGGGCAAGACGTCGACGCGCCTGGGCTGCGCGAGCTCGCTGCTCATGAATGCGCTCAAGTCCGTCGCGGGCGTCGACCTGGACGTCGAGGTCATCTCCGATGACGCGATCGAGCCCATCAGCCGCCTCAAGACGCGCGCGCTGGGCAGCAAGAACCCGCGCCTGCACACCGACGAGACGCTCATGGCGCTCTCGATCACCTCGGCGACCGACGAGACGGCCGCGCGTGTGCTCGACGGCCTCTCGCAGCTGCGCGGCTGCGACGCGTTCTTCTCGGTGATCATCAGCACCACCGACGAGCAGCTGCTTCGCCGCTTGGGCATCAACGTTTGCTGCGAGCCCAAGTACGAGCGCAGCGGCTACTTCCACAAGTAGGCGAGTGCGCGGCGCCAGACTGCTGCAACGCCTCAAGCAAGGTAGACGCGGGGCGGCGGGGGAGTTCGATCCCTCGCCGCCCCTTTTGTCTGCCGCCGCTCGTTCGTTCATCCGATCTACGCGCCGGAGAGCCTCCCAATACCTAAATCGGATGAGCGGGGCTCTGTCGCCAGATGGCTGGCCGTTTCGCCCGGCGGGCGACGCTAGGCCTGCCTCGTGCCCTGCGTGAGGCAGTCGAGGAAGGCGCGGGCCGCGTGGCTCAGCAGGCCCGGGCGAAAGACGGCGCAGATGCTGCGGGTCACGGCGGGCTCGAGCGGGCGCGTCTCAATGGCGTAGGGGCAGCGGCGCAGGATCAGCGCCGGCAGAATCGAGACGCCCAGGCCGTTCTCGACCATGCTCATGATGGCGTAGTCGTCCCAGGTGGCGAGCTTGGTCGCGGGCGTAAGGCCGGCCGCCTCGAACAGCGGGCTGATCTCGTTGTTATCGCCGCGTTCGAGCAGGATGAACGGGTCGCGGCAGAGGTCGGCGAGCGTCACGCACGTCCCGGCGGCCAGCTCGTGGCGGGCCGGCATCACGGCGAGCAGCTCGTCCACCAGCACCTCCTCGCGTGCCAGGCCCTCGCGCGGCGTCTGGGGCGGGTAGGGGAGAAACCCAAAGTCGACGACGCCCTCGGCCACCCACTCTTCGATCTGGTTGTAGTCGCCCATGCGCAGCTCGTACTCGATGGCGGGGTGCGCCGCCTGGAAGCGCCCGATGGCGTCGGGCAACACGTGGGTCGCCACGCTCGAGAAGGTGCCGATGGTGATGTGGCCGCGCTCGAGGCCCACGACCTCGCCCACGCGCTCAACGAGGCGTCGGTGGTCCTCGCACAGCACCTCGACGAAGGGCATCACGAGCGCGCCATCCTCCGTAAGACGCACGCCGCGCCGGCCGCGCTCGAGCACGGCAAAGCCCCACTCGCGCTCGAGGTCTGCGATCATGCGCGAGACGCCCGACTGGCTGTAGGCCAGCTCGTGGGCCGCGGCGCTGATGCTGCCGAGACGAACGGCGCAGCTGAGCGCCTGATACTTCTGGATCGCCGCGTCCACGGTCATCCTTTCTCTCTGGCCTATGACACTGGGGGCGTGCCTTCTGTCATATGGCAAAAGGCACGTCCCCGTTGTCATGCTCGCCTTTGGCCTAATGCGTGCCAACAGGCCCGTCCCCCTTGACACGCATGCCATGCGATATTGTGCTAGCAAGTATGCCAAACATGCGCTTTTATCCTAGCATGGGCGCTGTCACACTGGGGTACGGAAAATCGCCCGCACGCAGCAAGGAAGCGCCCTTCCCATGTCCAACGCCAGCAAGAAGTACCTCGCTTCGCTCGTCCTCTTTGGCTCCAACGGCATCGTCGCCTCGATGATCGACCTGCCGAGCATCTTCATCGTGCTGGCGCGCGTGACCCTGGGCGCCGCGCTGCTCGCGGGCGTAGTGCTCGCGAGTCGCCGCAACCGCGCCAACCTGCAGGCGCCCAGCCACCCGCGCGAAGCCCTCTACCTGCTGGTATCGGGTGCCGCCCTGGGCGTTGCGTGGCTCTTCCTCTTCGAGGCCTACCGCTACGTGGGCGTGGGCACGGCGTCGCTGCTCTTCTACTGTGGCCCCGTCATCGTCATGGTCCTCTCGCCCGTACTCTTTGGCACGCGTCTCACGGCCCGGAAGCTGCTGGGGTTTGTCGCCGTCATCTGCGGCGCGTTTCTCGTGGTGGGAGGCGGTGCGGGCGGCGCCATCCAGCCCATGGGCATCTTCCTGGGCGCCATGAGCGCGGTCATGTACGCTGTCATGGTGATTTTCTCCAAGAAGGTGAACTTTATCGGGGGCGTCGAGTGCTCCGCGCTGCAGCTGTGCGGCAGCTTCTCTGCCGTGGCCGTCTACCTCGTGGGATGCGCCGTCGCAGGCACCCTTGCCGCTCCGAGCGCCGCTGAGCTCGCTCATCTCAACGTGGGAGCCATCCTCTGTATTGGCCTCGTCAACACGGGTCTTGGCTGCTTCATGTACTTTTCCTCGATGGGCGAGCTGCCCGTGACGCGCGTCGCGGTCTGCGGCTACCTCGAGCCCCTCTCGGCCGTGGTGCTCTCCGCCGTGCTACTGGGCGAGCCCATGAGCATGGCCAACGTCGCCGGCGCGTGCCTCGTGCTGGGTGGCGCCCTCTACTCCGAGCTGGGCGACCAGCTCGTCGACCGCCTGCGCGAGCGCCGTCACCACCGCCTCGCCGCGGCCTAGCCCCTGTCCGAGAAGGACGCTGCCGAGACGGTCATGCCTTTCAACCCTGCCCGCTCACATCAAACTTCGTCTCTCGTGGCCCCGCGGCCGCTCCTTCGGGTATCGTTGGAGCCACCGCAGGGCCACAATGCTATCCGGGGGGATTCATGGCTTACCAGCTCATTGCGCTCGACATGGACGGAACGCTGCTCGACTCGAAGAAGCGCGTGCTACCCAGCTCGCTCGACGCCATCCGCCGTGCGTCCGATGCCGGCAAGGCCGTCGCCATCAGCTCGGGCCGCTGCCCTGCGATGGTGGCCCTCTACAAGGACGACCTGCCCGGCGTTCGCTACGCAATTTGCTGCGCCGGCGCCACAATCTATGACCTCGAGCAGGACAAGACCATGTTCGAGCAGTGTCTCGACCCCGCCTTTGTCGACCGCGCGCTCGAGGTGGCCGAGGGCCTCGGCTTCTTCTTGCTCGAGGTAACGAGCGGTGCCAACGTCTACATGCAGCCCGATGAGGTCGAGCACGTGGAGGAGGTCGGCGTGGGCGCCTACGCCGGCCTCTACCGCAAGACCTGCACCATGGTCGATGACGCCCACGCCCTTGCCCGCGAGCTGCGCGGCAACCTCTCCAAGCTCAACTTCCACTTCGCGAGCGTCGAGGCCCGCGACCGCTGCCGCGAGCTGCTCGAGGGCGACGACGTCGTGATCACCAACGCCGAGCGCTCGACCATGGAGTTCACGGCGCGCGGCATCGACAAGGGCCAGGGCGTGGCCCGTCTCGCGCAGATCCTGGGTATCGACAACGACCAGACCATCGCCGTGGGAGACGCCGAGAACGACCTGTCGATGCTGCGGTCGGCGGGCCTTGGCGTGGCGATGGGCAACGCCCTTCCCGAGGCCGTCGCCGCCGCGGACGTGCAGGTGGCCGACAACGACCACGACGGCGTGGCGGAGGCGATTCGCCGCTACCTGCTCGCGTAAGGAGCGGTGCCGCGCGTGGCGTCCTTACGCACTTCTCGCACCATAAGACCAGCTGATGGCTAGTGTGGCACTTAATGGGGGAGCGGCTGGCCCACAGGGGCTGGCCGCTTTCTCATGCACGCCCCTCGCTTGCGTACGCCCCCTCGGCGTACAAAGCGTTAACAAATAATGAATTGGTCCGCGCGCCCGCCGCGCTCCTTGCGCGGTGCTAGGATGAAGACCCGTAGAAAGAGAAATGTTGGTATCTACGGGAAGGTTTCCTCGCATGACAAAGCACATCTTCGTAACCGGAGGCGTCGTCTCGTCCCTTGGCAAGGGCATCACCGCTGCCTCGCTCGGTCGCCTGCTCAAAAGCCGCGGCTACAAGGTCATGATGCAGAAGGCCGACCCCTACCTCAACGTTGACCCGGGCACGATGAGCCCGTTCCAGCACGGCGAGGTCTTCGTTACCGAGGACGGCTACGAGTCCGACCTCGACCTGGGCCACTACGAGCGCTTCATCGACGAGAACCTCACGCGCAACTCCAACTTCACCACCGGTGCCATCTACCAGAGCCTCATCGCCCGCGAGCGTCGTGGCGACTTCCTGGGCGGCACCGTGCAGGTCATCCCGCATGTCACCAACGCCATCAAGGAGCGCTTCCGCCGCGTCGAGGAGCAGACCGGTGCCGACGTCGTGATCACCGAGCTCGGCGGCACCATCGGCGACATCGAGGGCCAGGCCTTCGTCGAGGCCATCCGCCAGTTCCGCAAGGAGAAGGGCGCCGCCGACTGCTGCCTCATCCACGTGAGTCTCGTGCCCTACATCGCCGCAGCCCACGAGGTCAAGACCAAGCCGACCCAGCACTCCGTGCGCGAGCTGCGCTCCATGGGCATCCAGCCCGACTTCATCATGTGCCGCTCCGACCACGAGGTCGACGAGTCAATCCGCGCCAAGATCGCGAGCTTCTGCGACGTCGAGCCCGACTGCGTCTTCGAGAACTCCGACTGCGCCTCGATCTACGACGTGCCGCAGCACCTCGCCAACCAGGGCTTTGACCTCAAGGTCTGCGAGCGCCTGGGCCTCGAGCCGCGCAAGAGCGACATGAGCGAGTGGTACGGCTTCACGAGCCGCATGCACGAGGCCAACGCCAAGTCCGACGTCACCAAGATCGCCGTGGTGGGCAAGTACACCCAGCTGCCCGACGCCTACCTCTCGGTCATCGAGGCCCTGCACCACTCCGGCGTCTACTACGGCCGCCACGTCGACATCAACCTCATCGACGGCGAGAACCTTACCGAGGCCGACGTCGAGCAGGTCCTGGGCGACGCCGACGGCATCCTCGTGCCCGGCGGCTTTGGCATCCGCGGCCTCGAGGGCAAGATCCTCGCCACGCACCGCGCCCGCACGACCAAGACCCCGTTCTTGGGTATCTGCCTCGGCCTTCAGGTGGCCGTCTGCGAGTACGCCCGCAACGTCGCCGGCATGCCGGGCGCCAGCTCCACCGAGTTCGTGCCCGACTGCGAGTACCCGGTGATCGACCTCATGCCCGACCAGGAGGACGTCACCTCCAAGGGCGGCACCATGCGCCTGGGCGCCTACCCCTGCAAGGTCGCCGAGGGCACGCTTGCCCGTGAGGCCTATGGCGAGGAGCTCGTCTACGAGCGCCACCGTCACCGCTTCGAGGTCAACAACGCCTACCGCGACAAGCTGCACCAGGCCGGCCTCACCTTCTCCGGCGTCTCGCCCGACGACCGCCTCGTCGAGATGGTCGAGCTGCCCGAGGACGTGCACCCGTGGTTCGTTGCCGCGCAGTTCCACCCCGAGTTCAAGAGCCGCCCAACGCGCCCGCAGCCGCTGTTCCGCGAGTTCGTGCGTGCCGCGATCGCCCGCCACGAGGGCGTCGACCGCCACGAGGTGACCCCGGGGGAGTAGACCCGTCGATTTCTCGTGGGCGTTCATCGAGTTGAGTGCCTGCGCCCGTCGGACTGACGCTAGTATTATGTCGCCCTGGGCCCCGTGCCTGGGGCGACTCGTTCATCCGCGCCGCGCTCATCGTGGCTGCGGCGATCCGTGGGGGCGGACCAACTTGGAACTTTCTCGTGCGCTCAAGGAGTACCTCAACTACGTGGCGGTCGAACGCGGCTGCTCGCGCAACACCGTGCTGGCCTATGGCCGCGACCTGCGCAGCTACCTCGCGGGACTTCGCCGCGACGGCGTGACGCGCCCCGAGCAGGTCACGCGCGAGCGCATCGAGGCACACGTGCGCCGCCTGCGCGAGAGCGGCCTTGCCATCTCGAGCGTCGAGCGCGCGGTGTCTGCCATCAAGGGGTTCCACCGCTTCATGGTGGCCGAGCGCATCGCCGACAACCACCCCGCGGCCGACCTGCCCCTGCCCAAGAAGCCCGACCGCCTGCCCGACGTGATCAGCCGCGAGCAGGCCGCCGCCCTTCTCGACCAACCCTTTCCCGAGACGCCCGCGGGTCAGCGCGACCACGCGATCGTCGAGGTGCTTTATGGCTGCGGACTGCGCGTGTCCGAGCTGTGTGGGCTTGACCTGCGTCAGGTGATGCTCGACGAGCAGATGCTGCGCGTGGTGGGCAAGGGCGACAAGGAGCGCGTCGTGCCCATCGTGGGCTCGGCGGCCAGCGTCTTGGGCGAGTACCTCGAGACGTGGCGCCCGCAGCTGGTGAGCTCGCGCGTGTCGAGCAGCGCGGTGTTCCTCAACAACCGTGGCAGGCGCCTGTCGAGGCAGAGCGTGCACGCGCTGGTGGCCAAGGCCGGGACGGTCGTGGGCATCGAGGGGCTGCACCCGCACACGCTGAGACACAGCTTTGCGACCCACATGCTCGAGGGCGGGGCCGACCTGCGCATCGTCCAGGAGCTGCTGGGACATGCCGACATCTCGACGACGCAGCTCTACACGCACCTCGACCGCACCCACGTGCGCGAGGTCTACATGGAGGCCCACCCCCGCGCCAACGCGTAGCCGCTGCCGGTTACCTGTCGGGGCCCACGATATCGCCGCTCTTCTCGCATGGCGTCCCGACGGCTTGGGCGCATGCCCCTTTGGCGTGCCACAGCTCTTCTCGTGCGCTGACAGGGTGGGGCCGTCCCACAGGCCGGAGAGCCCTTAGCGTGCCGCCTTCGCTCTTCCCGTGCGCTGCCCTGCCTGCCGTTTGTATCAAACCAGTGGTTCTTGCCGCGCAGAAATGCACATCGTTGCGGTTCTTTCCGCGAAAAGGGCCAAGTAGGGGCCGAGACGCGGCAAGAACCGCGCCTTTGTGCAAAACCGACCGGCAAGAACCGCAGTTTGCAACATTTGGCATTGATCCTCTCTGTGAGGGAAGAGGGACTCCTTGCCAGAACCAGCCATTTGCTGCAAGGGACATGTTTTGGCGTCGTGGCGCCTTGCAGAAATCGGCACATTGCTGCAGGCGGCCAATTTGGG
>NZ_CATVTL010000006.1:0-97268 GCF_958346945.1 uncultured Parolsenella sp.
CGCTGGCTCGGGCTCCGGCGCGGGTACGGGCTCAGGCGTGGGCGCTGGCTCGGGCGCGGGTGCTGGCTCGGGCGGCTCCGGTGCAGGTACGGGCTCCGACTTCGGCTCGGGAGCGGGTGTGGGTGCCGGTGCCGGCTCGGGAGTGGCGGCAACCGGGGCGCCGCACTTTGAGCAGAACCGTGCGTCATCGGGAAGCTGGGCCCCGCACTTGGTGCAGAACATGGCGTCCTCCTCGTGGGTCGTCTCGAACTAGGTACGTCTTTTAAGGTTAGTGGAGCGGTGTCGGGCCGCGCGGCTCAATCGCTGCCACTCTCGGCCAAAGGCTGCTCGGGGTACGATAGCGGCAGGTGCGCGCGGAATGGAGGCGACATGGCAAAGGTGACGCTCAAGGACATCGCTAACGAGGTGGGGCTTTCGCCCACCTCCGTGTCGCTCGTGCTCAACGACCGCCCCTGCAAGGTCTCGCAGGAGAGCCGCCGGCGCATCCTCGAGACGGCGCGCCGCTTTGGCTACGTACCCAACCAGATCGCCCGCAGCCTCGTGATGCAGCACACGAGCACCATCGGCCTCATCATTCCCAACATCGAGAGCCGCTTCTTTGCCTCGCTCGCCAAGAACCTCGAGCTCATGTGCCGCGCCAAGGGCTATGCCCTCATCATCACGAACTCCGACGACAACCCGCAGAACGACGCCAAGCTCGTGCGCCTGCTCGTGAACCGTGGCGTGGACGGCCTGCTCATCGTCGTCTCGAACGAGTTTGCCATCGACGAGCAGCTTATCGCCAACCTCTCGACCCTGCCCACGCCCTACATCATGGTCGACCGCTTCATCGACAACCTGGCCTGCGACAAGGTGCGCTTCAACAACGAGCTGGGCGGCTACCTGGCCACGCGTCATCTCATCGAGCACGGGCACCGCCGCATCGCCTGCATCGTCAACGCCCGCTCGAACACGGGCCGCGAGCGCCTCGACGGCTACACCCGCGCGCTGGGCGAGGCAGGCATCTGCGTGCAGGCAGACTACGTGCTGGGCAGCGACTACTACATCGCGAGTGCGTTCGACGCGGCGGCAAGCTTGGTCGACACCGACGCGACGGCCGTGTTTGCGAGCTCGGACAACATCGCGCTGGGCCTGCTCAAGCGCCTCTACAGCAAGGGCTTGCGCGTGCCGCGCGACTACTCGGTGGTGAGCTACGACAACTCCGCGGCCGACGTCCTGTTTGAGCCGGCGCTCACTTCAATCGAGCAGAACGTGCCCGAGCTGTCGCGTGCGGCGCTCGACCTGCTGTTCCGCCGCATCGATGAGCACGAGGCTGGCAGGCTGGGCGAGCCCGAGCAGATCGTGCTCGACCCCAAGCTCGTGATCAAGGACAGCGTGCGCACGCTCGAGGGGTAGGGCCGCGTCGGCGGGCTCCTCTGAGGGACGTGTCGGGCGCGTCCGGGAGAGAGCGAGCATGCACGGACCCAGGGCGGCCGCGTCGGCGGGCTCCCCGGCGCCCGCCTCGCCAAGCCGTCCCAACCAGACACATAGGTCTTATTTGTAGTAAGTGTGATGGCGTCCGCGTGCCCTTCTCGGCCACGCCTTGAACTTGACCATTCCTGCGAAACATGTCGGTTATGTTTCGTCAAATTTACCTACCGTTCACGGCAAATTTGCTACCGCTCACGGAGTTAAACGCTTAGAAGGATTGTAAGCGCTTTGCGTTCACGTCGAGGTAAAACGATTTACCTATCTATACTCCGTCTCGGTCAGTCAAAAAGGGCACGAGCCAACCCCCAAGCAACGGCTCGTGCTTGGTGCCCGCAAGGGCATAACGACGCACGGCTGAGATGCCGTGCAGGAAGAGGAGAGGCACATGGCACATCCCGTCATCGGCACCCCCTGGCAGAAGCTTGACGGCCCCGTTTCCGAGCAGGAGCTCGAGGGTGTCGAGAAGTACTGGCGCGCGGCGAACTACCTGTCCGTCGGCCAGATCTACCTGCGCTCCAACCCCCTCATGCGCTCCGACTGGACCGATGAGAAGACCGGCGAGACCCGCGACTTCGGCCGTCCCGACGTCAAGCACCGCCTCGTTGGCCACTGGGGCACCACGCCCGGCGTGAACTTCCTGTTCGGTCACGTCAACCGCCTCATCGCCGACCACCAGCAGAACGCCGTGTTCCTGATGGGCCCCGGTCACGGTGGCCCCGCCGGCACCGCGCAGTCCCTGCTCGACGGCACCTACTATGACATCCGCCCGGACATCACCAACGACGAGGCTGGCCTCCAGAAGTTCTTCCGCCAGTTCTCCTACCCCGGTGGCATCCCCTCCCACTACGCCCCCGAGACCCCCGGCTCCATCCACGAGGGCGGCGAGCTCGGCTACACGCTGTCCCACGCCTACGGCGCCGTCATGGACAACCCCAGCCTGCTCGCTGTCGCCGTCGTGGGCGACGGTGAGTCCGAGACGGGCCCGCTCGCCACGTCCTGGCAGTCCAACAAGCTCGTGAACCCCAAGACCGACGGCATCGTGCTGCCGATCCTGCACCTCAACGGCTACAAGATCGCCAACCCCACGATCCTCTCCCGCATCTCCGACGACGAGCTCACCGAGTTCTTCGAGGGCATGGGCTATGACCCGCACTTCTTCGTTGCCGGCTTCGACAACGAGTCCCACGCCTCCATCCACGCTCGCTTCGCCGCGCTGCTCGAGGAGGTCTTCGACGACATCTGCGACATCAAGGCCGCTGCCGAGGCTGGCGACGAGACCCGCCCGGTCTACCCGATGATCGTCTTCCGCACCCCCAAGGGCTGGACGTGCCCCAAGCACATCGACGGCAAGAAGACCGAGGGCTCCTGGCGTGCCCACCAGGTGCCGCTGGCTTCCGCCAAGGACACCCACGAGCACTTCCGCGTGCTCCGCGGCTGGCTCAAGTCCTACGAGCCGGCTGAGCTCTTCGACGAGAAGGGCGCCATCCGTCCCGAGGTGACCGCCTTCATGCCCAAGGGCGACCTGCGCATCGGCGCCAACCCCAACGCCAACGGTGGCCTTGTCCGCGAGGACCTCGTCCTCCCCGACATCCACACCCACGAGGTGCCGGTTGCCGAGAAGGGCCACGGCTGGGGTGCCACCGAGGCCGCCCGCGTCTTCGGTGCCTACACCGCCGACGTCCTCCACAACAACATGGAGAACTTCCGCATCTTTGGCCCGGACGAGACCGCTTCCAACCGTCTCCAGGATGCCTACAAGTACACCCAGAAGCAGTGGGAGGGCGGCTTCTACGCCGACGCTGACAACGACGAGCTCCTCGCCCCGTCCGGCAAGGTCGTCGAGCAGCTCTCCGAGCACCAGTGCGAGGGCTTCCTCGAGGCCTACGTGCTCACCGGCCGTCACGGCGTGTGGAGCTCCTATGAGTCCTTCATCCACGTCGTCGACTCGATGATCAACCAGCACTGCAAGTGGCTCGAGGCCACCGTCCGTGAGATCCCCTGGCGCAAGCCCATCGCCGGCCTCAACATCCTGCTCTCCAGCCACGTCTGGCGTCAGGACCACAACGGCTTCTCCCACCAGGACCCGGGCTTCGTGGACCTGCTGCTCAACAAGGCCAACGACACGCACGTCGTCAACGCCTACTACCCCTGCGACGCCAACATGGCCCTCGCCGTGGCCGAGCGCTGCTACCAGTCCACGAACTGCGTGAACGCCATTTTCTGCGGCAAGCAGCCCGCCCCGACCTTCCTGACCGTCGACGAGGCCAAGGCCGAGCTGGCCGAGGGCGTCGCCGAGTGGAAGTGGGCCAGCAGCGCCGAGACGCTCGCTGACGCCGACATCGTGCTGGGCACCTGCGGCGACGTGCCGGCCCTCGAGGCCCTCGCTGCCCTCGACATGCTCAAGGGCGAGGGCGTCAAGGCCAAGTTCGTCAACGTCGTTGACCTTCTGAAGATCCAGAACGTCTCCGAGAACGACCAGGCCATCTCCGACGAGGAGTTCGCCGAGCTCTTCGGCAACGGCGAGAAGCCCGTCCTCTTCGCCTTCCACGCCTACGCCGGCACCATCCGTCGCCTCGTCTGGGATCGTCCGGGCCACGACGCCTGGAACGTCCACGGCTACGAGGAGAAGGGCTCCACGACCACGCCGTTCGACATGCTCCGTCTCAACAACATGGACCGCTGGGCCCTCGCTGCTGACGCCCTGCGCATGATCGACGCCGAGAAGTTCGCCGCCAAGATCGAGGAGTGGGAGAACTTCCGCGAGGAGGCCTTCCAGTTCGCCGTCGACGAGGGCTACGATCACCCCGCCTTCACCAGCTGGGTCTGGCCCGACGCTGCCGCTGCCTCCGAGGGTGAGCTCTCCGCTACCCAGATGACTGCTGGCGACAACGAGTAAGTAAGCGTTTCCCCGGGACGCATTCCGGCTAGGGAGCTCAGGGGGGAGCTCCCTAGCTTGGGTCCCTCATCCAGCCGTACGGTCGAGCGTTGGGCTCTGCGCTCGACGCTCCCACGTGCGGCATCAGGCCCGCCGCAGCCACGCGCTGCGACGGGCCTCTTTTTGTGCGTATTGGAAGGGCGTGGCGCCGGACGTGGGCGTTTACCCTGATAATGGGGAGCGTTTGAGCGCGAGTGACCTGCTTGCGTTGGCCGGATGCGTTGGCGGCCTGTTTGCGTGCCGATGGGGCGCGCAGGCGACCTGCTCGCGCAAGCTTTGCTAGAAATGTGGGAAACATGCACGGACTGCACATTCGCCTGCCCAAGAACTTCGTGCTCGAGGAGCGCCTCGAGCGCTATGCCGCGGCCATCGAGCCCAACCCGTATGGCTGGCGCGGCCTGTGGGCTGCCGCGTGCCGCAAGAGCGGTGCCGCGCCCTTCCGCGAGGTTCGTCTCGACCTGGGGTGCGGACGCGGTGGCTTTACGGTCGAGGCCGCCCGTCGTGAGTCCGACGTGCTGTTTATTGGCATGGACTCCGAGCCTATCTGCATTGCCTATGCCGCGCAGGCGGGTTGCGAGAGCGGGCTTTCCAACGTGGTCTTTGTGCCGGGAAACGCCACGCGCGTCACCGAGATGTTTGCTCCGGGTGAGCTTGCGTGCATCTACCTCAACTTTCCCACGCCGTTTCCGCGCAAGAAGGACTCGAGCAAGCGCACGGCGAACTTCGAGCGACTCATGGACTATCGCCATGTGCTGGCGCCGGGCGGGCAGGTGCGCCTGCGCACGGACAGCCAGCCGTTGTTCGACTTTGCCCTGACGCAGCTGCCGATTGCCGGCTATGAGCCTGTCTGGACCAGCCGCGACGCCCGCGCGGACCGTCCCGACGATCCCACGAGCGAGTACGAGGTCAAGCTGGGTGGCAAGGGCGCCCGCGTGTGCGCCTACGCCGCAACGCCGGGAGAGGAACCGCTAGACCCGCACCAGACGGCCGAGATGAGCCTCGCGGCCTACATCCCGCAGGACCTGGGCACCTACGACGGCTACGCGCCGCACGGCATGGAGGCTACGATCCAGAACCTGCGCAACCGTGCGGCCAAGACCGGCGGCGACTGGTCGAGCGGCGTCACGATTTAGGCTGTTGAGTAGGCGGCCGGGACCGCATCGCGCGCCTTGGTGCTACATGTGCGGCATGCGTCTGCCTGCCGCGCAACTCGAGGCGTGGTGGCCTGTCGTTCGCGAGGCGCAGCGGCCTGCATGGAGTGGGGCGTAGTGCATTCGTGTTCGGGAGCGAGGGTCGCGTCGAAGCGCAATTGCCGGCCTGGTGTATTCGTTTCCGAGAGCGATGGCCCCGCCGGTGCACGTAAAGCGACCTGGTGCATTTGCTGTGGAGTGCTGCGACCGCGCCGATGCACGTATAACGGGCTGGTGCATCCGTGCCTGGGCGGTCGGGGAATACACGAGGGCCGTTTGAGTGCACCTGTCGTCCTTGTACGCGCCAGAACGGATGCACAAGGCCGAATTAGGTGCAGCTGCTTGCCTTACGGGCGCCGCGAGGATGCACGTTGTCGAATTGCGTGCAGTCGGCTTTGCCTCGCTTGTCCTTTCGGTAGACGTGCCTCTGCATTTGTTCCTCTCGTCCTTGTTGGTACCTGTCTTTACAGCTGTCTTGTCAGGTGTCTTGGCAAGTGTCATACTGTCCCCTCGAATGATCGTGGCGCGCACCCGGGGGCGGGCGCGCGCATGACGAGAGGGGCCGTGATGGCCAACTTCGAAACCGCCGCGCAGGCCGACGCCGCCGGCAGCCGGGCGCATGGCGCCTGCGACGACGCCCGCGAGACCGCCGCGCAGGCAGACGTCGCCGGCGATGTAACGGACGCGCCAGTAGCGCCTGCCGCTGCCGACCAGGTCCGCGAGGCCGACGAGCTCGCCCGCCTCGTGAGCGAGGGCGTGGGCTCGTGCACCACCGCGGCCGAGCGTGCCGCGCTCGTGCCCGCCGAGCTGAGGGAGGCCATCGAGCGCCTTAAGGCTGAGCGCGACGCCGTGATTCTTGCGCACTACTACGTGGCGCCCGAGGTCCAGGCGGTCGCCGACTACGTAGGCGACTCGTTCTACCTCGCGAAGCTCGCCCGCACGCTGCCCAACAAGACCATCGTGCTCGCGGGCGTCGAGTTTATGGGCGAGAGCGCCAAGCTGCTTAACCCCGGCAAGACGGTGCTGCTGCCCGAGCCTGCCGCCGACTGTCCCATGGCCCACATGGTCAAGAAAGAGACGGTCGACGCCGCGCGCGAGCAGTATGGCGACGACCTTGCGGTTGTCTGCTACGTGAACTCTACGGTCGAGATCAAGAGTTGGAGCGACGTCTGCGTGACCTCGTCCAACGCCGTCAAGATCGTCTCGGAGCTGCCGCAGAGCAACGTCCTGTTCATCCCCGACCAGAACCTGGGCCGCTACGTGGCCGAGCAGGTGCCCGAGAAGAACGTCATCCTCAATCCCGGCTACTGCCCTCGCCACCACGTGATCACGCGCGAGCAGGTCGAGACCGTCGAGCTTGAGCATCCGGGCGCGCTCGTGCTCGCGCACCCCGAGTGCAAGGCCGAGGTGCTCGAGGAGGCCGACTACATCGGCTCGACCGCAGGCATCATCACGTATGCCGAGAAGAGCGACGCATCCGAGTTCATCATCGTGACGGTCGCGGGCGTGCTCTTTGAGCTCGAGCGCCGCACGGCTGGCTCGGGTAAGCGCTTCTACTTCCCGGCCACGCGTCCCACCTGCGTGAACATGGACATGATTGACCTGCGTCGCCTTGTGGGATGCCTCGCCACGGGCTCGGGCGAGGTCAGCATCGACGTGACGCCCGAGGCCGCCGAGCGCGCCAAGCTCACGCTCGACCGCATGCTCGAGTACGCGGCAAGGTAGGGGATGGCCATGAAGTACGAGAACATGAGTGCCGACGTAGTCATCGCCGGCTGTGGCGTGGCGGGCCTCTATGCGGCCCTCAACCTGCCTACCAGCACGAGCGTCGTGATGCTGTCGAAGGGCAATGTCGACGAGTGCGACTCGATGCTTGCCCAGGGCGGCATCTGCGTGCTGCCCGAGGCGGGCGACTACGAGGCCTTCTTTGCCGACACGATGGCCGCCGGCCACTACGAGAACCGCCGCGAGAGCGTGGACATCATGATTCGCTCGAGCCGCTCGGTCATCGACGACCTCGTGGCGCTGGGCTGCGACCTCGAACGCAACGAGGCCGGCGAGCTTGCGTTTACCCGCGAGGGCGCCCACAGCCGTCCGCGCATCTGCTTCCACGCAGACATCACGGGCAAGGAGATCACGACGACCCTGCTTGCCGCCGTGCGCCGCCTGCCCAACGTGCGCATCCTCGAGCACGTTGCCATGAGCGACATCATCGTGGAGGAACGCGACGGCCAGCAGGTCTGCGCGGGCGTGCGCGCCGTGGCCCTGCCCGAGGGCGCCTCGACCACGCCGGCAGACGAGCTCGAGGCCGCGTCCGAGGCGTTCGAGATCTGCGCCGCCAATACCCTGTGGGCCACGGGCGGCATTGGCGGCATGTACGACCACTCGACCAACTATCCGCAGCTCACGGGCGATGCCTGCTACATTGCCCGTAAGCATGGCGTTCGCCTCGAGCACCTCGACTACGTGCAGATTCACCCAACGGGGCTGTTCAGCCCCCAGCCAGGTCGCACGTTTCTCATCTCCGAGAGCTGTCGCGGCGAGGGCGCCGTCCTTCTCGACCATGACTGCCGTCGCTTCACCGACGAGCTACAGCCGCGCGACGTGGTGGCCGCGGCCATCACCAAGCGCATGCGCGAGGAGGGTGTGCCTCACGAGTGGCTGAGCTTTGGCCCCGTCGAGCCCGAGGTCATCCGCGGGCACTTCGCCAACATCCGCGAGCGCTGCCTCGAGGACGGCCGCGACATCGTGTGCGAGCCCATTCCCGTGGTACCCACGCAGCACTACTTCATGGGTGGCGTGTGGGTCGACCGCGACGCCGCCACGACGATGCCGCACCTTTATGCCGCAGGCGAGACCTGCTGCAATGGCGTGCACGGCAAGAACCGCCTGGCCAGCAACAGCCTGCTCGAGTCGCTCGTCTTTGCCCGTCGCGCGGCCCGTCGCATGCTGGGCGGCCCGTCGCTGCCCGTCGAGGTCGCGGGCTCGCCCGCGCTCGACGGCCGCCACCGCGTGGCTGGCAACGGCATGCTTGCCATCGACGAGCTGTGCGAGCGCGACGGCACGTGCGCCCACGACGGCGGCCTGGCCTTTGGCGAGGCGCCCGTCGACATCGAGACCATTGCGAGCGAGGCGGCTGCGGCCGCGAGGGAGGCGTGAGGGATGGATCCCATTGCCCTGAAGCTGGTGGGCGAGGACATTATCGTCCAGGCACTGCGTGAGGACATCACCTTCGAGGACGTGAGTACGGCGTCGGTGTGCCCCGAGGCCCGCGCCGCCGAGGTGCAGCTCATCGCCAAGGCAGACGGCGTCATCGCCGGCCTCGACGTCTTTGCCCGCACGTTTGCGCTGCTCGACCCCGCCACGCGCGTCGAGGCTACGGTGGCCGATGGCGACGAGGTCGCGGCCGGCCAGCGCCTCGCCACCGTGTACGGTGACGCCCGCGTGCTGCTCTCGGGCGAGCGCGTGGCCCTCAACTTCCTGCAGCGCATGAGCGGCATCGCCACCTACACGCGCAGGATGGCCGCCGCGCTCGAGGGCACGAGCACCGTGCTCGTCGACACGCGCAAGACCACGCCGTGCCTGCGCGTCTTCGAGAAGGCGGCCGTGGCGATTGGCGGCGGGCGTAACCACCGCTATAACCTGTCGACGGCCGTGATGCTCAAGGATAACCACATCGACGCCGCCGGCGGCGTGGCCGCAGCCGTTGCCGCCGCGCGCGCCCATGCGTCGTTTACCTGCACCGTCGAGGCCGAGTGTGAGAACCTCGACATGGCGCGCGAGGCCGTCGAGGCCGGTGCCGACATCATCATGCTCGACAACATGAGCCACGACGACATGGCCGCCGCGATTGCCCTCATCGATGGCCGCGCCAAGACCGAGTGCTCGGGCAACGTCGACGCGAGCAACATCCGCGCCCTGGCAGACCTGGGCGTCGACTACATCTCGTCGGGCGCGCTCACACACTCCGCCCCCATCCTCGACCTGTCGCTCAAGCACCTGCGCATGGTGGGCGAGCCCGCGGCCGAGGTGGTCCGATGAAGGGTGGTGAGCGCAGGGAGCGTATCGTGGCCGAGCTGCAGGCGTCTGCCACGCCGGTGTCGGGCAGCTCGCTGGCCAAGGCGGTGGGCGTGAGCAGGCAGGTTGTGGTGCAGGATATCGCGCTTCTGCGCGCCGACGGCCATGACATCGTGGCGACGAGCCGCGGCTACGTGCTACTGGGCGGCTCAGGCGAGCCGCAGGTGCCCACGCGGCTCGTGAAGGTGTGCCACGGCCTCGACGACCTTGCCGACGAACTTACGACCATCGTCGACCTGGGCGGGGCGGTGCTTAACGTCATGGTTAATCACCGCGTCTACGGCAAGATCACCGGCGACCTCGACATCCGCAACCGCCGTGACGTGGAGCGCTACCTCGAGAACATCCACTCGGGGAAGAGCTACCCGCTGCTCACGGTCACGAGCGGCTACCACTTTCACCGCATTGCCGCTGACAGCGAGGAGCAGCTCGACGAGATTGAGGCGGCCCTGCGCGAGAAGGGCTACCTGGCCGAGATCCTGCCCTATGAGGGTGACCTCAAATAGGTTTGGCCGCGCGAGGTTGTCAGTGTAAACGGTTACACGTGCGATGAGGGAGCCCCCGAAGGGCCTGAGGCGGCCTTTCGGGGGCTCCTATTACGTCGGCGTGGGCCGAAATGGCCTCGCTTCTGAGCGTTTGGCTATCCCTTAAATGCGTTTTGGCGGGTTTTGGGCTTCTCTGCTATTAAGCCGTCGCACGTGTAACCGTTTACACTGACAGATTCCGGCCGCCTAACTATCTAGAGACGCCCTGCGAGCTACGCCAGGGCGGCGCCGAGCTCCTTGCAGGAGGCCAGGGCCTCGTCGTCGGGCTCGAGGTTCGCGATGACGGTGGCCACGACCTCGGCGCCGTCGCCCTCCGTGCGCTCGCGCCAGGTGTCCATCCAGTCGCCGGTGCCCCAGTCGTAGCTGCCAAACAGGCCAACCTTCTTGCCGGGGAGCTGTGCCTCGGCGGCCTCGAACATCGGCTCGAACTCATCCTCCTCGAGCGACTCGTCGCCCATGGCGGGGCACCCAAACGCGACGGCATCATAGCCGGCCACGGCGCTGGCGTCGAAGTCGGTGGCCTGGACCTGGTCGACCTCGGCGCCGGCGGTGCGAGCCCCCTCGGCCACGGCGTCTGCCATGGTCTCGGTGTTGCCGGTGCCGCTCCAGAAAACCACTGCTACCTTGCTCATCTGTCTGTCCTTTCCTATGCCAACCCGCGTCTCGGGTATGGATTCGATTTGTGCTGCCTATGCCGCGATGGCCACGTGCCCGCTCGCGAGGTCGGCTACGGTCGAGCCAGTCTCGAGCAGGGCGAGGCACGCCTGCGTGCAACGGCGATAGCTCGCAAAGCAGGCCTGCGCGCGCTCGGGGTGCGAGTAGACCTTCCAGCAGCCACAGCACAGGTAATCGCGCCCCTCGTGCTCGATGAAGGCCACGACGTCGTCGGTGGGGTAGCCCAGGAAGAGCCCCACCTCGTGGGGAAACTCGCCGCTGCAGGCCTGAGCCTGCAGACGTGCTCCCAGCTGGGCCAGAACGCCCTCAAGCCAGCCCGGCCCATTCGTGGCGTAGCCCCAGCCGCGCAGCAGCTCGGCCACGCGTGCCTCGCGCAGGTGTGAGCCCAGGAGCTCCGGGCGATACACGAACACGAGCGCGCCGCAGGAGCGGCGGGCCAGCACGCGCACGCGCACGCCGCTGGGGGCGAGGGCCTCGTTCTCGCGGGCAACGAGGGCGTCAAGCGCGCGACCTCGCTCGCAGGCGGGGCTGGGCGAGAAGCTGCCGGGCACGTTGAAGAGGCATCCCGGCTTGATTCCCGCGAGCGTGGGCGAACAGTGGCGAACGATTGCGTGCTCAAGGCCGAATCTGTCGAGCGTCATGGTGCCTCCCGCGGCGCAACCGTGCGGCTGCAAAGTGTTAGCTATGGGTAACTTATGCCTACACTAGGGGCGCTTGGCGGGGAGGTCAAGAAAAAGTTTGCAAAGGTGAACTTATCGTGCGGGTAAGGGCTGGGGCGGGTGCCGGGACATGTGTGGCGCTTGAGGCGAGAGGTGCGGAGCTGAGGCGAGCGCGTTACGCTGGGGGGTGCGGGAGTGCGGCGAGCGCGCGTGGCGCTGGAGGGCGCAGAGCGTGCCGGGCGCGCGCCCGTGCGTTTGCGCCGCGGCTGTCCCAATCGTCCAATCTACGCGCTCGCTCCGTCCGCTCATCCAAATTACGTGTTGAGAAGGCTTGGGGCGCGCGAAACGGACGAGCCGATGGGACTTGGAGCTGCCAGGAGGGGCTGCCCGCCTTGCGTCTAGCCGTTGAACTGCTGCCAGACGCTGGGAGAGATGCCGCGGGCGGCTCGAAACGCCTGCGAGAAAGCCGAGGCGCGCGGGTAGCCCAGCTGCTTGGCGACCTGTCCCATCGAGAGACGTCCTTCGGCAAGCAGCTTCTCCGCCCGCTCCTGCGGCGTCTGCGCACGTAGGCGGCCACGCCCTCGCCCGTCTCGGCGCTAAAGGTGGCGCAGAGCTTGGAGCGGCTCACGTAGAGGCGTGTCGCCAGCTCGTCGACGCCCATTGCGCGTCCTTCGTCGAGCCCGCGCTCGACAAGTGCCCGAACGAGCAGGACGAGCCGCTCGCTCTCGCGGGTGCCCGCCGCGCGAGCCGCCAGCTCGCCGCTTGCGTTGGCGCAGGCGAGCTCGGCCACCATCGTTTCGACGACGCCTCGCAGATAGAGACGGCCGGCCGGCCCCTGGGCACGTCGCTCGCTGATGCGCCGCAGCGCCCCACCCATCGCAAGCTGCGCCTGCTCGCCCCAACCGCGCGCGAAGGAGTCAAAGAGCCCCGAGTACTCGCCGGGGTAGCTGCGCTCGAGCTCGTCGAAGTAGCGGGGCAGAAAGATCACGGAGCGCGACCGGTAGAGGTGGCCCGCCCGCAGGGGCGAAAGGTTCTCGTCGCTGTTCTTACGCACGAAGCTGCAGGTGGTGGACGTGTCGTTCTCCCCAGGTGCCACCCTCACGTTGGTGGGGCTTATGCCAGACTCGGGCATGCAGACGAGCGTCGACTCGTTGACCAGCGAGGCGCAGGCATAGGGGCTGGGCGTGCGCTCGAGCAGCAGCATGTCGCTCTTAGGCGTGATGGCGTGCTCGAGGACCAGGCAGCTGTCCGAGAGGGGCGTAAGCCATGCGCGGCCCGAGCCAACATCGTTGTCGACGCTGCCCGTGAACGTGGCGCCGCGCTCGTCGAGCGAGAGGCCAAACTGCTCGAACTGTGGGGCGTAGAGCTCGGTGATGTCTGCTGGACAGGCGGCCATGTTGCGAAAACGTCCCCTTCTCTTTCGGATTCGTCTCCCCTTTGGCTGGCGGGGGAGGGGCGCGCTGCCCTCATGATAAGTTCGCGGTGGCTAACTTATCAACCTCGAACGTTAAGGAGAAGGGATGGCAAAGAAGAACAGGGAGCCGGGCGCCGTGGCGCAGCTGCTCGAGTTCTCCGGCAGCCGCCGGCCGCTCACGTACGTGGGCATGGCGCTGTCTGCCGTGGCGCAGCTCTTGAGCTTTGGGCCGTTCGTCTGCATCTGGTTCGTGGCGCGCGACCTCATCGCGGTGGCGCCCAACTGGGACGAGGCGGCGGGCATCGCCGCATATGGCTGGTGGGCCGTGGGCCTTGCCGTGGCCTCGATCGCCGTGTACTTCTGCGCGCTCATGTGCACGCACCTCTCGGCATTTCGCTGCGCCTCGAACATGCGCAAGCAGACCTGTGCGCACCTCATGCACCTGCCACTGGGCTACTTCTCGACCCACTCCAGCGGGGAGCTGCGCCGCGTCATCGACGGGTGCGCCTCCTCGACGGAGACGCTGCTTGCTCACATGCTGCCCGATGTCGCGGGCGCGGTGGCGATGGTGGTGGGCATGCTCGCGCTGTTCGCCGTCTTTGACTGGCGCCTGGGGCTGGCGTGCCTTGCCGCCGTCGCCGTCTCGGTCGCGTGCCTCATGCGCATGATGAGCGGCGAGGGCATGGAGTTCATGAAGCAGTACATGGGCGCCCTCACCAAGATGAACGCCACGGGCACCGAGTACGTGCGCGGCATTCCCGTCGTCAAGGTCTTTCAGCAGACGGTCTACTCGTTCAAGGCGTTTCACGACGCCATCTCCGAGTACTCGCACATGGCAATGAACTATGCCGGCACCTTCTGCCGCACCCCGCAGGTAGCGCAGCTCACGGTGCTTAACGGCCTCGTGGTCTTCCTCGTGCCGGCGGCTCTGCTGCTGGCGCCGGGCGAGGGCGACTTTGCGCGCTTCTTCGCGAACTTTGCCTTCTACGCGATTTTCTCTGCGGTGGTGCCCACGGCCATGGCGAAGCTGCAGTTTGCCGGTGAGGCCTCTCAGATGAGTGCCGACTCGCTCGCCCGCGTGCGTGCCCTCATGGCGGCTGCCGAGCTCCCGCGCGCGCAGCACTCGCAGCATCCGGCGGACAACTCCGTGGCCTTCCGCGATGTGAGCTTTGTCTACGAGGGTGCCGAGAGGCCCGCGCTCGACCACGTGAGCTTCGAGGTACCGGCCGGCTCCACCGTGGCGCTCGTGGGTCCCTCGGGCGGCGGCAAGTCAACGGCCGCGAGCCTCGTGCCGCGCTTCTGGGACGTGACCTCAGGCTCCGTGGCCGTAGGTGGCGTCGACGTGCGCGATGTCGATGCGCACGAGCTCATGGACCAAGTTGCCTTCGTCTTCCAGACCAACCGGCTCTTTAGGCAGACGCTCGCCGACAACGTGCGTGCGGCACGCCCCGATGCCACCGATGAGCAGGTGCTCGCGGCCCTCCATGACGCGCAGTGCGACGACATCGTGGCCAAGCTGCCGCAGGGCATCCATACGATGCTGGGCGCGGGCGGCGCCTACCTCTCGGGCGGCGAGGTGCAGCGCGTGGCCCTTGCGCGCGCCATCATCAAGGACGCGCCCATCGTGGTGCTCGACGAGGCCACGGCCTTCGCCGATCCGGAGAACGAGGCGCTCATCCAGCGTGCCTTCACGCGTCTGGCGGCCGGTCGCACGGTGATCATGATTGCCCATCGCCTCTCGACCGTGGTGGGTGCCGACAAGATCGTGGTTCTTGAGCGGGGTCGCGTTGCCGAGACGGGCACCCACTCCGAGCTCCTTGTGCGGGGTGGCCTCTACGCGCGCATGTGGGCCGACTACGAGCAGGCCGTGAGCTGGAAGATATCGAGCGCAGCCGGCGCGGTGGCCAGTGGCTCAGATGCCGGCTCCCGCGCCGAGACGGGCGATGGGGCGGCCGCGGGTGCGCCCGCGATTGCCCGGGAAGGGGGTGAGGCCTAGATGTTCGCCTCATTCAAGAAGAAGTATCTGCTCAGCGACACCGCCTATGCCGGCATGAAGCGCGGCATCCTGTGGACCACGCTCACGAACCTCGTGACCATGGCGGGCATCGGCTTTCTGTACTACGTGATGGGTGCGTTCGCGGAGCATCTGGTCGACGGCGGCGAGCTGCCCGCGCTGGCGCCGCTCGCGCTGGGCCTCATCGCGTTCATCGCCCTGCTCTTTGGGTGCAACTGGATGCAGTACGTCAACACCTATTGCGTCTTCTACGACGAGTGCGGCCAGCAGCGCATCGACATCGCCGAGCGCTTGCGCCGCCTGCCGCTGTCGTTCTTTGGCAAGCGCGACCTGGCGGACCTCACCGAGACGATCATGGGTGACGTCCAGACCATGGAGCACGCCTGCAGCCACGTGCTGGGCGAGCTGTGGGGCGCCATCATCTCGACAGCCATCGTGTTCGCGGGGTCCCTGGCGTTCTGCTGGCAGCTCTCGCTTGCGGCGTTTTGGAGCGTGCCCGTGGCTTTTGCGATGCTGTTCGCGAGCCGAGGGCCGCTGCGCCCCCTCTTCGACGCCAACCGTGCCGAGAAGGTCGGGGTCACCGAGGGCATCCAGGAGACGCTCGACTGCGTGTGCGAGATCCGTGCCACCAACCAGGAGGAGCACTACCTCGAGAGCCTCGACGCCCAGATAGACCATGCGGAGAGGACCTGCACCAAAGGAGAGCTCACGAACGGCCTCGTGGTGAACGGCGCCTACGCCGTGCTGCGCCTGGGGATAGCCACCACGGTGGTGACGGGCGCCTCGCTCGTGGCGTCGGGTGCCATCGGCTTCATGACGTTCTTTGCGTTCCTGCTCATGGTGAGCCGCGTCTATGCCCCGTTCGACCAGACGCTGGCGCTGCTCTCCGAGCTCTTTGCCGCCGAGACGAGCGCTGCGCGCATGCGTTCCATCATGGAGGAGCCGCTTGCGACGGGCGCGCGCGAGTTCGAGCCGGCGAGACACGACATCGAGTTCTCGCACGTGGCCTTTGGCTATGGGATGGACGAGGATGGGCGCGCGGGCGAGCAGGTGCTGCGCGACGTGAGTTTCGTGGCGCGCGAGGGCCAGGTCACGGCCCTGGTGGGGCCGTCCGGCTCGGGCAAGTCGACCGTGAGCCGCCTGGCCGCGCGCTTCTGGGACGCCACGGCGGGCACCGTCTCCGTGGGCGGCATCGACGTCGCGAGCGTCGACCCCGAGACGCTGCTGCGCGACTACGCAATCGTGTTCCAGGACGTGCTGCTGTTCGATGACACCGTGATGGGCAACATCCGCCTGGGCAGGCGCGACGCCACCGACGAGGAGGTGCTCGCCGCCGCGCGTGCCGCCAACTGCGACGAGTTCGTGAGCCGCATGCCGCAGGGCTACGACACGATGATCGGCGAGAACGGCTCGAAGCTCTCGGGCGGCGAGCGCCAGCGCATCTCGATTGCCCGCGCGCTGCTTAAGGACGCGCCCATCGTGCTGCTTGACGAGGCTACGGCGAGCCTTGACGTCGAGAACGAGACGCAGGTGCAGCAGGCCCTCTCGCGCCTGCTCGTGGGCAAGACGGTCATCGTGATTGCCCACCGCATGCGCACGGTCGAGAACGCCGACAAGATCGTGGTGCTGCGCGATGGCGTGGTGGCCGAACAGGGCAGCCCCGCCGAGCTCATGGCCGCGGGCGGAGAGTTTGCTCGCATGGTGGCCCTGCAGCATGAGGGCGACGCCTGGACGCTGGGGGAGTAGGCTCCGGCTGTCAGATTTGCCGTCCCGTGGGGGCGAGGGACATGCGCCTCTCGCCCCCCCCTGCGTTTGCGCCACGCCTACCCTGCGCGTTCTTCTCGCCCCTTTTCGTTGCTCACCCATCTTTGCGCGCCGTTTTGCATTGGGAACCCGCATTTACGTGCTGGGAGGTCTTCTGGCACGTAAATGCGGGTGCTTGGTGAATGAATGCGTAAAAGTGGGTGCGCAACGGATGGGGCCCTGCTCGCAATACGCCGGTAACGTGGCTGCACTACAATGGCAGGTCACACCGTACGCAACGTGTGGCGGCTGCCACAGAAATGCGAGGAGCACATGAGCGACGAGACCACGACCACCGACCGCGCCATCATCTCCGTGCTGGGCGCCGACCGATCCGGCATCGTCGCCGCGGTCGCCGGCTTGCTTGCCGAGCAGGACGTCAACATCCTCGACATCTCGCAGACGATCCTGCAGGGCATGTTCACGATGACGACCCTCGTCGACCTGGGTGGCGCCGACTTCGCCACCATCCACGACGGCCTTGCCGCCCTCTCCGAGAAGCTCGGCGTCCAGATCACGATCCAGCGTGAGGACGTCTTCAAGTTCATGTATCGCCTGTAGGCCGCCATGGCCACGTTTCCCCAGCGTCCACGCACCACGCCCTCCGAGCGCATCCGCTCGCATGTGGTGCGTCGCATCCTCACCAACAAGGACACCTCGGCACTGCTCCACGCCACCGACGTGACGCCCATGCCCTCGAGCGTCGAGGGACTGGGCCGCCCGGCCGAGAGCGTGGGCCTCTACGAGGGCTTTGCCTCCGTCGACAAGGTGCCCGAGCAGCTCTATCGCGAGTACGACGTCAAGCGTGGCCTGCGCAACGCCGACGGCTCGGGCGTGCTCGTGGGCCTCACCACGGTCTCCAACGTCCATGGCTACAACAAGGTCGACGGCAAGGTCGTTCCCGACGAGGGCGACCTCGTGATGCGCGGCTATCACCTCGACGACCTCGTGGGGCAGACCCACGGCGCCGGCCGCTTTGGCTACGAGGAGATGGCCTACCTGCTCATCTCGGGCCGTCTGCCCAGCGCTGCCGAGCTCGCAGACTTCAAGGCCCGCATCGACTCGCGTCGCGAGCTGCCCACCGGCTACCTGAGCCTGTTCCCGCGCACCACCGAGTCGAGCTCGATCATGAACGTCATGGCCCGCTCGACGCTGCTGCTCTACGCCTTCGACGAGAATCCCGACGACACCTCGCCGCAGCACGAGGTCGATGTGTCACTGTCGCTGCTCGCGCGCCTGCCGCGCATCGCGGCCATCGCGCACGCGGCGTCGGTCGCCGCCCGCGACGGCTCGCAGCTGCTCGTGCCGCCCGTGCGCCAGGGCCACTCGATGGCCGAGACGGTGCTCGACGTGCTGCGTGGCGACGAGGGCTTTACCCGCGACGAGGCCATGATGCTCGACGTCATGCTCATGCTCCATGCCGAGCACGGCGGCGGCAACAACTCGACCTTCACCTGCCGCGTCCTCTCGAGCTCAGGCACCGACGCCTATTCCACCTACGCCGCGGCGATGGGCTCGCTCAAGGGTCCCAAGCACGGCGGCGCCAACGCCAAGGTGGGTGCGATGATCGAAGACGTTGCCTCCCATGTCGAGCGCTGGGACAACGACGACGAGCTAGCGAGCTATCTCGAACGCATCGCTGTGGGCCAGGCCTTTGACAACACGGGGCTCGTCTATGGCATGGGCCACGCCGTCTACACCAAGAGCGACCCGCGCGCCCGCGTGGTCAAGCGCTACGCCCGCAAGCTCGCCGCCCTCAAGGGCTGCGAGGACAAGCTCGCGCTCATCGAGGGCATCGAGCGGCTGTCGCCCGACATCATCCGCGCGGCGCGCGGCACCAACAAGCCCATCTGCGCAAACATCGACCTGTACACGGGCTTCGTGTACTCGATGCTGGGTATCCCGGCCGACCTCTACACACCCATCTTCGCGATGGCGCGTCTTGCGGGCTGGACGGCGCACCGCATGGAGGAACTCTACGGCAGCGGGCGCATCATCCGCCCGGCCTACAACTCCGTGATCGAGCTGCGCGACTACGTGCCCATCGACCAGCGCGGGTAGGCTCGCCATTGGAGCGTGCTAATCAGGTTTTTCGTGCTTGTTGTAGGCGCTGACGGGACAGTTGGATATCTGGCTTGATAAATCCGCTGGTAAATTGTCCGTTGCCAGAGCGCTTGGTGGCCGGCATACCGAATTAGCAAGAAAAAGTTGATCAGCCTAGCAAATAAGGCGCCCCGGCGGTTGCTAAAACCGCCGGGGCGCCTTGCGCTCGCTATGAGATGGGCGCGCGGGCTACTCCTTGCGGCCCTCGCTCTCGCCGTCCTCGTCGATCACGATGGGGTGGAACACCGCCGTGTCGCCGCCGATGACGGAGTCCTCGACGTGCCTGGCCTCGTCGTCGTGGGCCTTGCGCACCGCGGCATCGAACATGTCGATGTCCTCGTCGCTGGCGGCGTCGGCAGAGGCGCCGCTCTCGTGGGTCAGGTAGGTGGCGTGCGCTTCGTCGACCGCGGCGCGCACGTGGCGCATGGCCTCGGGCAGCTCGACGTACTGCAGCACGTGTTGGCGCTTGGAGCGCGCAAAGAGCGGCACGTACTCGAACACCACGTTGGAGTTCTCGAGGCCGTACCAGTGCGCAGGTGAGCCGCAGACCCTGCGGATGACGTACTTGGCCAGGATGATGTTGCGGTCGAACGCCGAGATGTCGGCCGAACTCGAGGGCACCTTGCGAATGAGGCAGAAGCGGAAGTCACCCACCTCGCTCTTCTTCTTGTAGATCGAGTACTTGTGGTGCTGCGGCTCGATCATGTGGTCCTCGACGAGCTTCTCCACGATTTGGTAGAGGTACTCGTTGACGCGCTGGTTCACGCGGAAGCCCAGGCGAATCTGCACCTTGAACAGGTAGTTTGTGCCAAAGGTATTGATCGAGAACTCGTGCGTGTTGGGCTCGTCGGTCACCTGGATGTTGAGGAAGAAGTACGCGCGGGCGCGCTTAGGCCTCTTGTCGAGAATCGAGTAGAGGATGTCGCGATCGAGCATGTCGGGCGACGAGTCGTTGGTGAGGAAGACCAGGTTGTCGGCCAGGTAGGGAATCTCGTCGTCGGCGCGCAGCTCGGCAAGCTGGTCCACGTACTGGTCAACCGGCAGGTAGACGCTCTGCGTGCGCTCGATGGCCGTGCCACGGCGCCAGACGTACATCACGGCGAAGATGAGCGTCGCGAGGATGACGGTCACGTAGCCGCCGTGCATGAACTTGGTGAGGCTCGAGAAGAAGAACGCGAACTCGAGCAGCATGAAGAATGCGAGGAACGGGACGGCGAGGGCGTGCTTCCTGCGAATCTTCGAGAGGTAGGTGAACAGCAGCAGCGTGGTCATGAGCATCGTGACGGTGATGGCCAGGCCGTACGCCGCCTCCATGTGCGAGGAGGTCTGGAAGAACAGCACGACGCCGATGCAGCTCACCCACATGATGTTGTTGACGAGCGGGATGTAGATCTGGCCCTTCGTCTCAGACGGGTAGGCGATGCGCATGTGCGGCATGAGGTTGAGGCGGATCGCCTCGGAGATGATGGAGTAGGAGCCCGTGATGAGCGCCTGGGAGGCGATGATGGCGGCGAACGTCGACAGCACGACGGCGAAGACGCGCACGGCCTCGGGCAGCATCTGGAAGAACGGGTTGAGCTTGGGGGTGGCGGCGAGCGCGGCGTTGCCGTTGTTCGCGAGGATCCAGGCGCCCTGGCCCAGGTAGTTGAGAATGAGGCAGACCTTCACGAATGGCCAGGAGGCGTAGATGTTGGCCTTGCCCACGTGGCCCATGTCCGAGTAGAGGGCCTCGGCGCCGGTGGTGCACAGGAACACGTTGCCCAGCACCATGAGGCCGGCGTGGTTGAGGTTGCCGTTGAACAGGAACATGATGCCGCGCAGCGGGTTGAGCGCACGGAAAACGTTGAGGTCGGCGCCCACGTTGACGAGGCCCGTGATGCCCAGGTAGAGGAACCACACGGTCATGATGGGGCCGAACGCCTTGCCGATCGTGGAGGTGCCGGCGCGCTGCATGGCGAACAGCGCGCACAGGATGACGATGGTGATGAGCACCACGATGCCCTGGTTGTCGCCGATGAGCGCGTGGAAGAAGTCGATCGTGCGCAGGCCCTCGATGGCCGTGGTGACCGTGACGGCCGGCGTGAGGATGCCGTCTGCGAGCAGCGCGGCGCCGCCGATCATCGCCGGGATGATGAGCCACTTGCCGCAGCGCTTCACGAGGCTGTACAGGGCGAAGATGCCGCCCTCGTTGTGGTTGTCGGCCTTCATGGCCACGAGGACGTACTTGACCGTGGTGATGAGCGTCATCGTCCAGATGATGAGCGACAGCGCGCCGATGACGACGTCCTGGCTCATCGTGGTGAGGCCACCGTTGCCGCTCATGATGGCCTTGAGCGTGTACATCGGGCTCGTGCCGATGTCTCCGTACACCACGCCGAGCGTGACGAGGATCATTGCGGCGGATAGCGGAATGCCGCCCTTGGGAGAGCGCTTCTTAGAAGCGGTCCTCTCTGCCGTTTGGGAAACTCCCATGTTCGTGTCTCTCCTTGAGACGGGGGCTTGCGCCCCGTGCCTGTGGAACCGGGTGGACCCGGGCTTGCCTCGCGTGGCGGGGCGTTCACTCCATTCTGAACGAGCGCCCGCGCGCATGTAAAGGCTGCTTGGGCCTGACTGAAAGCCAAATCCAGGCAGCCTCAATTAGCATTATCGCGCCTACCGTGTGTGAAGTGGGCGTCGGTGGCGTGTACGCGTTGCGTTTGCCCTGCTACCGGTTGGTCCTGCCGCCTTCGGTGGGACCGTCGTTGCGGCCGCGGTGGCCGCCGCCAAACTGCGACGGGCGCGGGCCGTTGCCCTGAAGGCGCGGCCTGCCGGCGCCGCCGTGCTGCGAGGGCCTGGGGCCGTTGCCCATGAGCGGGCGCATGGGACCCTGCGAGCGCGCGGTGTGTGGGCGCGGGCCGTCCGGCCGTGCCGCGTCGTAGCGCGGGCGGTCGCCTCGGGCGTCGCGCGAGCCGGCGCCGTAGGGGCGAGCCGAGCCGCGGGAGTCATGCGGGCCTGCGCCGTAGGGACGGCCTGCGCCGTGGTTGCGCTCCTCGCGTCGGTCGGAGCCGTAGGGGCGGCTGGCGTTGCGGCTGCGGTCCTCGCGGCGGTCGGAGCCGTAGGGTCGGTCGCCACGTAGGCCATGCGGGCCGCGCTGACCCGCGTCGTGGTCGTCTCGCCTGCCCGCGCCGTAGCGGGGGCGTCCGCCTTGCGAGCCGTAGGGGCGCTCGTCGCGACGGGCCTCGTTGGCGCGCGGGTCGGGACGGGCCTGGGTGCGGCCGGCGCTGCCCTGGGCGCGGGCGGGAGCCGCGGACGTGGGGGCGCCCTCGGGCCTGGGCGTGCGCTTCACGAGGTAGACGTGATGGATCTTGGCGTTGCGCTTGAAGTCCTCGGGGATGGTGCCCGCCGTGACGTCGGCAATCTCGACGCCCGCCTTGGCGAGCTTCTCGACGTCGGGCTCAAAGCCGCGCAGGTTGCACGAGAACAGGCAGATGCCGTTGGCCGTGAGCAGGCGCGAAATGCCAATGAGGAGCTCGGCGTGGTCGCGCTGGACGTCAAAGACGTCGCGGCCCATGCGCTTGGAGTTGGAGAACGTGGGCGGGTCGCAGAAGACGAGGTCCCAGCGGTTGGGCGTGTGGCGCTGCTCGCTCACCCAGCGCACGACGTCTGCCTGGACGTACTCGTGATCGGGGCCCACGAAGCCGTTGCGCTCCATGTTGCGCTCGGCCCAGTCGAGGTAGGTACGCGACAGGTCGACCGTCGTGGTGTGCTTGGCGCCGCCGTCGGCCGCGTAGCAGGTGGCCGACCCCGTGTAGGCAAAGAGGTTGAGGAAGCGCTTGGAGCCCTGCATGTCCTTGGCCATCTCGCGCACGCGGGCGCGCACGTCGCGGTGGTCGAGGAACAGGCCCGTGTCGAGGCGCTCGGCGAGGTTTACCTCGAAGATGAGGCCGCCCTCCTCGACGAGGTGGGCGCCGGGGGCGAGGGCGAGGCGGCCACGGCGGCCGGCGCGCTTGTCGCCCTCGCCCTCGTTGGCGTACTGCGAGCCGCCCTTGGCGTGGCGGCGCACGCGCAGCGTCACGCAGGCAGGGTCAACGCCCAGCACGTGCGGGGCGATGGCGAGCACGTCGAGCAGGCGGCGACGGGCGAGCTCGGGGTCGATGTCCTTGGGCGCGGCGTACTCCTGCACCACGAGCCAGCGGCCATGGGCGTCGGCGCCGCGGGAGCCCTCAGCCGCCTGGTAGAGGTCGATGGCGACGGCGTAGTCGGGCAGGTCCGTGTCGTAGACGCGGTAGCAGCTGATGCCCTCGCGGCGGCCCCACTTGGCGCGCAGCTTGGCGACCTTGGCGAGACGGGCGGCGAACTGGTCGGACTGCGGCACGAGCACGGGCAGCGTGGTGCCGTCCTTGAGCGTCACGGTCGCGCGGGCGGGCGCCTCGGCGGCGGCGTCGTCCTTCTCGGCGGCATTGGCGTCGGCGGGCGAGGCCGCGGGCGTGCCCGTCTCGTAGGTGGTGATGGTGGCGTCGTCGCGGCCTACGAAGGTCCTGGTCTGGTCGATGGCGGCAAGGCCCAGGCTCGCGTCGAGCGTGGGCGTGGTGGAGAGGGCCACGAGGCGCGAGCCCTGGGGCAGGGCGTCTGCCGTCGCGGTGGCGAGGCCGATGGCGGCGACCTCGCGGGCGAGTTCGTCGGCGTCCAGCCAGGAGAGGTCGATCGCGGCGAGCGTGGCCGAGGCGTCGGCGGGGGCAAGGCGACGGGCAAGCTCGTCTGCCGAGGCAAGCGACGCGATCGCGACGTCGAGGCCGGCGGCGCGCAGCGAGGCGCGGGCGGCAGCGGCGGCGCCCTTCCTGGGGTCGATGGTCACGAGGTGGAGCTTCTCGGCGCGCGCTGCGCCCTTCTCGGCACGCTCGTCTGCCTCGGCGAGGAGGGCCGCCCAGGCGTCCTCGTCGTGCCCGAGCCAGCCGGTGAAGCCCCAGCGCGTGCGCAGCAGACCCGGGGCACGGTCGAGCGCGGCGCTCGCGGCCTCGGCAACGAGCGTGCCCGAGCCGGAGAAGGCCACGGCGAGGGTGGGGTCGTCTCGGCGGCAGCAGCGGTGCCAGGCGCCCATCGCGAGCACGGCGGCCGCGTAGTCGGGACGCAGGCCGCCCAGGCCGTCGTCGGCGGCGCGGCGGGTGGAGGCGCGGCGGAACAGCGGCTCGCCCGACAGGTCGATGCCAAAGGTCACGCGGTCGTTGCGCACGCGGGCGACGACGGTGACGTCGGGGTGGCGCGTCTCGACGCTGGGGCGGGCGCCCAGCTTGGCCTGCAGGCGGTCGCAGACGGCGTCCTTGGCGCGCAGGGCGATGAACTGGGTGTTCCTCAGCTCGTTGTTGGTGCCGTGCGCGTCGACGGCAAAGGTCGAGGTGAGGGAGAGGTGGTCCTCCCAGCAGGCCTCACGCAGGGTCTGGTAGAGCTCGTCGGCGTTGGCGGCGGCGCCGTGGCCCAGCACGAGCATGACGCGCGAGGCGATGCGGCTCCACAGGCAGATGCGGTAGGCGTCGGCGAGCGTGCCCGCAAAGGCGACCTGGCCGTGGAGGGCACGCACGCCCTTGGCGCCCAGGCCTGCGAGCTCGGCCGCGAGTGGCGCCTCGAAGCCCTTGGGACAGGTGGCGAAGAGCTCGAGCTCCTCGCCACGTGCGGTCTGCGCGTCAGTCATGTCAATCACCTCTCGGGACACCATTTGCCCGTTCCGATGGCTGCCGGGACGCCCCTTTGGGGGGCGGCCGCGCGGGCAGCTGCCCCCCGGCGTGCCATTGCTCACATAGATAGCCACAGCCTAGCCGAAGGCGCAGGTAGCGAGCGCGTACCTGGGCCATGCGCACAAAAAACGCGCCGCATCCGGGTGGGTGCGGCGCGTTTGCGCGATGAGGGAATGAGGAGAGGGCTTGCGCAGGTGATGCTGGGCGGCCGCGGGGACGGCCGGGTCGTGCGTGGCGTCGCGGGGACGACGCCCGTGCGTGTGGGGTGCGCCGCTGGGACGGCGCGTGGCCTGCCGGTCTTCTTGGCCTAGAGGTCCATGGAGAGGTAGCGCTCGCCGGTGTCGGGCAGGATGGCAACGACGGTCTTGCCGGCGAACTCCGGGCGGGAGGCCACGGCGAGGGCGGCGAAGGCGGCGGCGCCGGAGGAGATGCCCACGAGCACGCCTGCCTCGGAGGCGAGCTTGGCGCGCGTGGCGATGGCGTCGGCGCTGACGACGGGCAGGATCTCGTCGACGACCTCGCGCTTGAAGTTGTCGGGGACGAAGCCGGCGCCAATGCCCTGGATCTTGTGGCCGCCGGGCTTGCCGCCGGAGAGGACCGGGCTCTCGGCCGGCTCGACGGCGACGGCGCGGACGCTGGGCTTGTGCTCCTTCAGGAACTTGGAGGTGCCGGAGATGGTGCCGCCGGTGCCCACGCCGGCGACGATGGCGTCGACGGTGCCCTCGGTGTCGGCCCAGACCTCGGGGCCGGTGGTCTCATAGTGGGCGCGGGGGTTGGCGGGGTTGGTGAACTGGCCGGCCACGATGCTGTTGGGCGTGGACTCGTGCAGCTCGTTGGCCTTGGCGATGGCGCCCTTCATGCCCTCGGAGCCGGGGGTCAGGACGATCTGTGCGCCGTAGGAGGCGGCGAGCTTGCGGCGCTCGATGCTCATGGTCTCGGGCATGGTGAGGATCATCTTGTAGCCACGGGCGGCGGTGAGCATGGCCAGGCCAACGCCGGTGTTGCCGCTCGTGGGCTCGATGACGGTGCCTCCGGGCTGGAGCTCGCCGGACGCCTCGGCGGCGTCGAGCATGTAGCGGGCCACGCGGTCCTTGACGGAGCCGCCGGGGTTGGTGGCCTCGTACTTGCCCAGGACGCGGGCGCCGGTGGCCTGGACGTCTGCGGGCAGCAGCGAGGAGAGGTCGATGAGGGGGGTGGAGCCAATGAGGGACTCGACGTGGTTGGCGACGTGCATGGGGTGCCTCCTTGTTCTGTGAGCCTGGGGCCCGAGCTGGCGGACGGGATGTTCGCGTGTGCGTGCCGTCCATGGGACGAGCGGGCGCGGGGTGTGCCTCGCTCGCTGGCGATAGTATGCCACGATTAAACCAACTAAACCAGTAGGAATTTATGAATTAAGCGTTACTTAGTGCGTTTGTGCTGGTAGATGGCGGAAAAGTTCCTATCGCTGGGACTGTTGGCGTGGCGATGGTGGCTTACTGTTGGCTTTGGCGGGCCAACGTTCGTGCACGTCTCGCCCAACGAGCCGCCGGTTATGCACGTCCGTGGCGTCCCGAACGTGCCAAACCGATGGCGGCTTGCTGCTCGCTCAACGTGCCATCGGTTGCGCACGTCCGGGGCGCTTGAAACGTGCCAAACCAATGGCGCTGCGTTGCTCGTACGGGGCTATTGGCCTCCATTGGGGAAAAGCACCGCTTATAGGGGGAGAAGCATGACAAGCTGATTAATTTACGGACTGCTCCGCTAAATAATTGACGGCCCGCCCTCAACCTATTTCAGGTTCTATTAAGGGAGAGGAAACTACCTGTGACAACCCGCTGCCCGGCTGTGCGTGGCACCTACGAAATACGCGGCCGCGCCCGCCTTGCGCTCGACGCCGACGTCGAGACCCTGCCCGATGACCCCGCGCGCCTCAAGCTCCTCATTGGCGAGCTCCAGTTCGAAGTGGGCCTGCTCAACGGCATCATCGCCCAGGGTGGTGGCGCGCATAATCTCCTCCGCCGGGGCGACCGCTGCTAGCTACAGGGCCTCGAGCGTGGCGATGAGCGCCAGGTGGTCGGTGCCCGAGACCTGGGCGGTCTCGAGCGAGCTCACCATGATGCCCGAGTTCTTGGAGTACACGATGTGGTCGATCTCGACGAGTGCGGGTATGGCCTTGTTGGCCGGGTAGGTCATGTGCATTCCGCCGCCGCTCGCCTGGCCGGCGTCGGCAAAGGTGGTGCCCAGAAGCTCGCGGAAGCGCGCGTGATCCCATGCCGAGTTGAAGTCGCCCATGATGAGGTAGGCGTGGCCGTAGTCAGACAGGCTCCCGATGACCGACAGCCCCTCGTCCCACAAATCTTCGGCCCCGCGCACGGGCGAGTTGGGATGCACGCTCACGATACGCACCGTGGCGTCTCCTACCTGGATGCTCGCGGCCGGCATCGAGCTCGTGTCGATGGGCAGGAGGTTCCTCGACACGTTGTCCTGCGGCGCGGCGGTCCAGATGCCGTTGCGCCCGCCGTTCGAGATGGCCGAGGCCCCCGCCGAGACGACGTGGTAGGGGAGTAGCTCGTCGATGCCGGCGCGTTCGAGGTCGTCGACCATGCCGTCGGTGAGCTCCTGCAGGCACAGCACCTCGACGTGCTTCTCGCGCACGAGGTTCACGATGTCGACGGCGCTGGCCTGTCCGTTGTAGGTGTTGCAGGTCATGACGCGGGCGTAGGAGTCGGCCGTGGTGTTGGTGCTCGCGACGGCGGCCGTGGCCTCGCTCGAGACGCGGGCGCTGCCGGTGAAGTAGCCGATGTGCCACCAGCCGTTGACGGCGAGGGCCAGCGCGCAGGCCACCGCGAGCACGCGGCGGCTCCAGAGCAGGGCCAGCGCGAGGCAGACGATGGTGGGGACGAGCGCCACCGGCACGAACGAGACGAGCTCGGGCACGGCCGAGCCCGCGGCGTGGCTTGCCGGGATCATGCGCAGCGCGAGCAGGCCGTAGACGCCCGCCATGACGAGCCAGAGCAGAGCCGAGAGGATGCCGTGGCGACCGCGGCGGCGCGGGCGGGGCGCGTGGGCGGAGACGGGTGCGTTCGGGGCGGCCTGGTCCATGGCGCGCGGGCGCTCGAGAGGCGGCTGCGACGACTGCGCGCGTTCCGAGCCGGCGCGGCGGTGGCGGCGAAGCGGCGCGGGCGCGACGCCCTGCGGGAAGTAGGGGTTCTGCTGCGGGGGAGAGGGGACGGGCTGGCGGCCCTGCGCGCGCCGCGTGCCCGGCTGATTGGCGTAGGGGTTGGCTCCCGGCTGACCGGCATGGGGGGCGCCGCCTGGCTGGGCCGCGTAGGGGTTACCCTGCGCGTATGGCTCGGCCGACGTGCGGCCCTGAACCTGCGTGCGGTCGTTGTCGTAGGGCTGCGCCATGCCCCTCCCTTCGTAGGTCTCCCATCCTAGCCGTGCATGGGGAGGGCCCCGCAGATTCGACGAAATCTACGGGGCCCTGGGATGACGTGCGGGAGAGGCGCCGCGAGTGGGCAGCCGTCGCGATGCGTGTGCGAGAGGGGCGGGCACCGCCGGACGCCAACGCCCTACTCGTACGTGTAGAAGCCCTTGCCGGTCGACTCGCCCAGCTCGCCGCGGTCGATCATGGCCTTGAGCATGGAAGCGATCTGCTTGTAGTTGTACGGCAGCATCATCTTCTTGAGCAGCGGGTTCAGCAGGCCCGGCACCTTCTGGTACTGCATCACGATGTTATAGGCGGTGTTGAGGCCCACCGTGTCGATGATCTGGAATGGGCCCTTGGGGGCGCCGGTGCCGTGCGTCCAGGCGATGTCGATGCTCTGGGGGTCGCTCACGCCCGACGCCCACAGGTCCATGCCCGACAGCAGGAACGGCACGAGCATCGAGTTGAGCAGGTAGCCGCTCTTCTCCTTGCGCACGGGCAGGGGAATCATGTTGATCTGCTCGGCAAAGGCAACCATCTCGTCGAAGTGCGCGGGGCTGGTGTCGCTCGTGCCCATGACCTCGGCGGTGTTGTTCTTCCAGATGGAGTTGGCAAAGTGCAGGGCCAAGAAGCGGTCGGGGCGGCCGGTGAACTTGGCCATGGCCGAGGGCAGCAGCGTCGAGGAGTTCGTGGCGATCACGGTCTTCTCGGGCAGCGCCGGCGCGAGCTTGCCGTAGAAGGCCTCCTTGGCCGAGAGCTCCTCGGCCATGCTCTCGATGACGAGGTCGGCGTTGGCCACGGCGGCGGCGAGGTCGAGCTCAAGCTTGATGGAGGAGTAGGCGCACTCGACGCGCTCGAGGCAGGCCGCGGCGTCGAGGGGCTCGCCGGGCTTGGAGAGGCCCGCGCACCAGGTGCCCTTGCCGCTCGCCATCTCCTCGATGGCCGCGCGGTAGGTCTCGTGCAGGTGGTCGAGCTTGGGCTGCGTGCGCCCGATGCTGCCCTCACTCCTCAGCCAGATGGTGACGCTCTTGCCGCAATAGGCCGCCTGGAACGCGATCTGGCTTCCCAGCACGCCTCCGCCGGCAACGACGACGTTGTTGAACTCCATGGGTCCTCCCAAGGGTTGCGGGTGTCATGTGCGTGCCACGTAACCATAGCGGCGCGGGTTTGGCGTCCGCGCTTCTGCGAGCGGCCGCCAGCGCGTGGTGGGCGGTGTTATGTAAACCTGCGAGCGTGTGCCCGGCGAGTAGGACGAGTAGGGCGAGGGGGAGGAGAAGGACGAGGACGAGTAGAGCGTGGCCGAGAAGGACGAGTAGGACGAGGGGGAGAAGGACGGGGCGAACGGGGCGTGGCCGAGATGGGCGAGGCGAGCAGGCGAGGACGAGCAGGGCGTCCGGCGCCCTCCCCGCAACTGTGTGCCTTGCGTGCGCCCGCGCCGCCGCGGCATCGATAATTCTCACCTTGTGCAATACTGCTCACGCTGTGCAACAACTACATAGTTGGGACAGATAAGCTACGGGCTTAACTGTCCCAACTTGGGACAATACCTGCCTGTGCAACTGTCCCAGGCAGCCGGAGGAGGAACACTTGCAAGAAGCGCTTGCCACGGGGTGCGCTCCCGTTCGTCTCGACCGCCGCATCAGGCGCAGCAGGACGCGCCTGCGCGACGCCCTCGTGGCAGAGATCGCCGCCACCGGCGACCTGTCGCGCGTCACGGTCACGGCCGTCACGGAGCGCGCCGGCCTCACACGCCGCACGTTCTACTCGCACTTCCACGACATCCCCGAGTTGGTCGACGCCATCGAGACCGAGGCCCTGGCAGACATCCGCGCGTTGGTCGCGGGCATCGTTGCCACGAACCTCGACGAGCTCGCCGGCGCCCTCGACGCCCTCGAACCCGCCCCCGGCGCGGTCGAGCTGCTCGAGTACTTCCGCGACAACGCCGGCCACCTCACGGCCCTGCTCGGTCAGGGCGGCGACCCCGCCTTCGTCGAGAAGATCAAGGCTGTCTGCACCGATGCCGTCTGCGCCCGCGCCCTCGACGGCATCGACGCCCGGGCCCTCGGACCCTTCTTCGACTACTACCTCGCCTTTGCCGTGTCGGCCGAGGCCGGCGTCCTCACGCGCTGGCTCACGGGCGGCATGCGCGAGGACGTGCGCACGATGGCCCTCATGATGACGGCCCTCGCCTTCGTGCGCCCTGGCGACCTCTACGGCAAAAAGATCGACCTCGACGTGCCGGCCTACGCGCTGGCCCTCATGCGCTCGAGCGTGGCGGGGAACCACGCCGACGCGCCCGCACCTCATGACAGCAAGACGGCCCACGCCGCCCAGACCAAGGAGAGCGACCATGACTAACAACCCGGCTTCGTCCAACGCGGCCCAGGCCCGCGTGGCCCGCGGCATCGAGTTGGTCGAGAACGGCGCCGAGCTGCGCCCCGCCAACAAGACCGACTTCTCGCGCGCGCAGCTGCGCCTGGGCATCGACGTGGGCTCCACCACCGTCAAGCTCGCCGTCATCGACGAGCGCGACCACATCGTCTACGCCAACTACCAGCGCCACCACACCGACATCCGCGCCACCGCCAAGGAGCTCTTCGAGGGCGCGGCCAAGGTGCTCGGCGACGCCTCGATGCGCGTCTCGATCACCGGCTCGGGTGGCCTGCTGCTCGCCAAGTGGCTCGACCTCGAGTTCGTCCAGGAGGTCATCGCCTCCAAGCGCGCCGTCGAGACGCTCATCCCGCAGACCGACGTTGCCATCGAGCTGGGCGGCGAGGACGCCAAGATCATCTACTTCGACAACGGCATCGAGCAGCGCATGAACGGCACCTGCGCCGGCGGCACGGGCGCGTTCATCGACCAGATGGCGAGCCTGCTGCACACCGACGCGGGCGGCCTCAACGAGCTCGCGCGCAACGCCACCCACATCTATCCCATCGCCAGCCGCTGCGGGGTCTTTGCCAAGACCGACGTCCAGCCGCTGCTCAACGAGGGCGCCGCCCCCGCCGACGTCGCCGCCTCGATCTTCCAGGCTGTCGCCAACCAGACCGTCTCGGGCCTCGCCTGCGGCCACCCCATCCGCGGCCACGTGGCCTTCCTGGGCGGCCCGCTGCAGTACCTCTCCGAGCTGCGCCACCGCTTCTACGAGACGCTCGGCCTCGACGAGGAGCACCGCATCGTTCCCACCAACGCCCACCTGTTCGTGGCGACCGGTGCCGCCCTTGCCGGCGAGACCGACAAGCACGTGACGTTTGCCGAGGTCATCGACGCGCTCGACAACCTGGGCGACATCCAGGGCTCCGAGGTCCAGCGCCTCGACCCGCTGTTCGCGAACGACGAGGAGCTCGCCGAGTTCCACGCGCGCCACGACGCGCAGGTGGTTCCCAAGGGCGACCTCACGAGCTACCGCGGCCGCGTCTTCATTGGTATCGACGCCGGCTCCACCACGATGAAGGCCGCCGTGGTGGGCGAGGACGGCGAGTTGCTCTACACCTGGTACGGCAACAACCGCGGCGACGTGCTGGGCTGCGCCCGCACGATCATGGACGACATCTACGACAAGCTGCCCGAGGGCACGACAATCGGCCACGTGACCACCACCGGCTACGGCGAGGCCCTGCTCATCGAGGCCCTGCGCGCCGACTCCGGCGAGATCGAGACGGTCGCCCACCTGCGCGGCGCCAAGGCCTTCGTGCCTGGCGTCGAGTTCATCCTCGACATCGGCGGCCAGGACATGAAGTGCCTGCGCGTGAAGGATGGCGTCATCGAGCACATCATGCTCAACGAGGCGTGCTCCTCGGGCTGCGGCTCCTTCATCGAGAGCTTCGCCGACTCCATGGGCCTTGCGGTCCAGGAGTTCGCCCGCGCCGCCATGGGTGCCGAGAAGCCCGTTGACCTGGGCAGCCGCTGCACCGTCTTCATGAACTCGCGCGTCAAGCAGGCCCAGAAGGAGGGCGCGACGGTGGGCGACATCGCCGCCGGCCTGTCCTACTCGGTCATCAAGAACGCCCTGTTCAAGGTCATCAAGATGCGCGACCCCGAGGAGATCGGCAAGTACGTCGTGGTCCAGGGCGGCACCTTCATGAGCGACGCCACCCTGCGCGCCTTCGAGAAGCTCACCGGCCGCGAGGCCATCCGCCCCGACATCGCCGGCTGCATGGGCTGCTACGGCGCCGCCCTGCTCGCCCGCGACCGCGCCGGCGCTGAGGGCACCTCGACGCTGCTCTCGCGCGACGAGATCGACAACCTGCAGGTCAAGCAGACCAAGGCCCACTGCGGCCGCTGCTCCAACAACTGCCTGCTCACGATTAACAACTTTGGCAACGGCCGCAAGTTCATCACGGGCAACCGCTGCGAGAAGGGCGCCGGCCACAAGAAGGCCAAGACGGCTGCCCCCAACCTGTTCGCGTTCAAGAACAAGCTGCTGTTCGACCGCCCCGTGCTCGACCCAAAGACCGCCCCGCACGGCACCGTGGGCATTCCGCGCGCACTCAACATGTACGAGAACTACCCCTTCTGGCACGCGTTCTTCACCGAGCTGGGCTTCTCGGTGGTGCTGTCCGACCAGTCGACCAAGAAGACCTACGAGGCGGGCATCGAGTCAATGCCGTCCGAGTCCGTCTGCTACCCGGCCAAGCTCAGCCACGGCCACATCATGAACCTGCTCGAGAAGGACCCCGACTTCATCTGGATGCCCTGCATCCGCTGGGAGCGCCAGGAGGACGAGACGGCGGGCAACCACTACAACTGCCCCATCGTCATGAGCTATCCGCAGGCCCTGGGCCTCAACGTCGACGAGCTGGCGCAGCCCCAGGTCGAGTTCCTCGACGCCTTCGTGCCCTATGACGACAAGCGTGAGCTCAAGCGCCGCCTCTACGAGCTCATCAGCGTGCAGCGCGAGGCCGACGCCGCCAACGGCCGCGGCCGCTTCAAGGGCGAGCACATCACCCGCGCCGAGATCGACCGCGCGGTGAACGCTGCATGGGAGGCCGACCTCGAGTTCAAGCAGACCATGCGCCGCAAGGGCGACGAGACCCTCGAGTGGATGGAGAAGAACGACGCGCACGGCATCGTGCTCGCGGGACGCCCCTACCACAACGATCCCGAGATCAACCACGCCATCCCCGAGCTCGTGAACAGCTTTGGCTTCGCGATACTCACCGAGGACTCCGTGGCCCACAAGATGCGTCCCGAGCGCCCCATCCGCGTCGTCGACCAGTGGATGTACCACTCGCGCCTCTACCGTGCCGCGCGCTTCGTGGCGAGCCGCAACGACCTCGACCTCATCCAGCTCAACAGCTTTGGCTGCGGCCTCGACGCCCTCACCACCGACCAGGTGCAGGAGATCCTCGAGGCCTCGGGCAAGATCTACACCGTGCTCAAGATCGACGAGGTGAGCAACCTCGGTGCCGCGCGCATCCGCGTGCGCTCGCTCATGGCCGCCCTCTCCGAGCAGCGCGAGGAGCTCGAGCGCAAGGTCGCCGAGGGTACGCTGGCGCCGGCCGGCCCCGTCGACGTCCACAACGCCGACGGCTCGCTTGCCCACGCCACCACCGCGGCGAGTGGCCTGCCCGTCTGGCGCGAGGCCAAGAGCGCCGCGTTCAACAAGGTGCGCTACACCAAGCAGATGCAGGAGAGCGGCTACACGCTGCTGTGCCCGCAGATGTCGCCCGTGCACTTCGAGCTCGTCGAGCAGCTGCTCATCCACGCCGGCTTCAACGCGGTGCTGCTGCCCTCCGTCGACCACGGCGCGGTCGAGGCGGGCCTCAAGTACGTTAACAACGACATCTGCTACCCATCGATCCTGGTCACGGGCCAGATCATGGAGGCCATCGAGAGCGGCAAGTACGACCTCACCCGCACGGCCGTCATCATTTCCCAGACCGGCGGCGGCTGCCGCGCCACCAACTACATCGCGCTGATCCGCAAGGCCCTGCGCGACTCGGGCCACCCCGAGATCCCGGTGGTCTCGCTCACCGCGGCGAGCGGCCTCGACGAGGACAACCCCGGCTTCAACGTCTTCAAGCCCGACCTCATCGTCCACGCGGTCTACGCGCTGCTCTATGGCGACCTCATCATGCAGATGCTCTACCGCGTGCGCCCCTACGAGGCCAAGCCCGGCTCCGCCGACGCCCTCTACGAGCAGTTCATGGAGCGTGCCAAGGCCGAACTCGTCTCCTGCGGCCAGCGTGGCTTCCTCAAGCTGTGCCAGGACTCGATCGACGCCTTCGAGACGCTGCCGGTGGTCAACGACCGCTCCAAGCCGCGCGTGGGTGTCGTGGGCGAGATCCTCGTCAAGTTCCACCCCACGGCCAACAACGAGGTCGTGCGCGTCATCGAGCAGGAGGGCTGCGAGGCCGTCGTCCCGGGCCTGGTCGACTTCTTCCTCTTTGGCATGACGAGCCCCATGAACATGCGCGGCGAGCTGGGCACCAAGTTCCGCAAGCGCCTCACGCACCAGACGGGCATCAAGGTGATCGAGGCCATGCGCGAGCCCATCAACCGCATGCTCGAGAAGACCACGCGCTTTGAGGGCTACCCCGACATCTACGAGCTCGCCGCCAAGGCCAAGCAGATCCTGTCGCTGTGCAACACGATGGGCGAGGGCTGGCTGCTCACGGCCGAGATGTGCGACCTCATCGAGACGGGCACGCCCAACATCGTGTGCTGCTCGCCGTTCGCCTGCCTGCCCAACCACGTCGTGGGCAAGTCGGTCATCAAGCGCCTGCGCGAGATGCACCCCGAGAGCAACATCGTGGCCGTCGACTACGACCCGGGTGCCTCCGAGGTGAACCAGCTGAACCGCATCAAGCTCATGATCAGCGTGGCCAAGGAGAACTTCCGCGCGGCCCGCGCCGCCTCGACCGAGGCCGGAGCCGCGGCGTTTACCCTGGTGAACCCCGCCGACCCCACGACCAACGTGGTGGCGCCCCTGGCCGGCGCGGACCTGGCCGACGACGCGTGCGAGAATGGCGCCTGCGCCGTGCCCGACGTGCCCGAGGCCCTGCCGCTGACCCGCGAGCAGCTCGAGCGCATCGAGGCCGCCAAGGCTGCCGCCGCCGAGCGCGCCGCCGCGGCCGAGAGGGACGAGGCCGATGCCGCGCCCGTGGCCGGCGACGACGCCTGCGCCGCTCCCGCAGACGGCGAGGTCGAGTAGGGCGAGCCCGGGGGTGACGCGGCCCCGCTGACGGCGAGGCCGCGGACGCCTTGCGCGCCCGACGGCAGGCGGCTGCTGCTACCATAAGAGTTTGCGTACAAGCGGCCCGCCCGGCACCTGCGCCGGGCGGGCCTCACTCACAAGGATTGGGACGACATGAGCGACCAGAACACTGCCGCGCCTACCAGCTCCGATGCCCCCAAGCCCCTGTGGGGCGGCCGCTTCTCCGCCGCACCCACCGGCGAGCTCGAGCGCTTTGGCGCCTCGCTTCCGTTTGACAAGCGCATGTGGCGCCAGGACATCCGCGGCTCCAAGGCCCACGCCGCGATGCTCGCGCACCAGGGCGTCATCTCCGAGCAGGATGCCGACGAGATCCGTGCCGGCCTTGACGAGATCGCCGGCCAGATCGAGCGCGGCGAGTTCGTCTTTGACGTCGACCGCGACGAGGACATTCACATGGCCATCGAGCGCGTGCTCACCGAGCGCATCGGCGCCGCCGGAGGCCGCCTGCACACGGGCCGCTCGCGCAACGACCAGACCGCGGTCGACACGCACATGATCGCCCGCGACCTCGCCGACGAGATCATTGCCTCGCTCGTGAAGCTCGAGGCCGTCCTGCTCGAGCGCGCCGAGGACGAGTTTGGCGTGGTCATGCCTGGCTACACCCACATGCAGCCCGCCCAGCCGGTGCTGCTGAGCCACCACCTGCTCGCGTACTTCTGGATGTTCAATCGCGACCTCAAGCGCGTGCGGGACGCCCGCGCCGCGGCCAACGTCTGCCCGCTGGGTGCCGCCGCGCTCGCCGGCACCACCTACCCGCTCGACCGCTTCATGACGGCCGAGGACCTGGGCTTCTCGGGCCCCACCGCCAACTCGATGGACTCGGTGAGCGACCGCGACTACCTGCTCGACCTCATCTACGCCTGCAGCGTGTGCCAGATCCACCTCTCGCGCCTGTGCGAGGAGCTCGTGTGGTGGAGCTCGGCCGAGTTTGGCTTCGTCGAGATGGACGACGCCCACTCCACCGGCTCGTCGATCATGCCGCAGAAGAAGAACCCCGACTTCGCCGAGCTCGTGCGCGGCAAGTCCGGCCGCGTGGTGGGCGACCTCACGAGCCTGCTCGTGACGGTCAAGGGCACGCCTCTCACCTATGACAAGGACCTGCAGGAGGACAAGGAGCCGCTGTTCGACGCCGCCGACACGGTGCTGGGCTCGCTCATGGCCTGCACGGGCATGCTTGCCACCTGCATCTTCAAGGAGGACCGCATGCGCGAGGCCTCGCACGAGGGCTACATGGCGGCGACCGACCTCGCCGACTACCTCGTGGGCAAGGGCATGCCGTTCCGCATCGCCCACTCCGTGGTGGGCCGCATCGTGGGCGACTGCGTGCGCGAGGGCGTGACCCTGCAGCAGCTTTCCACCGATGAGCTGCGCAGCTACTCGGAGCTCTTCGACGACGACGCCCACGAGGCGCTCGACATCGACAACATCGTGCGCCGCCGCACCACCTTTGGCGGCACCGGCCACGAGGCCGTGCGCGCGCAGCTCAAGCTCGCGCACGAGGCCTATGACGCCGCCGAGGCCGCGCTGGGGGAGTAGGCCCACAGCCCCTTTGGCCCACAGCTGCGAGGAGGAGGCCCGTTCAGCCGTGTGGTTGAGCGGGCCTCTCGCATGTCGGGCCGCGCCTGCGGCTTGTCTGCCTCTCGGAGCTTGCAGTCCTGCACTGCAAGCCGCGTTCCTCGGCCTAAGAAAAATCCCCGCCCGGCCACATGGCTGAGCGGGGATTCGCTTGTTGCGCGGGAGCCTGGTCGGCTGCCTACTGCGTCGCGTCGGTGCCCGAGTCGGGCGTGGGCGTTGGCGTGGGCTCGGGGGTGGGCGTCGGTTCGGTGGTTGTGGTGCCGCCGGTTCCGGTGCCCGTGCCGCCGGTTCCGCCGTTTCCGCCGCCGGTTCCGCCGTTGCCACCCGTGGTGGTCTCGCCGGTGGTGGTCTCGGTGTCGGTGGCCTCCTCGGTCGTGGCCTCGGTCTCGGGCTGCGGGTCGTTGGCGTTGGCCGAGGTGTTGGAGAACTTCCAGGAGGTGTTCTCCTTGTAGGTGGGCAGCGTGGCGTTGGCCATGGGCCAGTCGGCGCGCGGCGTGTCAGAGAGCACGGCGTTCACGAAGTGGCCGAAGGCCACGTTGGACGTCGTGTCGGGGTGCAGGCGCGTGGCGGTGTCCTGGCCCTTGTAGCCGGTCCACACTGCCACCGACAGCTGCGGGGTGTAGCCGCAGAACCACAGGTTCTCGGTGTTGTCGGTGGTGCCGGTCTTGCCGGCCACGGGCTGGTTGATGGTGAGCGAGTTGTACATGCGGCTCGCGGTGCCGTTCGTGACGACGCCCTCGAGCACCTCGGTGGCGGCGCGGGCCACGCCCTCGTCCATGACGCGGGTGGGGCTGTCCTTGTGCTCGTAGACGGTGTTGCCGTTGCGGTCCTCGATCTTGGTGATGGCCACCGGGTCGCGGTGCTCGCCGCCGTTGGCCAGCGTGGCGTAGGCCTCGGCCATCTCGAGGGGCGAGGTGAGGTTGGCGCCCAGGATCGTGGAGCCGTAGGGCTGCAGGTCAGACGAGATGCCCATGTCATGGGCCGTCTGCACCACGTTGTCGACGCCCACGGCCATGCCCACCTGCACGTAGCCGGTGTTGGAGGACTTCGCGGTGGCATCTGCCAGGGTGATCGTGCCGTAGGAGGTGTTGGCGAAGTTCTGTACCTTCCAGGAGTTCGTGACCTGGATGGGCGAGTTGCAGTTGATGAGCACGTTGGGGTTCATACCTTGCTTGAGCGCGGTCACGAGCGTGAAGACCTTGAAGCTCGAGCCCGTCTGCTTGAAGGCGGTGGTGGCCGCGTTGACCTGGGCGTCGTCGGTGTCGCCGTAGAAGTCCTTGCCGCCCACCATGGCCTTGATGTAGCCGGTCGAGGGATCGATGGCGACCATGGCGCTGTCGAGGCGCTCGTTGCCCGTCTCGTCGAGCATGCGGGTCACGGCGTCCTGCGCGGCCTGCTGCATCGTGGGGTCAAGCGTGGTGTAGACCTTGAGGCCGCTCTGCACGATGGTGTCCTGCGAGAAGTCGCCCTCGAGCAGGCCCTTCACGTAGTTGGTCCAGAACGGGTAGGTGCCCTGGTTGTCCATCGTGGAGCTGCCGAGGTTGAGGACGAGGTCCTCGGCCTGGGCGCTGTCATGCTCCTCCTGGGTGATGTCGCCCAGGCGCAGCATGTTGTCGAGGACCTTGTTGCGGCGCTCCTTGGCGGCGTCGGGGTTCTGCGTGGGGTCGTAGTAGGAGGGCGAGTTGGGCAGGCCGATGAGCGTGGCCGCCTCGGCCAGGGTGAGCTCGCTGGCGTGCTTGCTGAAGTAGGTCTCGCTCGCGGCCTCGATGCCATAGGCACCGTGGCCGTAGTAGATGGTGTTGAGGTACATCAGCAGGATCTGGTCCTTGGAGTACATCTTCTCCATCTCGACGGCGATGTAGGCCTCGCGGACCTTGCGCTTGATGGTCTTGTCGAACTGCTCGTCGGACAGGACGGTGTTGCGCACGAGCTGCTGGGTGATGGTCGAGGCGCCCTCCGAGCGGCCCGCGAGCTGCGAGACGATGGCGCGCGCGATGCCCATGGGGTCGATGCCGTTGTGGCTGTAGAAGCGTTCGTCCTCGACGTCGACGGTGCCCTTCCAGACGTAGGGCGAGACCTCGTCTTGGGAGATGGAGCGGCGGTTCTCGAGGTAGAACGTCGCGATGGTGTTGCCATCGGCGTCATAGACTTCGCTGGGCTCGGCCACGAGGTAGGCGTCGGCCGAGGTGTAGTCGGGCAGGTCCTGCAGCCACGACTCGACGACGGCGCCCAGCGACACGGCCAGGGCTATGCACAGCAGCACCAGAAAGCCGGCGATGCCGGCGGCAGAGAAGCCGACGATGTGCGTCTTTGCGTGGGCGCGTGCGCGGCGCTTGCGAATTCCCATGCGAAAAACCTCCTGTGTGGAGTGAAGACAATCTTTGTCATTATCCGCCAAATCCGCATGCGTGGTCTATAGGTGCGCGCTTTTGTGCGAGCCGTCCACATCCCTGTGCGCGGGGACAAGGGGACAGGTCTTTTGTCCCCGCTTCGTGTGCCTGTCGCGACTGCCCCGCCCCTCTCGGCCGACCGCGTGCCCAACGCGACTAAGTCGGGCCCCTGGGAGGCCGGTTTGGTCGCGCTGGGCACGCGACGTCCCCATCCCCATGTCCCCTCGTTGCGTTTTCGTGAGTGTCCGATAGATGCCCTAGACTGGGGAGAGCTTCGAGGGAGAGCGAGGACGCATGGTGGGTACTCAGGATAGGCGAGGTCGGCGGGCAAGCCTGGCGGTGGGCGTCATGGGCGCGGCCGTGCTCGTGGCCGTGCTCGTTCCGCTCGTGCTCATCAGCGCCTACAACCACTCCTACGCGGACGACTGGCACTACGGCGTCTGGGCGCACCTTGCCCTTCAGGACACCGGCAGCGTGCTCGCCGCGCTGGGCGCCGCCCTGCAGCAGGTGGGAAACGCCTGGTTCGACTGGCAGGGAACCTACTCGGCGATCTTCCTCATGGCCATCGAGCCCAGCGTGTTTGGCGAGCAGTGTTATGTGATCGCTGCCCCGCTCGTCATGGCGCTGCTCGTGGCGGGCACGCTCTTCTTCGCGCGTACCACGCTCGTCGAGCTGCTGGGCTGCGAGCGCGGCCTCGCCGTGGGCGTGGCGTGCCTCGTCGTGGCCGTGCAGCTGCTGCTGCAGCCGAGCCCCGTCGAGGGCATCTTCTGGTACAACTCCGCCATCTACTACACCGGCTACCATGCCGCGGCGCTGGCGCTGCTGGGCTGCGTGGCGCGCATCTGCAACCCCGTGCGCACGACGCGCCCGCGTGGCGCCATCGTGGCGTCGTGCGTGCTCGCGGCCTTCGTGGCGGGCGGCAACTTCGTGACGGCGCTCGTCGTGGCCGAGGTCATGGTCGTCGTCATCTGCGTGCTGCTTGCGGGAGGCCGCCGCTCGGCACAGGACGTGCTGCCCGCGTTTGCCCTGCTCATCGTGGGTCTTGCCCTGTCGCTCGCGGCGCCGGGCAACGAGGTGCGTCAGCTCACGCAGTTCCCCGACGACGGCGCGGGCGTGCTCGGCACCATCCTGGGGTCCTCCGCCGCGGCCTTCCAGTACCTGCAGCAGTGGGCGAGCGGGCTGGTGTTCGTGCTCGCGGCCGTCTGCGTGCCCATCGCCGTGCGCGTGGGCGAGCGCGCCGCGGGGCGCGGCTGGCGCTTCCGCTGGCCTCTGCTCGTCGCCGCGGGTTCGATCGCCCTGTTCGCCACGAGCTTCACGCCCACGTTCTGGGCACAGGGCACGCCGGGCCCGGGACGCGTGCAGAACTGCCGCTTCGACCTGTTCGTCGTGCTCGTCGTCCTCAACGTGTTCTGGGTGTGTGGCTGGCTCGCCGCGTGCCGTCGCGAGCTGGGGGCGGGCAGCCCCCGCGGCCAGGTCTCGTGCCTCGCGCACGTTGCCTGGGCCTTTGCGCTGGGCGTCGTCGTGCTTGGCTGCACCGTGGGCTCCATGGCCACCGACAAGGACCTGGGCGAGGAGCTCTCGAGCGTCTCGGCCGCCCGCTCGCTCGTCTCGGGCCAGGCCGCCGCCTACGACGCGCAGGTGTGGGACCGCCTGAACACCATTGAGAGCTCCACCGAGAGCAGCCTGCGTGTGCCCTACTACACCAACGTGCCGCACGTGCTGCTCATGGGCGACATCCGCGACAACATGGACAACTACATCAACTACCGCCTGTGCCAGTGGTACGGCAAGGACTCAATCGTAGGCTATCGCGCCGCGAACGGTACGAGCGCGTCTGGCGTGGCGGGCGGCTCGGGCAAGGTCGTGACCGATGCGTCGTAGCGCGGGCGCCGTGACGTTGCGGCATGCTGCCCCCTCGCTGCGGGAGCGCCCCGCCGCGGGCTGGGTGGCGCACCCGCGTGTCGAGCAGAACGTGGGCGAGAGGGGCGCGGGCGAGCAGGACGGGCCCGCGGGCCTTGTGGCGCATCCGCGCGACGGGCGCGCCGGCCTGGGTGCCGGCGGCGAGCTTCCCGGCGACGGCGAGGGCCGCATGGGCCGCGCGGGCGACGTGCTCGCGGGCCTGGGCCTGGGGCTCACGGCCGTGACGCTCGGCATAGTGCTTGCCGCCGTGGCCTTCTCGACCGTATGGCTCATGGTGGGCGCCGACGACGGCAACCTCACCCAGAGCATGTCGATCCGCACCTGGGTGGCGCCGGGCGGGGTGGCGAACCTGGGGCCCGGCCTCGTCTGGGCGCTGTTCGTGGTGGCGCTGTGCCGCCTAGCGTGGGGTCGCGGCCGCGCACTCGACGGCCCCCGCGCCCGCCGTGCCCTCGTGGCGGGGACGTTCGTGGTGCAGGTCGTCATCATCCTCGCCCTGCAGGCGCGCGACACCTACTGGGGCGACTCCTGGATGGTCTCCGACTTCGTGCGCGCCGCGGTCGACGGCGGCATCCCGTCGATCTTCCGCGGCCCCTATCGCACGCTGTTCTACGATGCGCGCCTCTACTTCTCGTGCTATCCGTTCCAGGCGACCCTGTTTTGGATGATGTATGGCCTGCGCCTCGTCTTTGGCGATGCGTCGTTCATGGTCTACCAGCTGATCTCTGCCGCGGCGACCTCCCTGGGCGTGTGGGCGCTGCTCGATCTCGCGCGCCTGTGCTGCCGGGATGCGCGCGGCCAGCGCGTGGCCTGGGTGCTCGTGGCCCTGTGCGCCCCGATGTACCTGCTGTCGATGTTTCTCTACGGCAACGCGATGGGCTGTGGCCTTGCACTGGCGTTTCTTGCCCTGCAGGCGCGCGCGATGAGCGCGGGCGGCCGCGAGGCGGCCGCGTGGTGCGCAGCCTCGCTCGCGCCGCTTGCCGCGGCGCTGTGCGTCAAGGCGACGTTCGTGCTCTTTGCCATTGGCGCGCTTCTTGCGTGGTTTGTCCTTGCCCTGGTGCGCCGCCGGGGCTGGGGCCTTGTGGGCTGCGTCGCGGTCGTGGCGGTGGCGCACGCGCTGTCGGGTCTGCCGTTCGACGCGCTGGCGACTGCCTCGGGCGGCTACGAGTTTGGCGGCTCGCTCACTACGCTCAACCATCTTGAGCTGGGCCTTCGCATGGGCGCAGGTGAGTTCTACGTGAGCGTTGACGACGGCCCTTACGAGTACGCGCCCGGCGGCTGGTCCAACCACTCCAACGCCGTGTGGCTTGCCTCGGGCGAGAACGCGGACGTCCAGAACGAGGTGGCGACCCACGAGCTCGCGGCCGACGTCCTGGCTTTTGCCAAGCACCCCGGTTACGCGATGCGCTTCTTTGCCGTGAAGCTCGCCACCGAGTGGGCCGACCCCACCTACCAGTCGCTCTACTACCTCTCGATGTGCGGCAACGCCGCGGGCGTGCGCGTGAACCCCGCCGACACCTCGACGCCCCTGGGGGCCGCGAGTTCGGTGCTGATCGACGTCCTCGACGGCTATCAGACGGTGACGTTTGCCGCCGCCCTTGGCGCTGCGGTCCTGACGTGCCGCCGCTGGGGACGCGGGGGAGTGCGCAATGCGGCTGTGCTGCTGCTTGCCGCCGTCTTCTTCACCGGCTTTGGCTGCTACCTGCTGTGGGAGGCCAAGGCCGTCTACGTCCTGCCGTTTGCGATTGTGGCCCTGCCGCTATCCTCGGTGGGTCTTTCGGCCCTGTTCCGCTACACTGAAGGGCTGTTCCCGCACAGGCGGGATACTTGCTAACCAAGCACCGCCCAGCCGTGGGCGAGGGTGCTAGTGCTCATTGGAGGAACCGTGCTTTCAGTCGACGAACAGATGAAGGTGATCGCCTCGGGTGCCGCCCAGATCGTGCCCGAGCAGGAGCTGCGCAAGAAGCTCGAGAAGGGCCAGCCCCTCAACATCAAGCTCGGCGTTGACCCCACGAGCCCCGACCTGCACCTTGGCCACGCCGTGCCCCTGCGCAAGATGCGCCAGTTCCAGGACCTTGGCCACCAGGTCACGCTCATCATCGGCAACGGTACTGCGCTCATCGGCGACCCGTCGGGCAAGAACTCCACGCGCCCGCAGCTGTCGCAGGAGCAGGTCGAGGCCAACGCCGAGACCTACGTGTCGCAGGCCATGAAGATCCTCGACCCCGAGAAGACCAAGATCGTACACAATGGTGACTGGATCCTCTCGCTCGACCTCAAGGGTCTGCTCGAGCTCTGCAGCAAGTTCACCGTTGCCCGCATCCTCGAGCGCGACGACTTCACCAAGCGCTACCAGAGCCAGACGCCCATCGCCCTGCACGAGTTCCTCTACCCCGTGATGCAGGCCTTCGACTCCGTCGAGATCAAGGCTGACGTCGAGATGGGCGGCACCGACCAGCTGTTCAACCTGCTCGCCGGACGCGACCTTATGGACAAGATGGGCATGGAGCCGCAGGTTGCGCTCACGATGCCGCTGCTCGAGGGCACCGACGGCGTGCGCAAGATGTCGAAGAGCTACGGCAACTACGTTGGCCTCACCGACGCGCCGGCCGACATGTACGGCAAGCTCATGAGCATTCCCGACACGATGATCGGCAAGTACTTCCGCCTTGCCAGCACCCTCTCGGTCGAGGAGGTCGACAAGATCGACGCCGCCCTCGCCGACGGCTCGGCTGACCCCTACGAGCTCAAGCGCCAGCTCGCAGCCAACATCTGCGACCTGTACCACGGCGCCGGCGCCGGCGAGGCCGCCGCGGCCGAGTTCACGCGCGTACACTCCAACCGCGAGATGCCCGAGCACATCGAGGATGTTGCGGTTGAGATCGAGACCGGCGACGATGGCCTGGTCTACCTGCCGCGCGTCCTTGTCGCCGCGGGCCTCTCGAGCTCCGCTGGCCAGGCGCGCCGCGACATCGATGGTGGCGGCGTGCGCATCAACGGCGAGGCCCTGCAGGCCAAGAGCTACAACGTCGACCCGTCGCTGCTCGTGAAGGGCAACGTGCTGCAGGTGGGCAAGCGCCACTTCGCGCGCCTCGCGTAGACAGCGCGTTCGATAGCCTTTTGAAGCCCCGCGGTCCTGTGCCCGCGGGGCTTTTTCATCATGTGGTTGAGCTGGGTCTATGCTAGTTATCAGTGGGTGGCCTGGCGCGTTTGTGTACTTGTTGCCGCGATTTTTGTTAGATTCTGGCAAGGTTTGTGTCTGACGCCCCGGGAGTTTCTCGAGGGCTTGGGACTCGTCGTCGTGTCGGTGCGCTAGGCTCACCGCATGAGCATCTGCCTGTGTGACATATCGGCCCTCGAGGCCATCCGCTCGAGCGGCAAGCTGGTTGGCGAGCTGATGGACCATCCGCGCACGTCGAGCCTCGACGGCTGCCGCGCCCCCAACGCCGCCGAGCTCGACGATCTCCTCGTTGGCCTTGGCGTTCGCACCCGTCCCGTGCACGTGCTGACGCCGTGGGGGACTTCGACGCTCGCGCAGCCGGGCGTTAGACGCCATCGCCGGGATGCCCCTCTTCCGCGAGCGTCTCTTGTCAGGGCCAAGGACGACCTACTCATCTCGTCACCTGAATTGGTTGTTGCTCAGCTTGCTGCTCGCCGGGATTATGGCATCGTTGACCTTGCCCTCGTTGCCACCGAGCTTTGCGGTACGTACCTACTCGATTCCAGCAAGGACTCGTGGGAGGGCTTTACCAACATCGACAGGGCAGTTTGCTCGCGTTCACGAATCGCCAGCATGCTCGATGCGCCTGCGAGCATGCGAGGGGCGCCCAAACTGCGCCGAGCATTGACCTCTATTCTTGATGGCTCGCATTCGCCTATGGAGTCTGTGCTGACCCTTCTGCTCTGCTTGCCTCGCAGTTTGGGCGGGATTGGGCTTTCGGGGCTGGCGCTGAACTACCGCGTCGCTGTTGCCGGCTCTGAGTATTTCATTGACCTGGCAATTCCCAAGCTTAAGGTGGGGCTTGAGTACAACGGTCTTCAATACCACGCCATCGAGCAGAGCGCACGTGACGATCGCCGCCAGAATGACCTTATCGGCGTGGGTTGGACCATCATCAACGTATGGATCGATGACCTCAAGAATCCCATTCTGTTCTCGAAGCTCCTCGACTCGCTGTTTAGGGCCATGGGCCGGCGTTCGAGGCCCGGCGATGACTTCCTTAAGAGACAAGTAGAGCTCCGTAAAAAGCTCGTCCCAGGTTGTCGAGACTGAATTTGTCAGTGTAAACGGTTTCTGGTGCAGCGAGGTAAATTAGCGGATGGCCTTGAGGAGCTGAATGAGGCCATAGCCGGGTGCCCATAGGTCCAAATGGCTATTCGCGGATATCCACTAATAGCGATTCTGTCTATTGGCGACTCCGCGGCGCGCCCTAGGGTGCACCAGAAACCGGTTTCACTGACAGTTTGGCCCGCGCGAATGTTCCCAAGGCATGAAATCGGGAGATGGCGACGCCGCTGCGCTATTGTTATCGGGTTAGATTGAGCGAAAAGATGGGGGTTGCAATGACGATGGAGCTGCTGGCGCCGGCGGGTGGGCCCGAGCCGTTTCGTGCCGCGCTTGCCGCGGGTGCCGATGCCATCTACTGCGGCGTCGGCAATGACTTCAACGCGCGCAGGGGAGCCCATAACTTCACCTATGATGCCTTTGAGCAGGCCTGCCGCGCCGCGCACCTCGCCGGAACCCGCGTCTACGTGACCATCAACGTCGTGGTTCGCGACGACGAGATGGACCGTGCCCTGGCCCTCGTGCGCTCGGCCGCCATTCGCGGGGCCGATGCCTTCATCGTGCAGGACTGGGGCCTGTTCGAGGCCATCCGCCGCACCTGGCCCGAGCTCGAGCTTCACGTCTCCACGCAGGCAAACGTCCACGACGCCCGCGGCGTGCGGTGGTGCCGCGAGCGCGGCGCGCACCGCGTGACGCTGTCGCGCGAGCTGTCGCTGCCCGAGATTGCCCACATCGCAAAGGAGGGCGTCGAGCTCGAGGTCTTTGGCCATGGCGCCCTGTGCTACTGCTATTCGGGCGTCTGCCTGATGTCGAGCATGGCCGGCGGTCGCAGCGCCAACCGCGGCCTGTGCGCCCAGCCGTGCCGCCTGCTCTACCGCCTGGTCGACGAGCGCGGTCGCGACGTTGCCGCACCCGGTCGTACCCGGCCGCTGTGCCCCAAGGACGCCTGCACCGCCGCCGACGTCGCCGCGCTCATGGACGCGGGCGTCGGGTCGCTCAAGGTCGAGGGCCGCATGAAGGCCCCCGACTACGTCTGGAGCGTCGTGGGCGCCTACCGCGAGCAGATCGACTCGGTGCTCGCCGCGGGCGACGCTGCCGTGCCCGAGCTGGGCGCCACTCCGGTTAGCCCTGCGGTGGCGCATCGCCTCAAGCGCGCGTTCAACCGCGACTTCACCGATGCCTACCTGCGTGGAAGCGCGGACGACGAGTTGATGAGCTACGAGCGCTCGAACAACCGAGGTGAGCTCGCGGGCGAGGTGCTCTCGAGCTCGGGCGGCCAGGTCCAGCGCCGTGACGGCCGCGGCAACCTGCACAAGGACCCGCGCCAAGACAAGCACAGCGCCCGCTGCACCGTGACCATCCGCGTGAGCGAGCCCATTGGCGCGGGAGATCTTCTTGAGCTGCGCCCCGTTGACGACCCGGATGCCTTCCTGACCGCAACGGCGCAGGTAGACGCTGCACCTGGCGACGTCATCGAGTGTCGTGTGGCCCGCCCCATGCCCAAGGGCTGCCCGGTTCGCGTGATTCGCAGCGCCGCGGCCCATGCCGGCAGCGATGCTGCCCTCGCGCTCGAGGTTTCGCGCAAGAGGCGCGTGGGCGTGCGCGTCGTCGCGCACCTGGGCGAGCCCTTTCGCGTCGAGCTCGCCTGCGTCGACGGCCCCGCACTGGCTGACGGCTCGCTGCTCCACGCCTCTGTGGAGGGGTTCGTCGTCGAGGCTGCGCGCACCCGCCCCGTGACGGCGGAAGACCTTGCCGAGCACGTGGGCCGCATGGGCTCCACGCCCTTTGAGCCTGTATCCTTCGAGGTAGAGCTCGACGAGGGGTGTGGCATGGGCTTCTCCGCCGTCCACAAGGTGAGGGCCGCCGCCTGCGAGCGGCTTGAGCACGCGATCCTCGAGCCGTACGCCGCTCGCGCCCGTGCGCTCGCTGCTGCGCCCAAGGGTGCGAGCTCCGCCGTCGCCGCGGCAACGTTGACCGCCGCCGCTGTGCCCGCGCCCGCCGGAAACGCTGCGCCTACGCCCGCCGCCGACGTCGCTCCCGAGGTCTGCGTCCTCGCGCCCACGCCCGAGGTTGCGGCCGCTGCCGTCGCGGCTGGCGCCACGCGCGTGTATGCCCAGGTAGACGACCTCGACACGCTCGAGGGCTGGCCTACGGGCACCATCGCGATCCTCGACGAGGTCTGCCGCGAGCCCGACCACGCCCGCCTGGACGCGCGCGTCGTCGCGGGCGCGCCGGTTGCCGTGGGCAACGTCTCCGAGCTGGCCCTGGCGGCCGAGCGCGGCGCCGCGCCCGAGCTGCGCGGCTGCATCCCGGTGCACAACGAGGCGTGCCTGGCCGCCCTCGAGACAGCCGGTGCCGCGGGCGTGTGGCTGTCGCCAGAGCTCACGCTCGAGGAGATCGCGCACCTCGCGAGCTGCGCAAACGTGCCTGTTGGCCTGGTCGTGTCGGGCCGCCCGCGCGTCATGACCGCCGAGCACTGCGTGCTCAAGGTGGCAGACGCCTGCATCCACGACTGCGCCCGCTGCGGCCTGCGTGCACGGCGCCTCTCGCTGCGCGACCGCGACGGCCGCCTGCTGCCCGTGCGCACCGACCTGCACGCCCGCTCGCGCATCTACGACGCCGTGCCGCTCGACCTGACGCCGCAGGTGGGGGACCTCGTCGCCGCGGGCGTCATGCGCCTGGCCGTCGACGCGACCCTGCTCGACGAGGCCGAGGCCACCGCCGCGGTCGAGCGCCTCGTGCACGCCCTGGCCGCCGTCGCGGCCGGGCGCAAGCCCGCCGCCCGCGAGCGCCACGCATCGAGCGGCCACCTCTTCTGGGGAATCGGGTAGCATCAACCTTGTCGCGCGCGGTCACATTTGGCCGGCGGGCGACTCCGCGCACGCGCGGCAAACCAGACGCGGCCGCGTGCCGCCCGCAACGAACAAGACCAAGCGCCCGGCCATGCCGGGGAGAGGGGTACCAATGGCAGACAACGAGAACGCCCAGCAGCCGACCGAGCAGAAGGCCGCCAAGATCGACCACGTGCTGCTCGAGGAGGTGCTCGACGCCATCCGACCGAGCTTCCAGGCAGACGGCGGCGACATCGAGCTCATCGGCGTCGACGACGAGACGGGCGTCGTGACCATCGAGATGACCGGCGCCTGTGCGGCCTGCATGTTCGCCTCGTCGGACATCTCCGAGGGCATCGACACGATCATCAAGGAGCATGTCCCGGGCGTCACCGCGGTGCGTCCGGTGATGTACTAGCGCGGTCGCAAGCCGCGGAAGGGGGAGCAGCCATGGCAGTTGACGAGGAGCTTCTCAAGGTCGTGCTCGACGCCGTTCGGCCAAGCCTGCAGGCCGACGGCGGCGACTGCGAGCTGGTTGGCGTAGACGAGAAGGGCGTCGTGTCGCTCGAGCTCACGGGCGCGTGTGCCGGCTGCTCGCTGTCGGACGTCACGATCTCGCAGGGCATCGAGCGCGTGGTCAAGAAGCACGTGCCGGGCGTCACGGCCGTGCGGGCGGTGATGTAGATGGTCCTCTCCGATTGCGACATCAAGGCCGAGCTCGAAAGCGGCCGCATCGTCATCGAGCCGCTCGACCTCAGAGACGTCCAGCCCGCGTCGGTCGACGTGCGCCTGGGCTCGAGCTTCAGGGTCTTCCGCAGCACCACCCACACCTTCATCGACCCCACGACCTCCCAGCCAGACCTCACCGAGGAGGTCGAGGTGCCCGAGGGCGGCCAGTTCGTGCTGCACCCGGGCCAGTTCGTGCTGGGCACCACACTCGAGCGCATCGCCGTGCCCGACGACATCCTCGGCAAGCTCGAGGGCAAGTCGACCCTGGGCCGGCTGGGCCTCATGATTCACTCGACGGCCGGCTACGTCGACCCGGGCTGGGACGGCGAGATCACCCTCGAGCTGTCCAACGTCGCCACCCTGCCCATCGTGCTGCACCCGGGCATGCGTATTGGCCAGATGTCGTTCGAGCGCATGTCGAGCCCTGCCGAGCGCCCCTACGGCTCGGCCGGCCTCGGCAGCCACTACCAGGGCCAGCGCGGTGCCGCCGCGGCCCACACGCTCACGCACTAGCGCCGCCGCGCGCAGGAGGCGCTGCCTCGCGCAACCAATGCCGAGAAGCACCACGACCCCGCGCCCGCCCAACGGGACGCTCGCCGGGGCCGCGGTCGAAGGGATGCCCATGCTCAACGAGCTCTACCACAGCCTGAACCCCATCGCGTTTACCCTGGGACCGCTGCAGGTCCACTGGTACGCGCTGGCCTACCTCGCGGGATTTGTCCTCGCGGGTGTCGTGGTCTATCGCGTTGCCCGCCGCTGGGGACTCGACCTCACGGCCGACGACGTGGTGAACGTCATCGTGGGCATTGCCTGGGGCGTCATCATCGGTGCGCGCCTCTTCTACGTTGTCTTCTACGGCGACGGCTACTACTTCGCGCGCCCGCTCGAGGCCTTTGCCCTGAACCAGGGTGGCATGAGCTTCCATGGCGGCTTTGTTGGCGCCATCGTGGGCGGCGCGTTCGTCTGCCGCGTCATTGGCGTGTCGGCTGCGACCTTCTGTGACTTGGGCGTCATCGGCGCGCCCCTGGGACTCTTCTTTGGCCGCTGCGCCAACTTCGTGAACGGCGAGCTGTGGGGCAAGCCCACGAGCCTTCCCTGGGGCGTGGTGTTCGAGACGGGCGGCAACGTGGCGCGCCACCCCAGCCAGCTCTACGAGGCGCTTCTCGAGGGCCTCGTGATCTTCGTCGTGCTCCTCTGCCTGTCGCACAGGCGCCCGCCGCGCCCCCAGGGCACCTTCATGGGAACGTTCCTTGTGCTCTACGGTGTGTTTCGCTTCCTCATCGAGTTCGTGCGCGTGCCCGACGCCCAGCTTGGCTACCTCCTTGGCCCCATCACGATGGGCCAGCTGCTGAGCCTGCCGCTCGTGGTCGCGGGCGTCGTCGTGCTCGTGCTGGCGCACCGCTGGCAGCGCCCGCAGGTGGGCCACCTCAAGCGGGCCGCCTAGGGTTTCTTGCCGAGAAGGGCGAACACGCGGGGGCTACGCACCCCGCATGCCCCAAGCGTTCATGCCGGCTGTGTGCCCAACAACAAGTACGACCATGCCGAGAAGGGCGCCACGCGGGCGTCCTTCTCGTCTTATGTATGTCCCCGTGGTCCCTTGCGCGCGTCGGGACGTCGCGCCCCGCAGGGTTCCGCGCGTGACAAAAGGGTCTGACCCCTTTGTCGCGTCGCTTCACATGGGGAATAAAAAAGGTCTAATATAAGCAAGTTGCGCGCATGCGCCCCAAAGGCGTATATTCGCGCAGAACGGCTATGGATTTGCGCGTCGGCCACAGGGACGGACGCGCTGTGGCAAGAAGGAGACGTGCATGTCCGGACACTCCAAGTGGGCAACCACCAAGCACCGTAAGGGCGCGCAGGACGCCAAGCGCTCTGCCCTGTTCTCGAAGCTCTCTCGTAACATCACCGTCGCGGCTAAGCTCGGCGGCGACCCGCTGCCCGAGAACAACGCGTCTCTCGCCGCGGCCGTGGCCAAGGCCCGCATGTCCTCCATGCCCAAGGACCGCATCAAGGCCGCCATTGACAAGGCCTTTGGTGCCGGCGCCGACGCTGCCGTCTACTCCGAGGTCACCTACGAGGGCTACGGCCCCGCTGGCGTCGCCGTCTACGTTGACTGCCTGACCGACAACAAGAACCGCACCGCCGCCGACGTCCGCTCGGCCTTCACCCACTCCGGTGGCTCGCTGGGCACCACGGGCTCCGTGGCCTTCCAGTTCGAGCGCAAGGGTTCCATCGCCGTCGACAAGGTCATCAAGTCCGACGACAAGAAGGTCGCCGACAAGGAGAACGCCGTCGACGAGGACGAGTTCATGATGGCCGTCGCCGAGGCTGGCGGAGACGACTACGAGGACGCCGGCGAGGAGTGGGTCGTCTGGACGGCCTACGACAAGATGCAGGAGGTCCAGAAGGGTCTCGAGGCCCAGGGCATCGAGGTCAAGGGCTCCGAGCTCACCATGGTCCCCACCACCCCGACGCAGGTCTCCGCCGCTGACGCCAAGAAGGTCCAGCGCCTGGTCGACCGCCTCGAGGAGCTCGAGGACGTCCAGAACGTCTACCACACCATGGAGATGACCGACGAGGTCGTCGCCGCTCTGGAGGAGGACGAGTAGTCCAGCCAAGGTGTGTGGCTTCCCGCCGCGGGGCTTTGTGTCCGGCGTTCGGGGTATGCTAATACGTAACGCGCCCCGGTCGTGTGGCCGGGGCGCTTTTTTATAGGAAAGGGGAGGCCCATGGGCGGCTTCAGGCGCTTCATCCTGTTCGTTTTCTCGCTGGCGGGGCTGTTTGCCCTCGCCGCGCTCGCATGCCCGTGGTTTGGCCTGTTCGAGGTTGAGGTCACGGTCCTCGAGTCATACCCCGCCTACGTCACGGCGGTCGAGGTCTGCCTGGGCATGACGGCGGCCTGGCTCGCGTTCGAGCTGCTGCGCTCAATCTTCTCGCGCCGCCGCAAGGAGGCCATCTCGGTCATGGACGTCGACGGTGGCGCCATCACGGTGGCCCGCTCGGCCGTGGCGTCGCAGGCCTCGCACATCGTCGAGGAGCTGGGGCTGGGCGTGGCCAAGGACGTGAGCGTCGTGGCCAAGCATGGCACTGTTACCGTGGGGCTCAAGGTCACGCCGTACGAGTCGATCGACGTCACTGAGGAGGCGCCGGCCCTGCACGAGGCGCTTACCTGCGGCCTTTCCGCGATGGTGGGCGAGCACTTGGGCAGCGTCAACGTCGAATTCCTCGAGCCGCAGCACGCAAGCTCGCTCGTTGCCGTGGCAGACGAAGACGAGGACGGCTCGTACGAGGACGAGGGCGAGCGGGGCGCAGGCGACGCTCGCGAGCCTCTCGTCGACGTGAAGCTCGACATCCCCGCCAGCGCGGCGCAAGACGCGGGCGACATCACGATTCCCATGCACGGCGAGAAGGAGGCGTAGCGCATGTCCGAGAAGATCCAGGCCCGCATCGAGCCGGCCCAGCCAAAGCCCGCCCAGAGCGACAAGGCCGAGCAGGACGAGCGCGCGTCCCAAGCCGAGACGGGCACCAGCGCGGCTGCGGCCGCCGATAGCGCCACCGACGCGACCGGCGCCGCCCCCGAGTCCGCCGCAGCCGCCCCCGAGCCCGGCGCGTTCGCGCGCGCCTCGCAGTGGCTCGACCAGACGTTCCCGCACAGCAGAAACGCGGTTCTCGGCGGCGCCTGCGGCCTGCTAGTGGCCATCCTGCTGTTCACCATCGGCATCTTCAAGACCCTCGTCATCGCCATCCTCGTGGTGGCCGGCGTGGCCCTGGGGCAGTTCGCCGATGGCGACCCCAAGCTCGTCCGCATCGTCGAGAAGCTGATCAAGAAGCACTAGCGGCGCCATTGTCGCGTGAGGGGCATCGCCCCGGATAGGAGCCAACATGAGCACGAAGGCAAACGTCGAAGAGACCACGCTCGAGCCCGAGGTGGCCGAGCAGCCCGCAGACTCCACCGTCCTGGCAGAGAGCGAGTCCGGCGACCTCACGTTCTCCGATGCCGACGAGGACCTCGACTCCGAGGACTCGCTGACGTTCTCCAACGGCGTTATCGAGAAGATCGTCGCCATCTCCGTGCGCGACGTCCCTGGCGTGCTGGGCATGAAGGGCGGCTTCATCAACCGCGTGCAGGAGACCTTTGGCGCGGCCGACCCCACGAAGGGCGTCTCGGTCGAGGTCATGCCCGACTCCTCAGTGCGCGTCAACATCTCCGTGCTCATCGAGTACGGCGCCTACGCCCCGCAGGTGTTCGAGGACGTCAATAAGGTCGTGGTCAAGCAGGTTGCCGGCATGACGGGCCTCGAGGTGGGCGGCGTCAACCTGCGCATCGAGGACGTGCTTACGCCCGAGGAGTACGAGCGCATGCAGGGCGTGCGCGAGGACGCCGAGGCCAATCAGGAAGAGGAGTAGCGAGCCGTGGGAGCAAGGAGCCTACTGGCACGGGGGCTGGGCCGTCTCACGGCCGCCGGACTGCACCTGGCGGGCCGCTCGGCCTCCCAGTTGCCCGGCCGCGTGGCGCTGACCGTTGACCCCCATGCCATCGCGAACCTGGCGCCCAAGCTGGCGCACGGCTCGCTCGTCGTGTGCGGTACCAATGGCAAGACCACCACGAACAACGTGCTCGCGAGCGCCATCGAGGCAGGTGGTGCGCGCGTGCTGTGCAACCGCGTTGGCGCCAACATGGCGCCGGGCGTTGCTGCCGCGCTTCTGCCTGGCGGCAGCGCCGACTGGGCGGTCATGGAGGCCGACGAGCTCTCCACCATCAACATCCTGCCCGAGCTCAGGCCCCGCTACCTGCTGCTGCTTAACCTCTTCCGCGACCAACTCGACCGCGCCGGAGAGATTGACCGCGTGCAGGACGTCATCGTGAGCGCGCTGGCGGCCTCGCCCGAGACCACGCTCGTTGCCTGCGGCGACGACCCGCTGGTGATGGGTGTGGCGGCGCGTGCGCGCAAGGCGGGCACGCGCGTGCTCACCTTTGGCATTGGCGAGGACCTGCACCTGCCCGCGGACCGCGTGCCCGAGGCGCGCTTCTGCCAGGTGTGCGGCGCCGAGCTTGCCTATGACTACCGCGCCTACGCCCAGCTGGGGGCCTTCCGCTGCCCCAACGGCGACTTCTGCCGCCCCAGCCTCAACTGGCGGGCCACGGGTGTCGAGGTGGGCCGCACGGGGGTGAGCTTCACGGTTGCGGGAGACGGCCTCGAGGAGCCGGTGCGCCTCTCCGCCAGCTTTGGCGGCGTGTACATGGTCTACAACCTGCTCGCGGCCTTTGTGGGCGCGCACCTCGCGGGGGTCGACGCGGCAACGTTCCAGCACGCGCTCGACGGCTACCACCCCGAGAACGGCCGCCTGCAGTACTTCCGCGTGGACGGGCGCGAGGTGGTGCTCAACCTCGCCAAGAACCCCACGGGCTTCAACCAGAACATCTCGCTCATGCTTGCGGACGACCGCAAGAAGGCGGCGTTTTTTGTCATCAACGACAACTACAACGACGGCAAGGACATCTCCTGGATCTGGGACGTGGACTTCGAGCGCCTGGCCGTGGGCGCGCCCTGTCGCGATGGCGTGGTCGAGGCCGGTGACCTCGCTGTTGTTGCGGGCGGGCACCGTGGCGAGGACGTGTGCGTGCGCATGAAGTACGCGGGCCTCGAGGCGCCGGTGGCCCACACCGTGCGTGAGGCGCTCGACGCCGTGGCAGACCTGCCCAAGGACAGGCCGCTGTACGTGCTCACGAACTACTCGGCGCTGTGGCCGGCAAAGGCCGAGCTCGAGGGGATGGGGGAGAGACTGTGAGCGAGAAGAAGCTGACCATCGCGCACCTCTATCCCGAGCTGCTGAACCTCTACGGGGACGGTGGCAACATCCTGGTGCTGCGGAAGCGCCTCGAGTGGCGCGGCATCGAGTGCGAGGTGCGCGAGGTGCACGTGGACGACCGCCCGAGCTTTGGCGACGTTGACATCGTGTTCATTGGCGGAGGGTCCGACCGCGAGCAGCGCATCGTGTGCGAGCACCTGCTGGCCGAGCGGGCCGAGCTCACCGCCTACGTGGAGGACGGTGGCGTGCTGGGTGCCGTGTGCGGCGGCTACCAGCTGCTGGGCCATTCGTACCTCATGGGTGACGAGAAGGTCGAGGGCCTGTCGCTGGTCGATCTCTATACCGACCGCGGGACGCCTCGCCTCATTGGTAACATCGCGATTGAGAGCCGCATTTCGGTCCGTCCCATCGTGGGCTACGAGAACCATGGCGGCCGCACGCACCTGGGCAGTGGCGTGGAGCCGCTGGGCCGCGTGGTGCATGGCCATGGCAACGACGGCGAGAGTGGGTACGAGGGATGCCTCTACAAGAACGTGGTGGGCACCTACATCCACGGGCCGCTGCTGCCCAAGAACCCCGGCGTGGCCGACTACCTGATTGGCCAGGCACTCGAGCGCAGGTATGGCTCGAGCGAGCTCGCGCCCCTCGACGATGAGGCCGAGATGGCGGCAAACGATGCCATGTACCAGCGCCTCATTTCCGGCGAGGAGAAGGAGTAGCGCGGCGATTATGGCGCGCAGCAAGGGCGAGGGGCCACGTGTCTCTCGCCCTTTTTGTATGGGCGGATGTGTGGCTCGCATGCCCACCGCGGCCTTTTCACGCACGAGAGCATTGGGGTGCGCTTCTCGCGCTCGCTTCTCGTTCGCTCATCCAAATTACGCGTCTCGCGCATCGGTTCGTCCAAGCTACGCGTTTGGAAGGCTTCGGATGCGTAATTCGGACGAATGAATGGCGTAGGCGCGCCAAATGGACGAATGGGTGGCGCGCGATGCGGCCGGGCTGCTGCCGCTCGCCCGCTATTTTGCGCCGTCAACGGCGAGCACCCGCTTTTACGCGTCGCCATCAACGAGCACCCGCTATTACGTGCTGCTGCTAGCGAGAGCCCGCTATTGCGTACCACCAGCGGCGAGTACCCGCTTTTACGTGTCCGCATACATCGAGCATCCATCTTTGCGTGCCCGGAGGCCATCTAGCACGTAAAGGTGGGTGCTCGTTGTTCTGACGCGTAGATGTGGGTGCTCGATAGGGTGTGCGATGAGGTGAGCGCACAGATATGGGCGCGCGATGGGGTGGGCGCGTAGATGTGGGCGCGCGATGGGGTGGGCGAGAAGCACACTGCCGAGAAGCGCGCTGCCCCGTTCTTCTCGGCAGTGTCTGTTCATTCAAACTACGCGTCCCACGCCTTGGTTCATCCAAATTACGTGCTCAGAGGGCTCCTGGCGCGTAATTATGATGAACCGTCGTAGCGGACGCGAAATTAGGACGAGCTGGCGAGCAGCCTGTCCCTGCGTTTGACGCAAACTACCGATTCTTGTAAGCGCGCGTTTCGGTTTTTGCTGCAAAGCGCCGTTTTGTGTAAGGCGGGGAGCCTGCCGTTTGCAGCAAACTACCGAAAAGTGGAAGGTTTAGGCCCTTCTCGGAGGCCCGCGTTTTACACAAACCTGCTATTTGCTGCAAACGACAGACGCGCAACTCGGTAGTTTGCATAAAAGTGCAGCTAAATGTAGGGACTGCGGTCAACTGCGCGAGACCCGCGCCGTGACACGTACCTACTACTGCGCCCCTCTCGCCCTACTCGTTCAAAAAATCGACGGCGTACTGGGCGGCGAGCATCGAGCCGCGCACGAGGACGCTCTCGTTGGGGTCGTAGTGGCTGCTGTGCTGCGGCCACACCTTGCCGCTGGGGTCGGCCGTGCCGCTGCCCAGGAACACGAACACGCCGGGGCACCTCTGCAGGTACTCGGAGAAGTCCTCGCCGGGCATGGAACCCTGGTAGCGCGTGATGGCGTCCTCGCCCAGCACCTCGGCTGCGGCCCCCGCTGCGCGCTCGCTGGCCTCGGGCGTGTTCACCACGGTCGTGTGGGCCACCTCGTAGGTGAGTTGCGCCGTGCAGCCAAACGCGGCCGCCACGTCAGACGCCATGCGGTCCATGAGCTGGGGAATCCTCGTGTGCGCCTCCTCGTGGAAGGTGCGCACCGTGCCCTCCATCCAGGCGCTGCCGGCCATGACGTTGCGGGCCGTGCCGCCGTGGAACTGGCCCACGGTGACCACCGCCGGCTCGAACGGGCTCATGTTGCGGCTCACGATGGCCTGCAAGCTCTCGACGATCGCCGCGCCCGCGAGCACCGCGTCCGCCCCCTGGTTGGGCATGGCCCCGTGCGCCCCGCGGCCCGTCACGTCGATGCGCCACCAGTCGGTCGCGGCCATGCGCGGCCCCGCCTCGACGCTCACCTTGCCCTCCTCGACATCGCTCCAGATGTGGGTGCCATAGACCCCGTCGACACCCTCGAGCACGCCCGCCTCGATCATCGTCTTCGATCCGTTGCCGCCCTCCTCCGCAGGCTGGAACACCAGGCGCACCTCGCCCGCGAGCTCGCTACGTAGGCCCATGAGCAGGCGTGCCGCGCCCAGCAGCATCGCGATGTGGCAGTCGTGCCCGCAGGCGTGCATGAAGCCCTCGTTCTGCGAGGCAAACGGCTCGCCGGTCTGCTCGGTCACGGGAAGGGCGTCGATGTCGGCGCGCAGCATGAGGCGGCGGCGCGGATGGCCCTGCCCGTCATAGGCACCCGGCGCGGCGCCCGCGATCATGGCGACCACGCCCGTCTTCGTGGGGCGCTCGTAGGGGATGCCCAGCGCCTCGAGGTCCGCGCAGATCTGCTCGGTGGTGGCAACCTCGTGGTAGGCCACCTCAGGGTGGGCGTGATACCAGCGGCGACGGTCTATGACGTAGGCGCTCGTGGCGCCTGCCGACCGGCGAATCTCGTGCGCCGCCTGTGCCGCCAGCTTGCCGCTCTTCTCGTCCATAGCCATGTGCATCCCCTCGTCGATTCTTTCATCTCGCAGGGTAGCACGCATGGGCCTCGCGCGTTGCGTCGCTGGGACAGTAAGCCTACGGGCACTATTGTCCCAAACCGCAGGTAAAGCGGGACAGTTGGGCTACGGGCGCAAGTGTCCCAACTGCATGGGGGTAACAGGTAGGAAACGAAAAATGTCTGCCGCGTGCGCTATTATGTGACCTTGCGCGAGCGCCCACGCTGTCTACGGGGCCGTTCGCCGTCTGAAGGCTTGCCATCCGTACCGACACGGGATGGCCCAGACGAGAGGACACACATGCAAGACACCAGCACCACCCCGGCCGTCGAGGCCCAGGCGGCCGACGCGTTTGCCGCCGAGACCGAGGCCATGCACGCCCACTCCATGCACACCCGCACCGCGGGCGAGCTGCGTCGCGAGAACATCGGCGAGGAGGTCGCGCTCACCGGTTGGGTGTGGCGTCGCCGCGACCACGGCGGACTCATCTTCGTTGACCTGCGCGACCGCTCGGGCATGACCCAGTGCACCTTTGACCCGGAGCACTCCGGCGGCACCGCCTTCCACGCCGCCGAGACGATTCGCCCCGAGTGGCCCATCTGCGTTCACGGCGTCGTGCGCGGCCGTGACGAGGAGACCGTCAACCCCAAGCTCCCCACTGGCGAGATCGAGGTCCGCGTTGACACCATCGAGGTGCTCAACCGCTCCAAGACTCCGCCCTTCCAGATCGAGGACGGCATCGACACGTCCGAGGACACGCGCCTGCGCTACCGCTACCTCGACATCCGCCGTCCCGAGATGATGGCCAACCTCAAGCTCCGCTCCGACTTCACCTTCGCCATCCGCGAGGCGCTCCACAAGCGCGCCTTCATGGAGGTCGAGACGCCGAGCCTGTTCAAGTCCACGCCCGAGGGCGCCCGCGACTTCCTCGTGCCGTGCCGCATTCAGCCTGGCCACTTCTACGCCCTGCCGCAGAGCCCGCAGCTGCTCAAGCAGCTGCTCATGGTGGGCGGCGTCGAGCGCTACTACCAGGTTGCCAAGTGCTTCCGCGACGAGGACCTGCGTGCCGACCGTCAGCCCGAGTTCACCCAGGTCGATATCGAGATGTCCTTCGTGGACCAGAACGACGTCATGAGCGCGCTCGAGGAAGTTCTGTCCGATGCCTTCGGCCGCATGGGCGTCGAGATGCCCACGCCGCTGCGTCGCATGGACTACTGGGAGGCCATGGACACCTATGGCTCCGACAAGCCCGATACCCGCTATGGCATGCACCTGGTCGACCTGACCGACATCTTCGCCAACTCCAAGTTCAAGGTCTTTGCGACTGCCGCAAACGAGGAGGGCTCTGTCGTCAAGGCCATCAACGCCAAGGGCGCCGGTGCCTGGGCACGTGCCAAGATCGATAAGCTTGCCGGCGTGGCCTCCACGTTTGGCGCCAAGGGCCTGGCCTGGATCGCCTTCCGCGAGGACGGCTCCATCAACAGCCCCATCGTCAAGTTCTTCTCCGACGAGGAGATGGCGGCCCTGCGCGAGCGCGCCCAGGTCGAGCCCGGTGACCTCGTGATGTTCGCCGCCGGCCCGCGTCTCGCCTCCGACGAGATTCTCGGCGGCATGCGCACCCACATGGCCAATGCCCTCAACGTCAAGCGCGAGGGCCACGACTTCCTTTGGGTCGTCAACTTCCCGCTGTTCCACTGGGACGAGGAGCGCAAGGCCTACGCTGCCGAGCACCAGCCCTTCACGCTTCCCACCGAGTCCGACGTCGAGAAGATTCGCGAGAACCCGCTCGCTGCCGGCTCCTACACCTACGACTTCGTCATGGACGGCTACGAGGCGGGCGGCGGCGGCATGCGCATCCACGACGCCGAGATGCAGCTCTCCATGCTCGAGCTGCTGGGCTTCACGCCCGAGCGCGCCCGCGAGCAGTTTGGCTTCGTCATGGAGGCCCTCGAGTTTGGCGCGCCTCCCATGGGCGGCTTTGCCCTGGGCCTCGACCGCGTGTGCATGCTGCTCACCGGCTCCGACTCGATCCGCGAGGTCATGGCGTTCCCCAAGACCTCGAGCGGCTCCGACCTCATGAGCGACGCGCCCAGCGAGGTCTCGGCCAAGCAGCTCAAGGAGGTCAGCATCCGCCCGCTGTAAGGCGCGCGCTGCCCCGCTTGGCTCCATAGGCAAGACAACGCCCCAGTCACGGTTGCCGTGGCTGGGGCGTTTTGTGGGACAGCTGCTCAGGCAGGCATTGTCCCAGTTTGGGACAGTTGCTCAGGCAGGTATTGTCCCAGCGGCTAATCCTTGGGCGAGGGCGAGGGCGAGGGCGAGGGCGTGGCGCTGGGGCGGTCGGCGCGGGCGGGCTTGCGGTAGCTCTTGAGCGTTTCGGAGAGCTCGGCGTGGATCGAGAGGTACTCGGTCACGAGCAGCACGAGCAGGATGCACATGACGATGAGGTAGCCCAGGACGGCGCCCGGCAGGCCCGTGAAGCCGATGAGCAGCGGCGGCACGAACAGCGAGAAACCCAGCGTGAGCAGGTAGACGCGCGTCACGGCCTTCTGGCGGCGCAGCACCGTGATGATCTGGTACAGGAAGTCGATGGCCGCGCACACGCCGCCCGTGGCCACCATGACGTAGCACAGGCCGCGGAACTGCTCGAAGTCCACGCCGTACAGGAAGCTCATGATGGGGATGCCGACGGTGCCCATGAAGCCCGCGACGCCCAGCGTGAGCACCACGATGATGGCGAGCACCGCCAGCACGATGATGTCGAAGCGGCCGCGGCGCTTGGGGTCTGCCCAGATCTCTGCCAGGCGCATGAGCTGCGGCTTGTAGATGAAGCCAATCACCATGATGATGATGTGCGCGGGCGAGAACAGCGCGTTGAAGTAGAGCTGGTTGTCATAGGACAGCACACCCTCCATGGCAAACTTGGGCATGTTGTCGATGAGGTTGTAGAGGAACAGCGCCACGAACAGCGGGAAGCACTGGACGAACAGGTCCTTGACGCTGCCAAGCGACAGCTTCTTGCTCCTGGGCGTCTCGAAGAACGTGAGCGGCAGGGTGAGCAGCACGAACGACGCCGCGGCTGCCACGGCCATGGCGATGCCGGCGGCCCCCAGGCTGCGCGTGATGAGGATCACGACGCTGTAGGCCACGATGACGGCGGCCGAGCGGATGGCCTGCGAGATGCCCGCGAGGTAGAGCTTGTCCATCTGCTGCAGGCGCCCCTCGTAGACGTCTGCTAGCCCGTCGATGGCGCGGTAGACGAACATGCCCATGCACAGTGTGAACATCTGCGGGTCATAGCCGCGCAGCTGGCAGTAGAGGATGCCCACCACGAGCATCACGACGCACGTGACCACGCGGTTTGCCTGGTAGTCGGAGAACGAGTGCTTCTCGGCGAGGTCTGACACCTGGAAGGTGCGCACGCCGTAGTTGGCGATGAAGAGCAGCAGCGTGCCCGTAACGAAGGCCATCGAGAAGCGGCCGGCTGGCTCCACGCCGATGAGCTGCGTGGTGACCACCGACAGCACCGGGAAGACAACGCCCCAGGCGCCCAGGCCCACCGAGTTCCAGATGTAGTCCTGCGTGGTGTTGTGGGCGGTGTACTGCTCGGTCTGGCTCGACAGCGACCCCGAGTAGACGGCGCTGATGAGGCGGTTCCACCAGTTGCCAACGAGCATGCCCAGGCGGCTGGGCTTCTTGGGGCGACGCGGCTTGTGACCGCGTCCGTGACCCTGCTGGTCGGGCGCCTGTGTGCCGCGGCTGCCATGGGCAGGACGGCCGGCCTGGCTGGTGCGGGCGTGACGCTCGCGTCCTCTCTGCTCGGCCTCGTCTGCGGGCGCGAGCTCGCCGCGCTGGCGCATGCCGCGTGCCGGGCGCTGCTCATCGGTGTTTCTCTCGAACGGGTTTCTCATGCGGGTCCCCTCTGATTGCTTGGGATTCATTCTACCCAAGCGGCTTGGGGACCCGCGGGGCGCGCCCGCGGGCGGGGATGGCCGGCGCGTACTGCGGCTCCTCGCCCTACTCGGCAGACTTGAGGGCGCCCACCATGTCGACGCGGTCGATGGAGCGGCTCGTGACGAGCGACGTCGCCAGCGCAAAGAGCATCGACAGGCCGCACGACCACACGTAGCTCAAGGGGTGGATTTCCACGGCAAAGTACATCGAGGGCATGTTGAGCACGTAGGTGAGCGAGTGACCCAGCACGCAACCCAGCGGAATGCCCACGATGGTGCCGATGAGTGCCAGGATAAGCAGCTCCTTGTTGATATAGACGCGCACCTCGCGCTTGCGGAAGCCCAGTACCTTGATCGTGGCCAGCTCGCGCTCGCGCTCCGAGATGTTGGTGGTGGCGAGCGTGAACAGCACCACGAACGACAGGCCCGCGGCCAGCGCCGTGACGAGCGCCACCACGTAGTTGATGAGCATGAAGTTGCTCTCGAAGTCGCGGATGCCGGCGGCCACGCTCGTGACCGAGAGGAACGTCGCGTCGCCTCCGAGCTCGTCTGCGAAGGCGATCTTCTCGTCGTCCGTGCCGTTGAGCTTGGCGAGCAGGGCGTTGGGCTCGAGCGCTTGGCCAAAGAGGCGCTCGTAGCTGTCCTGGGTGAGGTAGACGGCGTTGCCGAGGTAGTTCATCACGATGCCGCTCACCTTGACGTCTGCCTGGTTGAGCGACGTGTCCTGCAGGCGCACGCTGTCGCCCTCGCCAAAGCCCAGCACCACGGCCGCGTTCTTGGTGAGCAGGGCCCCGCCGTCTGCGGTGGCGCCGGCAAGGTCGAGGTGCCGGCCGTCCTGCGTGCACAGGTCGATGTAGCCGTCGAGCGCAAAGTCGTTGGGCACCACGACGAGCTGCATGGTCTGCTTGGCGCCGTTGTGCTCGACCGTGACGTTCTCATAGCGCACGGCCACGTAGGAGTCCACGCGGCTGCTATCGGTGAGCCTCTGGGCGGCCACCTCGAGGTCTGCGGGCTGCGTGGCGGCGAGCAGGTCGTAGGAGTAGATGCCCGCGCGGCCTGCTCCGCCGTACTGGTTGGGCGAGAGGGCCTGCACGGTGTCGTTGATGCCAAAGCCCATGATCATGAGGGCGCAGCAGCCGGCCACGCCAAACACCGTCATGGCCAGGCGGCTCTTGTAGCGGAAGAGGTTGCGGGCCGTGACCTTGTTGAGGAAGGAGAGGCGGCGCCACACGGGGCCGAGGTGCTCGAGCAGGATGCGCTTGCCGGCGCGCGGGGCTTTGGGGCGCATGAGGGCCGCGGGGCACTCGGCGAGCTCGCCGCGCACGGCGACGAGCGTGGCGGCGCCGATGCCCACCACGAACAGGCCAAAGGCCAGGGCGCACAGGCCCGCGCTGAAGTGCAGGGTAAAGGCCGGCAGCGTGTACATCACGGCGAACACGGTGAAGAGGAACTTAGGCAGCGCCACAAAGCCCAGCAGCGCGCCCACGCCGCAGCCCACGAGGGTCGCGGCGATGGTGTAGCCGGCGTACTTGGCCATGATGCGGTGGCGCGGGTAGCCCAGCGCCTTGTACAGGCCAATGAGGCCGCGCTCCTCCTCGACCATGCGCGTGGCCGTGGTGATGGACATGAGGATGGCCACGGTGAGGAAGATCGCCGGGAAGACGGTGCCGATGACCTCGATGGAGCTCGCGTCGGAGTCAATCGAGGAGTAGCTCGAGATGGCCGAGCGGTCCTGGACGTACCAGGTGGCGCTGCCAACGTCGGCGAGCTTGGCGCGCGCGTCGGCGATTTTGGCGAGGGCGTCGGCCTTCTGCCGCTCGAACTCGGTGCGGGCGTCGTCGAGCTCGGCCTGGCCATCTGCCGCCTGGGCCGCGGCGTCGCTGAGCTGGGCGGCCGCCTCGTCGAGCTGCGCCAGGGCGAGGTCGCGCTGCTCGTCGAGCTGCGCCTGGGCGTCGTCGAGCTGGGCGGACATCTGGGAGAGTTGCTCGTCCACGGCGGCGTCCGCGGCTGCCTCGGCGGCCGTGATGCCCGCCTGGGCCTGCTCGATGAGGGCGGGGAGGGCCTCGACCGTGGTGCCCTGGGCGGCAAGGGCGGTCTCGATGCCCTTCATCTGCGTCTGTACGGCGGCGAGCTGGGTGTGCAGCGCGGCCGTGTCCATGCCCGCGGCCTCGGCCTGGGCGATGACGGCCTCAAGCTGCTCGGCCGCGCCCTCGAGGGCGGCGTAGCCGTCGCGGGTCTGCTCGAGCTGCGCGAGTGCGTCCTTGGCGGCCTGGTACTGCTCGTTTTGCTCGAGCGCCGCGCGGGCCTGGGCGATGGCCCCCTCGCGGGTGGCGGGGTCGCTGAGCTGGGCGCGGCCGGCGTCAATCTGCGCCTGGGCGGCGGCGAGCGCGTCTGTGGCCTCGGCCTTCTTGGCCGCGAGCTGCTCGCGGCCGCTCTCGATTTGGGCCAGCGCGTCGTCGATCGTGGCCTGGGCCTCGTCAATCTGGCTCTGGGCACGCTCGAACTCGTCGTTTGCGCTCTGCTCGGCCTCGTCGATCTGGGCGTTGCCGTCTGCGGCGATCTGCTCCTCGCGGGCCCGCTCGCGCTGCTCCTTGATGCCTTCTGCCTGGGAGAGGACGGCATCGACCTTGTCCTGGTAGGCGCCCGTGAAGCCGCTTAGCTCGGTGGCGCCCGCAACCTGCAGGTAGACCACCGAGTAGGCGCTCGTTGTGGCGTCGGCGTCGCTCACGAAGAAAGCGTAGCGCGCGCCCGTGGCGCGGAAGGATGACGAGCCGTGCTTGGCCGCGACGTTGGTGGGGTCGCCCACTTCGGCCACGATCGTGTAGGTGTGGCGGGCAAAGAGCTCCTTGGAGGTGGCGTCGCTCGCGCTGAGGTCGTCAAAGCGGCCCCGGTAGGCGTCGGTGAGCAGGGCCTGGAGGTCGTCGTCCGTGAGGTCCGCCCAGTGGGTGAGGTCCATGTCGTTGGCGATGGCCGCGCGGGCGAGGTCATCTGCGTCGATCTGGTCGAGCAGGTCGCGCTCGTCGTCGGTGAGCTCGACGTCGTCCGCGTCCTCGATGTTGTCGAGCAGGTCCTGCGCCTTGGCCTGCTGGCGCTCGAGCGTGTCGTCGACCGCCCAGGTGGAGGGGTCGCCGTCCACGCCGAAGGTGAGCGTGTCGCCGATGCGCTTGCCGGAGTCTGCAAGGTAGTCGCTCGTGACAGCCACCTCGCCGGCCGCAGCGGGCAGGCGCCCCTCGATGAGGTAGGGCTCGTTCATGCCGTCCTTGGCCGTGGCGCTCACGACGACGGACTGGCTGGCGTTGTCCACCTCGGTGTAGGCCGTCTCCTTCCAGCCACCCTGGGCGGCGCTCACCCCATCGAGGGCGCCAAGTGCGTCCACGTCGTCGTCGGTGAGGCCCAGGGTCGACTGCACGCTCACGTCGTAGAGGCGCTGGGCGTCGAAGTACTCGTCGGCCGAGAGGCGCAGGTCCTCGCAGGCGATGGTGAGGCCCACGAACATCGTGGTGCCCAGCATGCAGATGGCCGCGATTGAGACGAAGCGGCGCAGGCTGTGGCGGATGGTTCGAAGGGTGTCTTTTGCGAGGGCTGAGCGCATGGGGCGGGTCCTTCTCGTCATTGGGACAATGGGTGCCTGAGCAAGTGTCCCAGTTGGGACAATAGATGCCTGAGCAACTGTCCCGCTTCTACCACTCGATCTGGCTGATGGGCGTGGGCGCGGGGTTCACGCACATCTCGGTGACGCGACCGCTCTTGAAGCGGATGAGGCGGTCGGCCATGGGGGCGAGCGCGGCGTTGTGGGTGATGAGCACCACGGTGATGCCATCGCGGCGGCAGGTGTCCTGCAGAAGCTGCAGGATCTGCTTGCCGGTCTGGTAGTCGAGGGCGCCGGTGGGCTCGTCGCACAGCAGCAGCTTGGGGTTCTTGGCCACGGCGCGGGCGATTGAGACGCGCTGCTGCTCTCCGCCCGAGAGCTGGGCGGGGAAGTTCGCGAGGCGGCTGCCCAGGCCCACCTTCTCGAGCGTCTCGCGCGCGTCGAGCGAGTCGGGGCAGATCTGGGCCGCGAGCTCGACGTTCTCGAGCGCGGTGAGGTTGGGCACGAGGTTGTAGAACTGGAAGACGAAGCCCACGTCGGCGCGGCGATACTCCACCAGCTCGTCCTCGGTGGCGTTCGTGAGCTCGCGGCCGTCGACCGTGACCGAGCCCGAGGTGGCGGTGTCCATTCCGCCCAGGATGTTGAGTGCCGTGGTCTTGCCGGCGCCGCTTGCGCCCAGCACCACGGCGAGCTCGCCGCGCTCGACCGAGAAGCTCGCGCCGTCGAGGGCGTGGATTTCTGCGGCGCCCGAGCCGTAGGCCTTCACGACGTTGTTGAACTCGATGTAGGGCATGCGGGCTCCCGTCTGCCAGGTTGTGTGCATATGAGGTCCAGTATAGCCGTTACGCTCGCCTTTCACGTATAGTGTTTGCGCAGGTTAACTATCAGTCCGAGACGTGGCGGGGGCGTGACAGAGGGACGTGTCTATTGTCACGTTTTTTTGCGTGACAAAGGACCCGTCCCTCTGTCACGCGGCATGCTCGCCCTGCCGTTTTACCAGGAGGTTTCATGTTCGAGAAGCGCCTGTTCTCGCTCGTACCCGAGGCCATTGGCCACATCGTGGCGAGCGTGGCGTGCAAGTGGCTGGCCCTCGTGGCCAACGTCGTGGTGATGTGGGTGCTCGCGGGCCTGCTCGACGCCGCCTTCGCGGCCGGCACGGGCATGGGTGCCGCGGCCGCCGTCCAGGCGCTCTCGCAGGGCGTCACGCTGAGCGTGCTCGCGGCCGCTATCGCGGTGCGCGCCGCAGCCATCTGCCTCGCCCAGCGCTGCGGCGACCGCGCGGCCTTCGTGGCCACGCGCAAGATCCGCGGCCTCGTCTACGCCAAGCTCTGCGAGCTGGGCCCCTCCTATGCCGAGACGACCACCACTGCCGAGGCCGTGCAGACGAGCGTCGAGGGCGTCTCGCAGCTGCAGGTCTACTTTGGCGGCTACCTGCCGCAGCTCTTCTACTCGGCGCTCGCGCCCCTCACCCTGTTTGCCCTGCTCGTGTGGCAGGCGGGCCTGCCGGCGACGCTGCTGCTCATGTGCGTGCCCGTGATTCCCATCTCAATCATGATGGTCATGAAGAACGCCAAGAAGATCGGCGAAGCGTACTGGGGCAGCTACGTCGACCTGGGCGGCATGTTCCTCGAGGCGGTGCAGGGCCTCACGACCCTCAAGGTCTATCAGGCCGACGGCGCCTGGCACGGCCGCATCAACGACGAGGCCGAGCGCTTCCGCGGCGCCACGATGCGCCTGCTCGTGATGCAGCTGCGCTCGATCTGCGTCATGGACCTCGTGGTCTACATGGGTGCCGCGGCCGGCATCATCGTGGCGGTGCTGCAGCTCGCGAGCGGCGCCATCACGTTTGGCGCGGCCTTCCTCGTGGTGTTCCTCTCGCAGGAGTTCTTTTTGCCCATGCGCCGGCTGGGGTCGCTGTTCCACACGGCCATGAACGGCATGGCGGCGTCGCGCCGCATGTTCGACATCCTGGACACCCCGGCGCCCGCCCGCGGCGACGTGGGGATCACCGGCCACGGCGACGTCGAGCTTAGCGGCGTGGGCTACGCCTACGGCGACGCGCGCGTGCTCGCGGACGTTACGGCCACCGTGCGCGCCGGCTCGCTCGTGGCCGTGGTGGGCGAGAGCGGCGGCGGCAAGTCGACCCTGGCCGCGATCCTCGCCGGCCGCAAGTGCGGCTACGCGGGCAGCGTGTGCGTTGGCGGCGTTGAGCTGCGCGACGCCACGGCCGCCTCGCTCATGCGTGCCGTGACGCTCGTGCCCACGAACGGCTACCTGTTTGCGGGCACCCTGCGCGAAAACCTGCTGCTCGCGGCACCTGAGGCTGGCGACGAGGTCCTGTGGGAGGCCCTGCGCCGCGCCCGCGTCGACGGCTTCGTGCGCGCCTCGGGCGGCCTTGGCATGGCGGTGTCCGAGGGCGGCGGCAACCTCTCGGGCGGCCAGCGCCAGCGCGTCTGCATGGCGCGCGCCCTGCTCCACGACTCGCCCGTCTACGTCTTTGATGAGGCCACGAGCAACGTCGACGCCGCGAGCGAGGCGGCGCTCACCGGGGTCATCGAGGGCCTTGCGGGGCAGCACACGGTCATCGTGGTGGCGCACCGCCTCGAGACCATCCGCAACGCCAGCGACATCCTCGTGATGGCGGGCGGACGGCTGGTCGAGCAGGGTGCCCACGACGAGCTGCTCGCCCGCGGCGGCGCCTACGCGCGCATGTGGGAGAGCCAGAGCTCGCTTGCCGCCTATGCCCTCGCGGACGATGGCGGGGACGCCGACGCCGCCATGTATGCCGAGCAGGGCGAGGGTGCCGTGGCCGCCAGCGTGGCCGGCGCCGCGCCCGCCTCGGGCGATGCTGCCGAGAGGGGCGCCGGCGAGACGCCTGCGCCCAGGCGCCGCTCGGGCCTCTCGGTCATGGCGCGCATGATGGGCCTCGTGCGCCCGCTCGCCGGCTGGCTACTGCTTGCCGTGCTTCTCGGCAGCGTGGGCATGCTCGCCGCTGCCGCCGTGCCCGCGCTTGGCGCGGTGGGCCTCGTGGCGGCGCTGGAGCAGGACGCGGGCGCGCCCGGGGTGCTCGCGGGCGCCTGCATAGCCTGCGCCATCTGCGGCGTCGTGCGCGGGCCCCTTCACTATGGCGAGCAGCTCTGCAACCACTACATCGCCTTCCGCCTGCTCGCGCACATCCGCGACCTCGTGTTTGGCGCGCTGCGCCGCCTGGCGCCGGCCCGCCTCGAGGGCCGTGGCAAGGGCGAGCTCGTGAGCCTCGTGACCTCGGACATCGAGCTGCTCGAGGTCTTCTATGCCCACACCATCTCGCCCATCGCGATCTGCATCGTCTGCGTGGCCGTCGTGCTCGCACTGCTTGGCGGCGTGGCGCCCGAGCTTTCGCTCGTGGCCCTCGCGAGCTATGCGGTGCTGGGCGTGCTCGTGCCACTCGCGGCCAGCCGTGCCTGCGGCGGCGCCGGTCGCGCCAGCCGCGAGGCCGTGGGCCGCATGGGTGCCTACGTGCTCGAAGGCCTGCGCGGCGTCTCCGAGACGATCCAGTACGGTGGCTGCGCGGCGCGCCGGGCGAGCCTTGACGCCCTCACCGACGAGGTGGGCGCCATCGACGCGCGTCTCCAGCGCCGCCAGGCGGCCACCGAGGCCGTGGCAGACGCCCTGGTGCTGCTCGCGAGCCTGGCCATGCTCGGGGCGTCGCTCGCGCTCGCCGCGGCCGGGCGCATCGACCTCGCCCACGCCTTCGTGGCGACGTTCGCCTTCTTCTCCTCGTTTGGCCCCGTCATGGCCGTGAGCCGTCTGGGGGCATCGCTGCAGGCCACGCTTGCCTCGGGCGCGCGCGTGCTCGACCTGCTCGACGAGGAGCCGCAGTGCCCCGAGGTCAAGGACGGCGTGGACGTTGCCTTCGACGGTGCCGTGCTCGAGGGCGTGGGCTTTACGTATGGTGGCGCGCCGGTGCTCGCGGGTATCGACTGCGCCTTCCCCGCCGGTAGCATGACGTGCGTCTCGGGCAGGTCCGGCTCGGGCAAGTCGACCCTGCTCAAGCTGCTCATGCGCTTCTGGGATGCAACCGAGGGCGTCGTGAGCGTCTCGGGCGTCGACGTGCGGCGCGTGAACACGGCGAGCCTGCGCGCGGCCGAGGCCTACATGACGCAGGAGACGCACCTGTTCGTGGGGACGCTCGGCGACAACCTGCGCGTGGCCCGCGCCGACGCCACGACCGATGAACTCGACGCCGCGTGCGAGGCAGCCTCGCTCGCCACGCTGGTGCGCCGCCTGTCGGCCGGCTACGACACGCCGGTGGCAGAGCTTGGCGACTCGCTGTCTGGTGGCGAGCGCCAGCGCATCGGCCTTGCGCGCGTGTTCCTGAGCGACGCGGACTTCGTGCTGCTCGACGAGCCCACGAGCGCGCTCGACGCCCTCAACGAGGCGGCGGTCATGCGCTCGGTGGCTGCGCTGCGCGCCGCCGGCAAGACGGTGGTGCTCGTGAGCCACCGCGCGAGCACGTGTTCGTTTGCCGACCGCGTGGTTTCGGTCGAGGACGGGAGGCTGAGCTAGATGGCGCTTGATGGTTCAAGGACTGATGCTGGTGTTAACCCGCGCGACACGCCCGAGCTCGCTGCCAAGCGCGCCGAGGAGGTCGCTATGGTGCGCGAGATGATCGCGCTGTGGTGCCAGGGGCACCATGCGGGCGCGGCCGAGAGGGGCGAGAGGGGTGGTCCTGACGTGCGCGTGCGCCTGGGCCGGCACGAGGTGCGCCTGTGCCCCGCGTGCGCCGAGCTCGCCGCCTACGCCACAGCCCGGGTGGGGCGCTGTCCGCATATGGGCACCAAGACGTTCTGCTCGGCCTGTCCCACGCACTGCTATCGCCCCGAGATGCGCGAGCGCATCCGCGAGGTCATGCGCTGGTCGGGGCCGCGCATGCTGCGCTACCGCCCCGTGCCCGCGCTGCGCCACGCGTGGGTGAGCATGCAGGGCGTCATTGCCGCCAAGCGTGGCCGCCGCGGCTGACCCCGTGCGTGCCGGGCCGGGGACAGAGGGGCGTGCCTATTGTCCCCCCTGAACGGGGACAAAGGACCCGTCCCTCTGTCCCCGCGGGGTTAGTGGGAGGCCTTGCCCTGGTTGGCGACCGCGTCGATCTTGGCGGCAATCGCGTCGGCGTCTCCCAGGTAGCGCTTGTCCACCACGTGGAAGCTGCGGTCGAGCGTGTAGACGAGCGGCACGCCCGTGGGGATGTTCACCTTGAGGATCTGCTCGGGCGTGAGGCCCTCGAGCTTCATCACGAGCGAGCGCAGCGAGTTGCCGTGCGCCACGACGAGTACGCGCCTGCCCGCGAGCATCTGCGGGCGAATCTCGTCCTCGAAGTAGGGCCAGGCTCGCGCGATGCAGTCCTTGAGGCACTCGGTGAGCGGCAGCTGGTCGGGCGCAACGTCGCGATACATCTGCTGGGCGTGCGGGTCGCGCTCGTCGCCGGGTGCAAGGGCGGGCGGCTGGACATCAAACGAGCGGCGCCAGATGAGGACCTGCTCGTCTCCGTGCTCGGCCGCGGCGTCGGCCTTGTTGAGACCCTGGAGCGCCCCGTAGTGGCGCTCGTTGAGCTTCCAACTCTTGGTGACGGGCAGCCACTCGCGGTCGAGCTCGCCCAGCACGATGTCCAGGGTGTGGATGGCGCGCTTGAGTCGCGAGGTGTAGCAGACGTCGAAGTCGAAGCCGGCCTCGCGCAGGGCGCGTCCGCCCGCGGCCGCCTCGGCACGGCCGGTGTCGGTGAGGTCGACGTCGGTCCAACCGGTGAAGAGGTTGAGCCTGTTCCACTCGGACTCTCCGTGGCGGATGAGGACGAGCTGCATCGTGTCGTTGTCCATGGTGCCTCCTTGGCGTTGGGGGAGATGTGCTCCCTATCTGTTTGCGCCCTAGTCTAGCTAGAAGTTAACCATGGTCAACTTAAAAGTTTGCTACGATTTACTTATCGAAACGAACGCGGCCGCATCTGGCCGCATCACATAGGAAAGAAGCAGGTCATGAGTGCTGCTGACATCATCGTCGTTGCCGTTGTCGCCATTGTGTTCGCGCTGTGTGTGCGTTCCATCGTGAAGTCGCAGAAGTCGGGGGAGTGCGCCGACTGCGCGTCGGGCGGCTCCTGCAGCGCCCACAAGGGCGGCGGCCACTGCAAGGAGAGCGCCAAGCTCATGGCCAACGCCGCTGCCGCCGTCTCGCGCTACGAGGCCAACCAGGGCAAGTAGGCGGCCCCACCCATCTGAGCCTTATCGTGTCGCCGGTCCTTCTCGGCCACGCCCTCATCGGGCCAGTGGTCCTTCTCGGCCGCGTCAACCAAACTTCACCTCCTCAAAATCCTAGGAAAACGCCCTTATGGCTATCCGTTAATTAGTGATAACGGCATTTTCCTAGGAATTTGTGGTTTAGATGATGGTTCATCGCGCGTGAGAGGGGTGGTCCTGCGGCACGTCGCCGCGCCCGCCGCCGAGAAGCCTGCCGCCACCCTCGTGAACGCCGCTGCTGAGAAGTACGCCCTGCGTCCCGTTCCCGCGTCCGTCCCGCGCCCGCCGCGCCCGCGCAAGCGCCACCGCCCCTCGTGCCCGCCGACGCCGAGAAGCACGCCGCTGCCCCGCGCTCGTCACACGCCGCCCACCCGGGGGAAACAGCCCCGTAACACGCATGTGAGACAGTGGCTTCGATACATTGGATAAACGCTGCGTCGCGCCCGCATCGGGGCTGCGCCGCGCCCCTGATACGAGGTGTCTCGATGACAAACGAGCAGAACATCGACTTCGTCCTTCGCTCCGTCGAGGAGCGCGACATCCGCTTCGTGCGCCTGTGGTTCACAGACGTGCTGGGCAATCTCAAGTCGTTCGCCATCTCGCCGGAGGACCTCGAGGAGGCCTTCGAGGAGGGCATCGGCTTCGACGGTTCGGCCGTCGACGGCTTCGCCGCCCTCGAGGAGTCAGACATGCTGGCCTTCCCCGACGCGAGCACCTTCCAGGTGCTGCCCTGGCGCCCCACCGAGAGCGGCGTGGCCCGCATCTTCTGCAACATCCGCACGCCGCAGGGCGAGCCGTTCGCCGGCGACCCGCGCGCCTGCCTCTACCGCGCCTTCCGCGCCGCCGACAAGGCCGGCTACGTCCTCAACGTGAGCCCCGAGCTCGAGTTCTTCTACTTCAAGGAGGACACCACGGTCTCGGCCGGCTCGGCCGTGCCGGTGCCGCTCGACAACGCCGGCTACTTTGACCTCACCCCCGAGGACTCGGCCCGCGACCTGCGCCGCGACCTCACGCTCGCCCTCGAGCAGATGTCGATTCCGGTGGAGTACTCCTACCACGCCGCCGCGCCCTCGCAAAACGGCGTGTCGCTGCGCTACTCCGAGGCCGTGACCTGCGCCGACAACATCATGACGGCCCGCTTGGTCATCAAGCAGACGGCCCGCTCGCACAACATGTTCGCCTCGTTCATGCCTAAGCCGCTCTCCGGCGTGGCGGGCTCAGCCATGTTCCTGTCGCAGTCGCTGTTCGACCACGACGGCAACAACCTGTTCTGGGCCGAGGGCAAGGGCTCGGTGCACCACCTCTCCAAGGTGGCCCAGAGCTACATCGCGGGCCTGCTCAAGTACGCCCCCGAGTTTGCCCTCGTGACCAACCCCACGGTCAACTCCTACAAGCGCCTCGTGCCCAACGGCGAGGTTCCCTGCTACGCCACCTGGGGCTCCAAGAACCGCTCGGCCTTCGTGCGCGTGCCCACCTACAAGCCAGGCAAGCAGCTGAGCCGCCGCATCGAGCTGCGCGGCCCCGACCCCACCTGCAACCCCTACCTCACCATGGCCGTGGCGCTCGCCGCGGGCATGAGGGGCATCGAGGAGGGCCTCGAGATCCCGGCCGAGTCGAGCGCCACGTTCGACGAGCTCGCCACCTCGGGCGCCACGCGCCTGCCGCGCGACCTGGGCGAGGCCGTCGAGGCCTTCGAGGGCAGCGAACTCATGCGCGAGACGCTGGGCGACCACATCTTCGAGTACCTGCTGCGCGAGAAGCGCGACGAGTGGGCCGAGTACTCCCAGACCGTGACCGACTGGGAGTTGCGCCACTACTACGGCGGCTTCTAGGACATCGACGCCATGGGGCGCGCCTTATTGCATGAAGGCGCGCCTCTTTTTTAGCCAATTTCGAGAATATGCAAAATAACCGAATGTTTTACCGTTCAGATGCAAAAATCTGAGTACAATAGGCAACGTAATTACAAGAAGCGCATAAAACCGCTTCCTTATTGGCAGAATCGCATGCGGGCGAGTGACCCGCGAAGGCTGCGCCACCGGCGCACGGGAAGGGGACACACCATGAAGAACATGAGCAGGCGCGAGTTCATCGGCTCCGCGAGCGCCCTGGCCGCCATCGCGGCCCTGGCCGGCTGCGGCTCGACCGGCGGCAACACCGCCGCCACCACCGAGGCCGCCAGCACCGCCGCCGCTGCCGACGCCGCCTCCCTCGTCACCGAGGGCAAGCTTACCGTGGGCACCTCGCCCGACTTCCCGCCGTTCGAGAACCTCGAGAACGACGAGTACGTGGGCCTCGACATGGACCTCGCCAAGGCCCTGGCCGACAAGCTCGGCCTTGAGCTCGAGATCAAGAGCCTCAACTTCGACGCCATCGTGCCCGCCGTGGCCGCCGGCGGCCAGGTCGACCTGGGCCTCTCCGGCATCACCATCGAGCCCGAACGCGAGGAGCAGGTCAACTTCTCTGACCCGTACTACATCGATGACCTGGGCGTTGTTGCCATGAAGGACAACGCCGACGTCACCGCCGACACCTACACCGACGCCCTCAACCAGGCCGGCGTGGTCATCGCCGTGCAGTCTGGCACCACGGGCGAGTCCTACGCCCAGGAGAACTTCCCCAACGCCACCACCCAGCCCTTCACCAACGCCACCGACTGCTTCGCCCAGATGCAGGCCGGCAACGCCACCGCCGTCGTCACCAACAAGGCCGTCGCCGCCAAGATGGTCGCCGACGCCTACACCAACGCCCAGGTCATCAAGGAGATCGCCACGGGCGAGGAGTACGGCATCGCCATCAACAAGGACAACGCCGACCTGCTCGCCAAGGTCAACGATGCCCTCCAGGCCCTCACCGACGACGGCACCATGGACTCCATCGTCAACAAGTACTTTGGCTAGTAGAATTCCCTAGGGAATATGGTTGTGCCCCTCTCCCGCAATCGGGGGAGGGGCGTTTGCCGTAAAGGACGGATTTCATGCTCGACAACACCAAGAAGGCCCGCCCGCACCTGCGTGCGCTCGCCGTCGCACTCGCCACGCTCGCGTGCGCGCTCACGCTTGCCTCGCCCACGGTGGCCCAGGCCCTCGAGACCCAGAAGTGCTCGGCCAAGCCCAACGGCAGCGGCTCGAGCGAGGTGCTCGGCGGCTCCGAGACGCGCATCACCTGGGAGGGCCAGGCCGACGCCTCCGAGCAGGTCAAGAGTGTCACGCTGACCCTGCCCGAGGGTACCTCGTACTCCATTGATGACGCGCGCCTCACGCTGCTCTCCGGCGACGACCTCATGACGCGCGACCGTCCCAAGACCGAGGTGAGCTCCGACGGCCAGTCCGTGACCTTCGCGCTCGACGAGGACGCCCCGGCTGGCGCCTACGTGCGCCTCGAGCTCTACAAGGTGGTGTTTCCCACCTCGGGCGGCGACGAGCAGATGAGCGCCTCCTACACCCTGGCCGACGGCTCGAGCCACGACCTCTCCGACGTGCCCGCCATCTCGGTGACGAGCGTGAGCCCGTGGGACTCGGCCGCCAACTGGCTCAAGGAGCAGGACTGGGTGCGGAAGTGGAACGAGAACACGTTCCTGCGCCTCTTCCTCAACCCACCCATTCTGGTGTCGAGCATCCCGTCGGTCTTCCAGGGCTTCCTCATGGCCCTGGCCATCGTGCTCGTGGCCTTCCCACTGGCCATCCCGTTTGGCTTCGTGCTCGCCCTCATGCGCATCTCCAAGCTGCGCGTGCTGCGCGGCATTGCGGGCTTCTACGTCAACATCGTGCGAGGCACGCCCGCTTTCCTGCAGATTTACATCGCCTTCTTTGGCCTGCCGCTCGCGGGTCTTCAGATCCCCAGCTACCCGCTGGGCGTCATCGTGCTGGCGATGAACTCGGCCGCCTACCTGTGCGAGATATTCCGCGCGGGCATCCAGTCGATCCCCAAGGGCCAGTCCGAGGCCGCCCGCTCGCTGGGCATGACGAGCTTCCAGACGATGGTCTACGTCATCATCCCGCAGACGTTCCGCAACGTCCTGCCGACGATGACCAGCGAGTTCATCCTGCTGTACAAGGACACGTCGCTGCTGGCGGCCGTGGGCGTCATGGAGGTCGTCATGTACTCCAAGACCATCGTGGCCTCCACCGGCTCGATCACGCCCTACATCGTCGCCGCCCTGTTCTACCTGGTGGTCACGATCCCGCTGGCCCGCCTCGTGGGCAAGCTCGAGGCCCGCATGCTGGGCACCGACGCGGGCAAGCGCCGCAAGAAGACCCTCAAGGAAGCCGGCGTCATCGACGGCGACCACATCGCCTAAGGGAGGCAACGTAGCATGGCAGAGAACAAGAGCGTGGCCGAGACGGGCGCGGCGCCCACGGGCAACAGCGACGAGGTCGTCGTCTCTATCCGCGACCTGCACAAGACCTACGACGGCGAGACCGTCATCCTCAAGGGCATTGACCTCGACGTCCACCGTGGCGAGGTCGTCGTGGTGCTGGGCCCCTCGGGGTCGGGCAAGTCCACGGTGCTCCGCTGCGTCAACCTGCTCGAGACGCCCACGAGTGGCCAGATCGTCTTCGAGGGTACCGACATCACCCAGAAGGGCGTCGACATCAACGCCGTGCGCCGCCAGCTGGGCATGGTGTTCCAGCAGTTCAACCTCTTCCCGCACCTGTCGGTGAAGAAGAACGTGATGCTCGCGCAGGAGAAGGTGCTCAAGCGCAGCCCCGAGGAGGCCGAGCGCGTGGCCGTCGAGGAGCTCACCAAGGTGGGCCTGGCCGAGCGCATCGACTACATGCCCTCGCAGCTCTCGGGCGGCCAGCAGCAGCGCGTCGCCATCGCCCGCGCCCTGGCGATGAACCCGCACGTGATGCTGTTCGACGAGGCAACGAGCGCCCTTGACCCCGAGCTCGTGCGCGACGTCTTGGGCGTCATGCGCGACCTGGCCCGCGAGGGCATGACGATGATCGTCGTGACCCACGAGATGGGCTTTGCCCGCGACGTGGCCGACCGCGTGGTCTTCATGGACGGCGGCGTCATCGTCGAGCAGGGCACGCCCGAGGAGGTCTTCGACCACCCCAAGAGCGAGCGCACGCAGGCGTTCCTCGGCAACATCAAGGACGTGTAGGAACGAGGCGGAGGGGACTGTCCCTCCGCCTCGTTTTCCATCGCGAGGGCGACAAAGGGGTCAGAGCCCTTTGCCACCCTTTCTGAAAAGAGGGGCCGGCGCATTGCCCCTCTCGGCCGCACGCTTCTCGAAATACCAGCGTTTCGCTTTGTTAACGAGGCAGACCGCTAGCCGACATGACCAGTGGATTCGTGCTAATCTCTGTTGACAACGACCCTAATGAGTAGGTCAGGGGCGATGAGTCCCCAAGGACACGGGAGCACCCGCATGCACCACAAGAAGGTCCTTCTCATATCGCGCACCACCAGGCTTCACGACCGTATGCGCGAGCTCTCCCACGAGCTCGACATCTCCGTGCTGCTCGCCACGCCCGACACCTTTGACCAGGCGATCTCGAGCGCGAGCGACTTTGGCCTCGTGACGCTCGACCTGGCCGGTGCCTCCGACGACCTCGTCTCGCGCGTGGCGACCTACTCGGCCGAGAATGGCTGCATCCCGCAGCTGCTCGTGACCGACGAGGACAAGCTCTCGACCCTGCGCATGCCCGTCCAGGGCCGCAACGACTTCATCCTCGCCACCGCCGGCGCCGCCGAGTTCGAGGTCCGCATGACCCAGCTCCTGTGGCCGGGCGAAGAGAACGCGCCCAGCGATATCGTCGTGATCGACAACATGACGATCAACCTCGCCACCTACCAGATCAACATCGACGACAAGCCCGTCGACCTCACCCTCATGGAGTACTCGTTGCTGTCGTTCCTCGCGACGCACCCCTCCCGCGCCTACTCGCGCGAGACGCTGCTGCATCGCGTGTGGGGCTTCGAGTACTGCGGTGGTACGCGCACGGTCGACGTGCACATCCGACGCGTGCGCTCCAAGGTGGGTCCTCAGGTGGCGAGCCACATCGTGACGGTGCGCGGCGTGGGCTACCTCTTCAAGCTCTAGGTCCTCCCTGCTTGGCTGGGGTTTTCGGCTGTTGCGCCACCGCCTTTGGCGCGCTTCTCGGCCATATTTTCAGCTTGCTGCAAGCGTTGTCTCACGCGGGTGGTCTGGTGCCGCCCGCGCGTTTTTTGTCTGGGGCGAGGGGTACAACGTTGATAGAAAACAGCCGTGGCGCGAGCGCCGCGCGTGTCGCAAAGGAGCGAGAACATGTCTGAGTACAACGACTTGAACGGGACGCAGCCCGGGCCCGTCCCGCCCTTCTCCACCGCACAGCAGGCGAGGGTTGCCTCCCCCGCGAGCCCGGCAGACCCCACGGGCGCGGGCGCGCCGGCGCCCAAGCCACCCAAGAAGCCCCGCACGAGCCTCAAGGCCTTTGCGTTTGGCCTGCTTGGCGGCGTGCTGGGTGCCGCGGCGGTCGTGGCCGTGCTGCTGGGCTTTGGCCTGGTGGGCGGCACCGGTGCGAGCGTGGCCACGAGTGGCGCCTCGTCCGCGGGGTCGAGCCAGACCATCACGGTCAACTCCGATGACGACTCCAACACCACGCTTGCCAACGCCGTGGCCACCAAGGCCCTGCCGTCGGTGGTGTCGGTGAGCGTCACCACGGCCCAGGGCGATGGCGTGGGTTCGGGCGTCACCCTCGACACCGACGGCAACATCCTCACGAACTACCACGTCATCGAGGGTGCGCAGTCCATCAGCGTGTCCGTGAACGGTGACTCGTACGACGCCACCGTGGTGGGTTCCGACGAGTCGAGCGACCTTGCCGTGATCAAGATTGACGCCGAGGGCGCCACGCTCACGCCGGTTGAGGTGGGCGACTCCGACTCCCTGCAGGTGGGCGACTGGGTCATGAGCCTGGGCAGCCCGTTCGGCCTCGAGCAGAGCGTCAGCACGGGCATCGTGAGCTCGCTCTATCGCTCGACGATGCTGCAGTCTACCTCGGGCAACACCATCTACACGAACCTCATCCAGACCGACGCCACGATCAATCCCGGCAACTCCGGCGGTGCCCTCGTGAACAGCAAGGGCCAGCTCGTGGGCATCAACTCGCTCATCGAGAGTTACTCGGGCTCGAGCTCGGGCGTGGGCTTTGCGATTCCGGGCAACTACGCCGTTGACGTGGCCAAGAAGCTCATTGCCGGCGAGACCGTGACGCACGCCTACATTGGCGGCTCGTTCCAGACCGTGAACGCCCAGAACGCCCGCAGCAACAACCTGTCGGTGAACCAGGGCGCCTACGTGGCAGAGGTGGCCGCTGGCGGCCCTGCCGAGCAGGCCGGCATTCAGCAGGGCGATGTGGTGACCGCCATCGATGACGACGAGATCACGAGCTCTGATGCCATGCTCCTGGCCGTGCGCTCCCACAGCGTGGGCGACACCGTGACCGTGACGCTCATGCGCGGCAGCAAGCAGATGCAGGTGCAGGTGACGCTGGGCAGCGACGAGGCGCTCCAGCAGCAGCAAGACTCCGACAGCTCGTCGCAGGGATCGCTGCTCGAGCAGTACCTCGAGCAGTACGGCAACAGCTATGGCAACGGTGGCGGCTATGGCAACGGCAACGGTGGCCGGAGCAGCAGATAGGCCATAGCGACTGCGGCGGCTGGTGCGGTCGCGGCGATGCGGCGGCTGATGCGGCTACGGTGAGCGCGCTGCGGCGACATACGTAAGCCTTGCGGGGCGGGGGAGCGCGTGCTTCTCCGCCCCGTTTTTGCTGCGCAGGGCGCGTGCTGGCGGCGGATGCTGCATGTATTCCGGTCTTGTGTATTAGGGGAGATTTGCATGCGATGGGGCGCTGCACGTTATCTGGGGTTGTGTATTAGGGGAGAGTGACGCCCGCGGCGGATGCTGCACGTTATTTGGCCTAGTGCATTCGTCCCCGGGGGTCAAGGAGCTGGCGCGGGCCCGGCCGGGGATGCACGAGGCCGATTCGCGTGCAGGTACGGTCTCTGCGGGGTCACCGTGGACCTGGAGCGGAATGCACTACCCCCCGATTGCGTGCAGCCGGTGCTCTCGCGTCCCTCTCCACTAATACAGGAGCCAGTTTTAGAGCGGGGCGATAAGGTCGTGGCGGCTTGCGCGGGTGCGTCAGCCGCGCCGCTTGCGCTTACGTTCGGTAGATGGCTCGCCCGCGCGCAGATTCCGCGCACCCCTCGCGCTCGCGGGGTGTCCGCAAGCTGCGGTACCATCGGATGCGGAAAACGCAGACGATGGGAGAAGACGTGGCAAACGAGAAGGACGCGCTCGAGGGGCAGGCGTCGCTGTTTGGCGACATGGACGAGAAGGGCGCGAGCGCGGCGCCAGCGCGGCCAGCGACGAGCCCGCGGGCGCGCGCGGCGGAGCTCAACCGCCTGCTCAACGTCTATGCCTACCGCTACTACGCCCTCGACGACCCGGCCGTCACCGATGCCGAGTTCGACCGCCTGCTTCGCGAGCTGCAGGCCATCGAGGCCGTGCATCCCGAGCTCGTCACGCCCGACTCCTACACCCAGCGCGTGGGCGGCTACGTCTCCGAGCAGTTCGAGCCGGTGCGCCATGCCCAGCGCATGTACTCGATCGATGACGCGATGAACCTCGCCGAGCTCGACGAGTGGCTCGCCCGCACCGACGAGGCCTTGGGCTCCACGCCCGACCATCCGGTTGCCTACACCTGCGAGCTCAAGATCGACGGCCTGGGCGTGGCCCTTACGTATCGCGACGCCCAGTTTGTGCGCGCCGCCACCCGCGGCGACGGCACCACCGGCGAGAACGTCACGGCCAACGTCCTCACCATCAAGGACGTCCCGCACGCCCTCGCGGCGGACGGCCTGGCCCGCGTGACCGACGGAGGCCTGGGCCAGTCCATCGAGGTGCGCGGCGAGGTTTACATGCCCAAGCACAGCTTCGTGCGCCTCAACGAGGACGCCGACGCCGCGGGCCGCGAGCCGTTCGCGAACCCCCGCAACGCGGCGGCCGGCAGCCTGCGCCAGAAGGACCCCAAGATCACGGCTCACCGTGACCTCGAGACGTTCATCTACGCCGTGGCCGACGAAGCTCCGCTGGCCGTCTCCACGCAGTGGCAGTTCCTCGAGTGGCTCCGTAGCTGCGGCTTCAACGTTAACCCCAACGCCCGCCGCTGCACGAGCGCCCACGAGGTGCACGACTTCTGTGCCGAGGCGCTGGCGCACCGCGACGAGCTCGACTACGACATCGACGGCGTCGTGGTGAAGGTCGACTCGTTCGCGGGGCAGGAGGCGCTGGGATTTACCGCCCGTGCGCCGCGCTGGGCTATCGCCTTCAAGTTCCCGCCCGAGGAGAAGCGCACCGTGCTGCGCGAGATTCGCATCCAGGTGGGTCGCACGGGCGTGCTCACGCCTGTGGCCGAGTTCGACCCGGTGGTCGTCGCGGGCTCCACCATCGCGCGCGCAACCCTGCACAACCTCGACGAGATTCGCCGCAAGAACGTGCGCGTGGGCGACACAATCGTGGTCCACAAAGCCGGCGACGTGATTCCCGAGGTCGTAGGCCCCGTGCTCGAGCTGCGCCCGGCGGACGCCGCCGAGTTCCACATGCCCACGCACTGCCCCAGCTGCGGCAGCCCCGTCGTGCGCGAGGAGGGCGAGGTGGCCTTCCGCTGCGTGTCGATCGACTGCCCGGCGCAGGCCCACGAGCGCCTCGCCCACTGGGTGAGCCGCAAGGCCATGGACATCGACGGCCTGGGCGACGAGCTCATTGGCAAGCTCGTGGCCGCGGGGCTCGTCTCCGACGTGGCGGACTTCTACGACAACCTCACCGAAAGCGCGCTGGCCGCCTGCCCGACGGGGCGCGTGAGCGTCTCGGGCGACGACATCCTCGTGGGCAAGGTCATCGCGGCCAAGGTCATGGACCAGATTGCCGAGAGCCGCGAGCGCGGCCTTGCGCGCGTGCTGTTTGGCCTGGGCGTTCGCCACGTGGGCGAGCAGGTGGCCCGCTCGCTTGCCGGCGAGTTTGGCTCGCTCGTGGAGCTCATGGCGGCGGACGAGGAGCGCATCGCGGCCGTGGAGGGCGTGGGCCCCAAGATCGCCCATGGTGTGCGCGAGTTCTTCTCGGTGGAGGAGAACCTCGCCGTGGTGGAGCGCCTGCGCGAGGCGGGCGTGGTGCTGGAGGAGGAGCGCGGCGAGCAGGCCCCGCAGACGCTCGCGGGCCTCACGTTTGTGCTCACGGGCACGCTCGAGCGCCACAAGCGCGACGACGCCAAGGCCGCGCTGCAGGCGTTTGGCGCCAAGGTCTCGGGTTCGGTCTCGAAGAAGACGAGCTACGTGATCGCGGGCGCGGCGGCCGGCTCCAAGCTCGCGAAGGCCCAGCAGCTGGGCGTGCCCGTGCTCGACGAGGACGCCCTCGAGCAGATTCTTGCCACGGGCGCGGTGCCCGCGGCGGGGGAGAGCGAGGGTGCCAATGAGTAGCAAGGGCTGTGAGCGCGTGGCGGACCGCAGGCGCCCGCTGGCGGGGCCGAACGACAACCCGCTGCGCCCCAACTTTGGGCGCATCGACTTCGAGAAGCTCCCCAACACGCGCGACCTGGGCGGCCTTCCCGCGGTCGACGGGCGCCATGTGCGCAAGGGGCTGCTGCTGCGTAGCGGCCTGCTCTGCTGGGCGAGCGACGCGGACCTCGCCCGTCTGCGTGACGTCTATGACCTGCGGCTTGTTGTCGATTTTCGCGGCGAGGACGAGCTGGCCGAGACGCCCGACCCCATGAGAGCACTGCCCCAGGCGCGCTTCGTGCACGCCGACGTGCTGCATGAGGTGTTCGCAGGCATCTCGCAGAGCGCCGAGGCGCGTCGCCGCCTTGCGAATCTCGAGGACAACGACGAGGACCCCGCCGCCTACATGGAGGAGTTCTACCCGCACCACCTCACGAGCGAGGCGGGCATCGCGGCCTATGGGCTGTTCATCCGCTCGATTCTCGAGAACACGCAGGGCGCGGCGCTGTGGCACTGCCACGTGGGCCGCGACCGCTGCGGCATGGGCACGATGGTGCTCGAGCACATCCTGGGCGTGCCGGGGCCTGAGATGGAGGACGATTACCTCGCGACCAACCTCTACACCGACGAGGCGCCGAGCCTGCGCACCGACGCCAACATCCGCTTCATCCGTGCCGCCGTGGCGGGGCTTGAGCGCGAGTTTGGCGGCCTCGACGGTTACGTGCATGACGCCCTGGGCGTCACCGACGCCGACATTGCTGAGCTCCGCGGGCGGTATCTGGAGTAGAGCAGGCGCGGCGCCCCCCAATTACAGAATCCTAGGAAAAAGCCGTTAACCCGATTTAGTGGATGGGGTTAACGGCATTTTCCTAGGATTCTGCCGTTATAGATATTAAGCGGATAGCTATAACGGCATTTTCCTAGGATTCTGGGGGCAGGGAGGGCAGCGAAAGGCGTAAACGAGACGCGCCCCGGCGGCTGGTGCTGCTCGGGGCGTGTCTCGTTGTGTATGAAAGTCGCAGCTAGGCGAGGGTCCACGGGTGAGGCGGCGAGGGTCCACGGGCGAGGCGGCGAGGACGTGCCGGCCGCCGTTGCCCGAGGGCCTTCTCGATGCTGCTATCGCGAGCACGAGCGCGGCATAAGAGTGCCGGCCGCGTCTACGCGAGGGCCTTCTCGGCAGTGAGCCAGGTGGGCATTTCGGCACTCACGGCGCGGGCGGCCGCGTAGGCGTACGGCAGCGACACGACGCTCGCGGCCTGGTAGGCGCCGCTGGGCATGAGCTCGAGTGCCAGCGCGCAGTCGACCTGCGCGTCGTCGACGATGGCGAGCGGCAGCAGCATGACCACGCGGTCGCGCGCGGCGTCGTAGGCGGGCGCCACGTAGCGGTAGCTTCGGCAGCTACGCCTGCGGGCCAGGTCGATGGCGTCGTCGATGGCGCGGCACGTCTTGCGGTAGCGCCCCGGCTCGCCCGAGATCGTGCGCGACAGCGTGCGCAGCGCACTCGCGTGCTCGGCGGGCGTGCCGCCTCCGAGCAGCGCCTCGAGCGCCTCTTCCGCGTGGGTGCCCGTGAGCTGCTCGGTGAGGAAGCCCCTTGGCAGACGGTCTGCGCCGTCGGCCAAGATCGAGCGGTAGTCGGGGATGACGAGCGCGCCCTCGCGCACGCAGACGTCGTCGATCGAGCGCAGGTAGGAGGCTCGCACGGGCAGTTCGGGCAGCTGCGCCACGAGGCGGGCGCCCAACTCGCCGGCGCCCGCGGTGGCAAAGCCGTCGAGGTGCCAGGGGATGTCGGTGCCGGTGGCAGACATCACGGCGTAGAGCTCCTCGTCCATGGCCGTGGCGAGGCCGGTGTCGAACGCGGCAAGCGTTCCGTCGGCCGAGACGGCGAGCGCGTCGGTGGCGCGGACGCGCGCGAGCGTGGCGGCGAGGTAGTCGCGCAGGACGCCGTAGCGGCTGGCGCGGCCCACGCCCTCGCCGGGATAGTTCCAGCGCTCGGGCGTGGCGGCCGTGGCAAGCGTGCCCAGGCAAAGCTCCCAGGTGCCGATCTCCATGAACTGGGCGAGGTCGCGGATGGGGTCGGGCGAGGCGATGCCTGCGGCGGGCTTGGGCGCAAGCTGGGCCCAGCAGCCGCCGGTGGCCTGCGGCAGGCCCTCGAGTCCGGCGGCCTCGTGGGCGTTGCCGGTGCCGTCGTCGCCGTCGACGAGCGTGAGCTGCCAGTGGCGGGCCTCGCCGGCGCGCGTTTGGCGGCGCATCGTCACGGTGACGGGTGCCGAGCCGTCCTCGACCAGGTAGCGCAGCGGGAACGTGACGAGGTTGCGCGACCCGGTGGCCGTGCCGGTGGCGCGGGCGACGCGCCAGTCCTCGTCGAGGACGGTCATGAGGTCGGCATCGATGGGCAGGATGCGCGTGAGCAGGCCGAGAAGGGCGGGCTTCACGGACACCTCGTCGACGAACGAGTGAGGCAGGTCGTTGTGCGGGCGGGCGGGTGCCGCGGGCTGCGGCATCGCGGGCTCGGGCGTGGGTGCCGAGACGGGTTCGGGAGCGGGCGTGGGCGCCGGGGTGGGTGCGGGTGCCGAGACGGGCTCGGGAGCGGGCACGGGTACCGCTGCGGGCTCGGCGGCAGATTGGACCTGCGCCTCGGCGGCGGGCTCGGGTTCGGTCGCGGGCGTCTGCGCGGCAATCTGCTCGAGGATCGACGGGATGTGCGGCTTGGGCCCGGCGGCCTCGACAACGGGCTCAACTGTGGCCTCTGTCTGCGGCTCGTTGGCGTCAGACTCGTCTGCGGCCGCGGGCTGCTCGGCCTTCTCGACGGCGGCAGCTGCGGGTTCGGTGGCCTCGGCAGCCGTCGTGGCGCTGCTCGCGGGCTGCTCGGCCTGCTCGGCCTCAACCGCGGCCTCGGGCTCAACGGCAGCCGCAGGCTCAGGCTCGGCCTCAGACGCGACCTCAGGCTCGGGCTCAATCACACGCACCTTGGGGCGCACGGGCTTGATCTGGCCCTTCTTGCGCTTCCAGGGCTTGCCCGGCTTGCCGCCGGCCTGGCCCTTGCTCTTCTCGGCGGCCTCGAGCATTGCGTCCCAGGCGGGCAGCTGCCTCACGGTGACGTAGTAGCGGCCGCCCTTGAAGGCCGTGAGCTGGCAGATGTCGTCCAGCTTGGCGAAGAGGGCCGGGGCGTCGGCATAGCCCAGGTTCTCGGGCGTGATGCCGGCCTGCTCCAGCGCCTCGAGGACGCGCGGCATGAACTCCTGGCGGCCGCAGCCAATCGCGTCGCGCAGCAGGCGGTAGAGATAGAGCTTGTTTGCCTCGGTGAGCGAGACGGGCAGGTCGTCGACGATTTTCTTTGCCATGGTTGCTCCTTGTCTTGCGCGCGGCGCGGCGGGACGCGGGGACGCGTCTTTCGTTCCCTCTGGGCATGCCGGGCGGGCGCGGCCGCCAAGACGTGCCTGCCCGCTGGGCAAGCCATGCCAGCAGACCCGTCCCCTTTGGTACGCGCGCGTGAGTGTCTGCTCCCTAGGCTATCACGATGCCCGCGGTGAGCGGTAAAGTAGGAGTGTTGAAGACACGCCCAAGGGAGGAACCATGCCCAGCTACAGCCCTAAGCCCAGCGACGTTCTCGAGCGCTTCGTGCGCTACGTCAGGGTCGACACCCAGTCCGACCCGCACCACGAGGACCAGACACCCTCGACCGCCTGCCAGCTCGACCTCGCCCGCATGCTCGCCGACGAGCTCGAGGGCCTGGGCTGCGAGGGCGTTTCCTGCACCGAGCACGCCTACGTCACGGCGACCCTGCCCGCGAGCGAGGGGGCGCAGGACCTGCCGGCGCTTGGCCTCATCGCCCACATCGACACGGCCATCGACGCGCCCGCGAGCGGCGTGGCGCCCCACATCGTCCACTACGAGGGCGGCGACCTGGTGCATGGCGAGAGGGACGGCCGCGCCGTGGTGACCACGCCCGAGCAGCTGCCCGACCTCGCGAGCCTTGTGGGCCAGGACCTCGTCTGCACCGACGGCACCACCCTCTTGGGCGCCGACGACAAGGCCGGCGTGGCAGAGATCATGGCGCTCGTGGCGCGCCTCGCTGCCCACCCCGAGCTCTCCCACCCCACGCTCAAGCTGGCCTTTGTTCCCGACGAGGAGATTGGCCACGGCGCGGCGCTGCTCGACCTCGACGACTTTGGCGCCACGTGGGCCTACACGGTCGACGGCGAGACGCTTGGCGAGTTCAACTGGGAGTGCTTCTCGGCCGCGCAGGCCACCGTCACGGCGCACGGCGTCGAGGTGCACCCGGGCAGCGCCAAGAACGTGCTGGTGAACGCCATCACGCTGCTGCGCGAGTTCGACGAGCTGCTGCCGGCGGCCGAGCGCCCCGAGCATACCGAGGGCTACGAGGGCTTCTTCCACCCCATCGAGGTCTCGGGCAGCGCCGGCGTGGCCACGCTCACCTACATCGTTCGCGACTTCGACTCGGCCAAGTTCGAGGCCCGCAGGCAGCTGCTTGCCGACTGCGCGGCCTTCCTCAACGCCCGCTATGGCGAGGGCGCCATCGAGGTCGAGGTACGCGAGCAGTACCGCAACATGGTCGAGCACATGGACGGCATGGACTTTTTGCGCGACAACGCCTACGCCGCGATGCGCGCCGTGGGCCTTGACCCCGTGACCGTGCCCGTGCGCGGCGGCACCGACGGCTCGCAGCTGACCCTGCGCGGCCTTCCGTGTCCCAACCTGCCCACGGGTGGGTACAACTGCCATGGCGTGCGCGAGTTCATCCCGGTGCGCAGCCTCGAGCTCACGGTCGACATGCTCGAGCAGCTCGTGGCGCGCTTCGCGGTGGCCCAGCGGTAACGCGCCCGCGGCCGCTGGCCGGCGCCGCCTGCGGCCGCGAGCGGCGCCGCACGGCCCGCCAGCGCCACGCTGCGACGCCTCTCGCACGACGCATCCTCCACGTAGAAGGGACGCACATGATCAAGCTCATCGCCTCGGACATGGATGGCACCCTGCTCGACGAGAACTCCCAGGTGCCGGCCGAGACCTTTGGCCTCATCCACGAGCTGCGCTGCGCGGGCATCCACTTCGCCGCGAGTTCGGGACGGCGCCTCGACACCCTCCACGAGTTCTTTGCCCCGGTGGTGGACGAGATGGACTTCGTGGCGAGCAACGGCGCCCAGGTCATGGTGGCGGGCCGGCTCATCGACCGCGAGGTCTTCTCGCACATTGGCCTGCAACGGCTCAAGGAGACGGTCGACCGCTTCGACTGCCTGCACATCGCCCTGTTCGACCGCACGCGCAGCTTCCTGCTCGACGACGAGGACCGCTTCGAGCGCGAGATCGACAAGGACCTGCTCGAGGCCGTGCGCGTCTTTGACGTGCCCGACCCCGAGGTCAACATCCTCAAGGCGTCTGTCTTCTGCGACACCCCGGCCTACACGATGGACATGGCCTACGTGCTGCAGCGCGAGCTGGGCGACTGGTTCGTCTTTGCGCCGTCGGGCTCTAAGTGGATCGACGTCATGCAGATGGGCGTGAGCAAGGCGAGCGGCATCCAGCAGATCATGGACTACCTGGGCATCTGCGCCGACGAGGTCACGGCCTTTGGCGACGCGATGAACGACTACGAGATCCTGCGCCTGGTGGGCCATCCCATCGCGATGGGCAACGGCCGCTACGCGGCCAAGCAGGTGGCCGAGCGCGTCATTGGCAACAACACCGAGCAGGCCGTTCAGGCCGAGATGCGCCGCATTCTCGAGGCGGCGCGCAGATAGGGGAGGGCACATGGGTGCACAGGTTCTGGTTCCGGGCCGCGAGGCGGCGCGCGAGGAAGCGGCCGAGGAGTCCGTGGGCGGGCCCACCATCAGGCAGTACGTGGTGGTCGACCGCTCGCTGGGCATGAGCGCGGGCAAGCTCGCCGCCCAGGTGGCGCACGCGAGCGTGGCGCCGCTTCTGGCGGGCACGCAGCGCTACGTCGAGGAGGCGGACGCCGCGGCGGGCCCCATTGGCCTCGAGTTTGGCGGCAGCCTCGCGCGCACGGCCGTCGACGCCGACGTGCTGGCGGCCTGGGTGCGCCAGGGCGAGCCCAAGATCGTGCTTGCGGTCGACGGCGAGCGGGCGCTTGCGGCGCTGGTAAACCGTGCCGAGAGCCGCGGTCTCATGGAGGGCCTCGACTTCTTCTGCATCCGCGACGCCTGCCGCACCGAGCTCACGCCCGACGAGAGCGGCAGCCGCTGGACCTGCGTGGGCTTTGCCCCCATGGACGTCGAGCTGATTGCTCCCGTAACCGGGCAGCTGCCCCTCTATCGCTAGCACCTGCGGCCCCTCGCCTACCTGGCGAGGGGCCTCCTTTGTGCGCGCGGCGCCGCGGGGCAGTCTCTCCGCCTCATCCGTGCGCGGGCACAGCGACGCTCTCAGGCATCTGTGACTTTCTCCATTTTCTTGACGATGGGGCACAGAGCGTCGCGTTTGGGGTTAAGGTACTTAACAGTATTAGGTATCTATCCGTGGCGGGCAGGGGCATGCCCGCCACGAACGGGTAAACGACACGTGCGACGGGCGAGGGGCTCGCCGGCCGCAAAGATGGGAAGCGCATGATCGAGATACGCGACATCCGCAAGTCATACAAGACGGGCGACTTTGTGCAGCGGGCGCTTGACGGCGTCTCCATCACCTTCCGCGAGAGCGAGTTCGTGGCGGTGCTGGGCCCCTCAGGCTCGGGAAAGACCACATTCCTCAACATCCTCGGCGGCTTTGACCACGCGGACTCCGGCGACATCGTGGTCAACGGTGTCTCGACCAAGGACTACTCCGACGCGGACTGGGACACCTACCGCAACCACCGCATCGGCTTCGTCTTCCAGAGCTACAACCTCATCCCGCACCAGACGATTCTGCAGAACGTCGAGCTGGCCCTGACCCTTGCGGGCGTGAGCCGCTCCGAGCGCCGCGAACGCGCCCGCGCGGCGCTGGAGCGCGTGGGCCTGGGCGATCACGTCGACAAGCGCCCCGCGCAGCTCTCGGGCGGTCAGATGCAGCGCGTGGCCATCGCTCGCGCCCTCGTGAACGACCCCGAGATCGTGCTGGCCGACGAGCCCACGGGCGCCCTCGACACCGAGACGGGCATCCAGGTCATGAACCTGCTCGCCGAGGTGGCCCGCGACCGCCTCGTGATCATGGTCACGCATAATCCGCAGCTTGCCGAGGACTACGCCACGCGCATCGTGCGCATCAAGGACGGCCAGGTCGTCGACGACACCCGCCCCGTCACGGACGCCGAGCGCGAGCGGCTCGCCGCGGCCGAGGTGGGCTCCGAGCAGCCGCACCGCCGCAGCTCGATGAGCTTCCTCACGGCGCTGGCGCTCTCTGCCAACAACCTCATGACCAAGAAGGGCCGCACGTTCATGACGGCCTTTGCGGGGTCGATCGGCATCATCGGCATCGCGGCGATCCTGGCGCTCTCCAACGGCGTCAACGACTACATCGCCCGCGTCGAGCAGGACACGCTGTCGAGTTACCCGCTGTCGATCGCCAAGCAGAGCTACGACCTGTCGGGCATGCTGGGCGAGGCCCGCAGCGGCGACGACTCCGGCGACGTCACCGACGCCTCGCAGGTCGACGCCACCCAGCCCATCCCCGAGGCCACCGTGCTGCGCGACATGTTCGCGAGCGTCAAGTCAAACGACATGACGAGCTTCAAGGCCTGGCTCGACGCCGGCGGCGACGGCATCTCCGACGACGTGAGCGCCATCCAGTACGACTACGGCATCAGCCCGATCGTCTACACCTCGGGCGCCGACGGGGCGGACCCCGTGAAGCTCAGCCCCAACTCGATGACGCAGGCCTATGGCGGCGGTGCCTCGAGCGGCGCCATGGCGGGCACGATGATGGGCACGGGCTCGGCCTTCAGCGAGATGATCGACGACCAGGACCTGCTCGACTCCCAGTATGACGTCGTGGCCGGCCGCTGGGCGAGCGCGCCCGACGAGGCGGTGCTCGTGCTGTCGCAGACGGGCAAGATCAGCGACTACACGCTCTACAGCATCGGCGTGCTCGACATCGACGAGATGAACGACCTGGTCTCGAGCGCCCTCTCCGCCGATGGCAACGTCGAGACGCCCGACACCGCCGTGGACTTCACCTACGACGACGCCCTCAACACGAGCTTCAAGATCCTGAGCCCATCTGACGCCTACAAGAAGAATGACGAGACGGGCGGCTGGACAGACATGTCCAACGACGCCGACTTCATGGCGGGCCAGGTGGCAGGCGGCCTCGACCTCAAGATCGTGGGCGTCGTGAAGCCAAACGGCTCCTCGAGCGCCAACGCCCTGTCCTCGGGCGTCAACTACACCCACGGCCTTACCGAGGAGCTCATGGCGCGCGCCGCGAGCTCGCAGGTCGTGCAGCAGCAGGTCGCGAACCCCGACGTCGACGTCTTCACCGGCAAGACCTTCGACGAGCTGCAGGACGAGAGCAAGAAGGGTATGGACCTCTCGGGCATGTTCTCGGTCGACCAGGCCGCTCTGCAGCGCGCCTTCAGCTTCGACGCGAGCGCCCTCAACCTCCAGGGCTTCGACCTGTCGGGTCTCGACGTGGGCAACGTCCAGATCGACCTGTCGGGCGTGGCCGACGGCATCGACGTCGAGAAGATCATGGCCGGCGCACCCGCGCCCGACCTCTCGGGCGCCATCGACGGCTCGCTCGACCCCGACCAGCTCGAGCAGCTGAGCCAGCTCGCGAACCAGCTGCTCAACGGCTTCCTCAACTCGCAGCAGTTCAGGGACGTGCTGAACGAGTACCTCGCCAACCCCTCGGCCGGCCTCGACGCGCAGAAGCTCGCCGACGCCTTCACGGCCTACGTGGCCGCCGACGAGGGCGCCCAACAGATCGTGGCCCAGCTGCGCGCCGCCGTGGGCACCGTCATCGCCGACAGGCTCCAGAAGGTCCTTGCCGACTACGTCCAGAACAGCCTCGCCCCCTATCTTCAGGGCGTGGTGGAACAGCTCGTGGCCCAGGTGAGCCAGGGCATCATGGCGAGCGTCTCGGCCCAGCTGCAGCAGGGCCTCGCGAACAGCATGGGTCAGCTCATGGGCGGCCTGTCGAGCCAGATCGCGAGCGGCATGCAGAACGCCTTCCACGTCGACGCGAGCGCCTTTGCGAGCGCCATCCAGTTCAACATGGACGCCGACGACCTCACCTCGCTCATGACGAACTACGCCAACGCGAGCCGCCTCACCTATGACAACAACCTCGCCACGCTGGGCTACGCCGACGAGGAGGACCCGCAGTCCGTCAAGATTTACCCCGTCGACTTCGAGGCCAAGGAGCGCGTGCTCTCCCACATCGACGCCTACAACGACGCCGCCAAGGCCACCGGTGACGACGACCGCGCCATCTCCTACACCGACTACATGGGCGTCATGATGGGCAGCGTCACCGACATCGTGAACATGATCTCGCTCGTGCTCATCGCCTTCGTGAGCATCTCGCTCGTGGTGAGCTCGATCATGATCGGCATCATCACCTACATCTCGGTGCTCGAGCGCAAGAAGGAGATTGGTATCCTGCGCGCGATGGGCGCCTCGAAGGGCAACATCGCCAACGTCTTCAACGCCGAGACCTTCATCGAGGGCCTCATCGCGGGCGTGCTCGCCATCGCCGTGGTGATGCTCGTGTCGTTCCCGGTGAACGCCTGGGTGCTCGCCGACTACAACGTCGAGAACATCATGAGCCTGCCGCCCGCGGCCGCGGTGATTCTCATTTGCATCTCGGTGCTGCTCACGGTGGTCGCGGGCGTCATCCCGTCCGTGGGCGCCTCGCGCCGTGACCCCGTGGAGGCGCTGCGCAGCGAGTAGCCCCGTGTGGCGCTAGCTCAGGGCGAGGGTGGCGAGCAGGGCGGCGTGGTCGCTGCCGGGGATGGTCAGGGCCTGCACGCCCGTGGCCACCACGGCATCGCTCGTGACCACGTGGTCGATGCCTGCGAGGGGCCCCACGGGGGCGTTTGAGGGCCAGGTGGCGATGAGCCCCCGGCCGCACTCGTGCGTGGCGTCGTGGAGGGTCACGGAGCCGCCTGTGGCGTCTTGCCCGGCGTGCGCGGCGTTGTTGCCGACGCCCTTCTCGGCATCCGTGGCGGCTGCGTCGGTGGTGCCCGCGGGTCCTGCACCGCCTGCGCCCGTCTCGTCCACGCCGAGCATGGCGCGGAAGGGTGCGTGGTCCCAGGTGGCGTTGAAGTCGCCCATGAGCACGTAGGCGCACGTGGGGTCTGCCGTGACGCGGCTGCGCACCACGCCGATCTCCTCGATGCTCCTGCGCCACAAGTTCCAGTAGCCGGGGCCGGGCGAGCAGGTGTGCACGCTCACGAGGCGCACGCGGGCGTTGGTGCCGTCCGCGCGCGTGACCTCGATGGTGCCCGCCGGCATGGCGCTCGCGCTCGAGCCGATGTCGTCGCTCGCGACGTCCGCGAGCGGGTAGACGCTCCAAACGCCGTTGCCATAGACGCCGTCGGACGAGGAGCGCTGGGAGTGGGGGAGCAGCTCGTCGAGCCCCGCGGCCCTGAGGCGCGCCACGAAGTCGACGGTCGTCTCCTGCAGGGCCAGCACCTCGACGCGGTTCTCGCGCACGGCGGCGACGATCGCCGTAGGGTCGGCGGCCCCCTTGTAGACATTGCAGGTCATGACCTTGAGGGTGGTGGCATCACCGGCGTCCTGGCGCGCGTCGCTCACGCGCTGGGCGGGCAGGGCGTAGGGTGTGAGCCACGTCGCCTCGAGCGCGAGCACGACGACGGCTGCCGCGCGCACGAGCAGGCGCGCCGCGCGGTGTCCCGCCCAGGCGCGCGGCAGGAGCGTGAGGACGAGCGCAACCCCTGCGAGCAGGGCAAACGCAGGCGTCATCGCGACGAAGAGGGGCACGAGGGGAAGCGCCGAGAGCTGCTCGGGCAGCATGCGGCAGGCCGCGCCCGCAAGCGCGCAGGCGGCAAGTGCCGTGGCCGTGACCCTCATGCGCGCTCCTCTCGACATGCCCGTTGGGGCCTTTGGGCTATCTACTATGCCACCGGTTGGGTAAGCTTCATGCAAAAGCCAGCGCCGCGCTTTGGCGGACGGCCGGCGGCGAGCCGGCGTTGCCTGCACGGTGCGCGTCCACCGCCAGCGCGCAGGAAGGGACCCGCATGCCCAAGGACAGAGCAACAGAGATTGGCGAGGCTATTGTCGCCGCCAACGACGCGCTCGACCACCTCGAGCGCGCGGCCGACAAGCTCGACGACGCCCGTCGCTGGGGCATGGTCGACATGCTGGGCGGCGGCTTTGTCACGAGCCTGCTCAAGTATCGCGGCATCGACGACGCGCAGGACGAGATAAACGCCGCCAAGCGCGCGCTGCAGGTCTTCGTGGGTGAGCTCGACGACGTCGAGGGCGTGGGCCTCAACGTTGAGCTGGGCGGCCTGCTGCAGTTCACGGACCTGTTCCTCGACAACGTGATCACGGATTGGATTGCCCAACGGCGCATCGACGACGCCCAGTACCAGGTGGCGCGCGCCATCCGCGAGGTCGAGCGCGTGCGCGACCAGCTCTGCCGCATGTAGTTAGTGCATCACGTACATCGTCATCGTGGCGACAGCCAGGGGCCTGCCGTCCTGGTTGGTGAGCGTCACCTGGTTCACGACGGTGGTGCGGCCCCAGTGCAGCGCCCTGACCTCGATGTCGACCGTGTCGCCGGGCCAGCCGCCGTGCAGGTAGTTGATCGAGGCGTTCTGCGTCACGCAGTCGAGCCCGCGCGAGAAGACGAGGGCGCCGCTCGAGGCGTCGCATAGGGTGAACAGCCAGCCGCCGTGGGCAAAGCCGCGCGGGTTGAGGGCGTCGTCGGAGATGTGCGTGCGCAGGCGGATGAGGCGTGGCCCGACCTCGAGCAGCTCCATGTCGCCCAGGCAGCGGACCTCGCGGAAGTCCACGGGGAGGCGCTTCTCGAGCAGCGTCCGCTGGGCCTCGAGTGACTGGTCGGTGGTCTGCTGCTTGTCGCTCACGATGTTCTCCTCATGCGTGTTGATGTGCCGGGTCATGATAGCGCGTCCCCGTGGAGGGCCGGTGGGGAAGCGGACGAGAGGGGTACGGCTGGCCCGCTGCGGCATGGTACGTGCCAAACGCAGGTAATTATCGGGTCTCGGAGGCCATAACTACCTGCGGCTGGCACGCACTTGGCCGCGCGGGGCCGAGCCGCCTGTCTTTGTGCCCTTATCGGCCTAGAGAACCAGCTGGTAGGCCAGGCGCGGGTCGCCGTCGGCCAGATGGATGATGCCGCAATAGGCAAAGCCCGCCTTGGCGATGAGATGCTGCATGGGCTTGTTGTCCTCGTGCGTGTCGACGCGCACGTTGGCGACGTCGGCGGCCGCGGCGCGCTCGCGGGCAAAGGCTACGATGGCCGCGAAGACCCCATGGAGCACGCCGTCGCTCGCGACTCGGTGAATCGTGAGGTAGGGGGCGTCGTTGGGCCAGGCGCCCTCGATGGTCGCGTAGGTGGGATCGGCCTCGGAGTAGAGCGAGAACGCGAAGTGGGGGACGTCGTGCTCGTCAACGCCAACCAGGCAGGCGCCCTGCTCGACCGTCTCGGCGATCTCGGCGGCGGTGGGGCGGCCATCGCCCCACTGGGTGGGGTTGCCGTTCTCGGCCATGAAACGGCGGGCGGCGGCGTAGATGCGTGCGAGGTCGTCGAGGTCGGCCGCGGTGGCGGTGCGAATCTGCATGTGGGTCTCCAAACCTGGGTAAGGGACGTGGGGGTGCAGATTCCTAGGAAAATGACGTTAACGCTATCCGCTAAATATGGATAACCGCATTTTCCTAGGAATCTGCGGGGCGTGACGAGCTGACGTGACGAGCCGGGCTCGTGGCGAGCCGGGAGCGTGGCGAGGACGCGCCTACCGCGTCACGAGCGGGGTGAGCTCGTCCTGGGCCAGCAGGGTAACGCCGTGCATGGCGCGCGAGACGGCCGTGTAGAGCCTGCGGCGGGCGAGCGGGGTGTCGGGGTAGGTCTCGGCGCTCGCATCGGGGATGATGGCCTGGTCGAACTCGAGGCCCTTGGCAAGGCGCAGCGACATGAGGACCACGCCCGCGGCGGGCAGCTCGTTGTTGTTCTTGATGACCGTGACGTCGCAGTCGCGCAGCTGCTTAGCGAGCCAGCTCACGGCCCCGTCGTCGGCGGCGACGAGTGCGGTGAGGCCCTCCATCTCGTGCGCGGCGGCCACCTGCTTGCGCAGGGCGGCAAGGAACTCGTCGCGGCCGGGCAGGGCCTCGATGTGCGGGGCCACGCCGGCGCGGTGGACGCTCGCGAGCTTCACGGGCGCGTCGTGCTCGACCAGGCCGCTGAACAGGGTCGTGATCTCGGGGCTCGAGCGGTAGCTTGTAAGCAGGCGGCACTCGTCGACCTGCCCGTGGGTGCGGCCGAACAGCTCGCGGATCTGGGCAAAGCTCGCGGTTCCCTCGCGGATGGCCTGGTGCTCGTCGCCCAGCATCAGGAAGTGCGCGCGCGAGAAGTGCCTGCTAAGCACCATGAGCTGGGCCACCGTGTAGTCCTGCACCTCGTCGATCATGACGTAGCGGGCGTCGGTGTCGCCGCGGCCCGTCACGAGGAGGCGCAGGTAGAGCCACTCGCTGGCGCTCACGCTAGGCTTGCCGAGCATGCGCATGGCCACGCGGTCGAGCTTGAGCCAGGCCAGGCGGTCGACCTCGTCGTGGGCGCCGGCGAAGACCTGCTCGAGCCAACGGCGGGTGAGGGCCACGGTCTCCTGCTCGTTCTCGGGGCTCACCGTCTCGCCAAAGAAGCGCACCTGGTCGTCGACGTCGAGGCCCAGCATCTCCTCCTGCAGCTCCTCGTCGCGTGCCATCGAGGCGATGCGGCGGCTCACGCGGTCGTGTAGCTCGTCGGTGACCAGCGCGCAGAAGCGCGGACCCACGCCAAAGCGGGCGAACTTGGCCACGGCGCTCTCGACGCTCGCGACCTTGAGCAGCACGGTGCCGTCGCAGCGGATCTCGCGCAGGTCGTCGGCCGTGAGGAACAGGCTCGAGATGTCGCTCTCGAGCTTCTCGAGGCAGGCGGGGTCGGTGTCCTCGCCCAGGTCGCGGCCACCGGCACCCTGCGCCTCGCAGAAGTCGCGCCAGGTGTAGACCTGCGGGTTCGACTCGCCCATCGAGGGCAGGACGTTGTCGATGTAGTGCTCGAAGACGGCGTTGGGGCCAAAGAGGTGCACCTGCGAGGCGCTGAGCGTCTCGCGCTCGCCGTAGAGCAGGTAGGCGATGCGCTGCAGCATCACCGAGGTCTTGCCCGAGCCGGCGATGCCGTTCACGAGAAGCGCCGGCACGTCGGCGTGGCGCACGACCTGGTTCTGCTCGCGCTGGATCGTGGCCGTGATGTCCTTGAGCTTCTCGGAGTGGTGGCGGCGCAGCGCACCCAGCAGCAGCGAGTCCTCGATGGCGACGGTGGTGTCGAAGTACATGTTGAGGTGGTCGCGCGTGATGTCGAACTGGCGGCGCAGCTCGAGCTCGACGGTGCGCGTGCGGCCGTTGACGGTGTAGCTGGTCTGGCCGTTCTCCTGGTTGTAGTAGGTCTCGGCGACGGGGTTGCGCCAGTCGACGATGAGGGGGCGGCTGCGCTCGTCGGTCATGCCGGCGGCGCCGATGTAGACGTCGCGGGCCGGGCGGTCGGGCGACATCTTGAGGCGGACCTTGGCGAAGTAGGGCTGGCGCAGCAGGAGCAGCAGGCGTCGCAGCTTGTCGACCGAGAAGTCGTGGTACTGGTTGTAGGCGTCGATGACGGCGTTGAGCGTCTCGATGGCGGCGAGAGTCTCCATGACCTCGTCGGCCGCGCCGCCAAAGTCGGGGCGGATCTCGTCGGAGAGCTCGCGCAGGTCTGCCGCGGCACCCTCGTGGCCGTGCTCGAGCTCGGCGGCGAGGTCATCGCGCATGGCGGTGAGCTTGGCGTAGATCTCGTCGAGGTGCGCCTGCTCCTCGGCCATGATGGGGTCGTCTGCGGGCCGGAGGTCGTCTGTGTCGTCGATGACGGTCTCTAGCTGGGGCTTATTGATGTCGCTCATGGGTGGGTGGGACCCTTTCGCTCGCTGGTTCGCTCAAAAATGTGGCTATCAATCGTAGCGCAGCACACGTGGCCAGCGGCGCCTGCTCGCACGGCTTCTCCTGATGTTCACGTTGTGTTTGGGCGGGGTTGGGG